>NZ_JAHFPY010000035.1 GCF_023266535.1 Sphingomonas sp. | reverse complement strand
ACACGGTCGAAAACTTCTTTTCCATCTTCAAGCGCGGCGTGATCGGCACCTACCACCACATGAGCGAAGCGCATCTGCATCGCTACACCGCCGAATTCGATTTCCGCTATAACACTCGCCAGATCAGCGATCGTGAGCGCTCCGACGCCAACTTGGTCGGCATCGCCGGCAAGCGCCTCACCTATCGGCGGATTGATCGGCTCGCAGCCTAACTACTACCGTCCGCTTCCGTTTATCGGAACGCCCCGCAAGCGCTGGACTCGTAACTGACTTAGGTTAGGGTCCACCCTGCTCGGGTTGGGAGGAGTGTAATGGCAAAGAAAAGCAGCGGTGGGGGTTCTAAATCAAGCGGGGCGGGCAAGTCATATCGTAGCGCCGTGACGGGCAAATACGTCAAGGAGGGCTACGCAAAGTCTCACCCAAAAACGACAGTTTCGGAGAGCAAGCCCAAACCTCCCAAGCCCTCAAATAAGGGTTAGACCAGCCACCAAATGAGCGCCCCAAGAAGGGGAGACGTGACGGCGAGAAGGAGGCCAGCTCGGAGGGCCTCCTGATTGCCCCCCATGAAAACTTCGTTCTCATCGATCGCAAATTGAGCATGTTCGGCGGCGCCGCCGATCATGCCAACCAAGTCTTTTTTGCACGCATGATACCATTGCTCCGGCCGACTGCCGGGGATGAAGAAATCGATTGGCCGAGCAGCCCACGCCGAACAAAGCGCGGCGATTAATTGGAAGATCGCCATGGTCAGCAACCCAGCCATCCCATCTACGCTAATCTTGCCCCAGAGCGCTACGGCTGCCGCGAAGGCTGCGGCGGAAAGGGTGGCGAGCATTCCCGCAAGGGTCGTGGCTCTTTGGTCGGACGCAATGGCGCTTTGTAATTGGGCCTGCAAAAACATGTCCCCATGCGCCAGAATCTGTCGAACCATTGGTTCGGACACGCCGGTCCAATCCACGCCTTCATCGGCCATGCTGATCCTCCATTATTTTAGCTTAGCGCGGACGATGCGCTTTACGCCCAGCGGGTCGCCGGATTTACCTGGCTTCTTGGGGGTGATGGGCGGCTTGTGTGGCTTTGGCTTTGTCGCCAGCATCCGCCGCAGCACTTCGTCCTCTCGCTTTTGATCGGTGTCTGACATGGCTTTGTATCCTGAAACCCAGCCCGCGCTCATATCACCCCTTACCGACAAGCAACATGCCCAGCTGGGCCGTATTGCTGTCCTGTGGGGCCACATTGACTTCGTCTTGGACGAGCTGCTTCTAAACGTCCTCAAACTGTCCATCACACAGCGCAAAATGTTCATCGGCGAGAAGCCGATGGGTCCAAAGATGGACCTAATCAAACCCGAGATTTCCAAAATCAAAGACGGCAACGCACGAGATTTAACTCAACGCTTCTACGACCTACTCAATGACACCAAGCGTCTGCGGAACCACGCCTTCCACGGCATTTGGGGTTGGCGCGCCGTGGATCGAGGTAAGAAGGTTGAGGTTTGCGCCAGGCATCCGAAAGAACCCAACAACCCGCTAAAGGCTTCTGATCTTCCCGCCCTGGAGGCGAAACTGTGCCGCGCATCCCATGTAGGATTTGATGCGCTTGCGGCGCTTCGTAAGTGGCCTCCACCCGCAGGCGTCAATCGCTTTTCCCACGGCAAAGCGGGGCCTCCCCCGAAATGGTATGCGCGATGGCTAGAACAACATCCTCTGGTCGATGCCAACTTGGATCATAGCTGGTTAGAAGGCGAATTGCCGCGTCTAATCGATCCGCTGGGATAACCACATCGGTTAGTTGATCTTGGAACGCCGGCCTGTCTTGCTCTGTGTAGGACATCGACGCTGCTTTCTCAAGTATATAAGTGTCAATCCTGTCCTACAGCAACCTATTTGGTTCATAAGCGCCGCCCATTTGAGGAGGCGATGATGGCGGGACGGCTGCAACGGGACATGACGCTGGAGGAATTCGACGCCTGGGCTGCAGCACAGCGCAACGTGTCCGATACGAAAGACGCCGGTGCCGAGGAAGGCGGGCCAAGGGTCAGCCTGGTGCCCCTGCCGAGCAGCGTTCCGGTCGATTTCCTGCCGGACGAGGTGTCGATCGCTGGGCCGACACCCACCGGACTTCACGCCGTCCCTTTCTCCCCGGAACCGAGCCGCAAGGCCGGCGGCTGGAGCGCGGAGCGGCAGAAGCATTTCATCGAATCCCTGGCCGAAACCGGTTCCGTGCACCTCTCGGCCAAATCGGCCGGCCTCTCCGCCCGCAGCGCATATGGCCTCAGGGTTCGCTCGGCCCCGTTCGCTGCCGCCTGGGATGCGGCGCAGCAGCTGGCCGTGGGCCGCCTGTCGGCCTTGGCCTTCGACCGGGCGATTCACGGCGGAATCCAGCAAACATATCGTGACGGGGAGCTAATCGGCGAGAAGCAGGTGCCAAGCGAGCGGCTGTCGATGTGGCTGCTGGCCCGGCTCGATCCCAAGCGCTTTGCCGCACCTTGGGAGCGCCGCAAAGACGACAACAGCGATCCTCAGGCCGAGGCGCAACAGGCGTTCCCGACGATGCTGGAAGTGTTGGAAGATGTGGCTGCCGATTAGCCCTTGGTCACCTTGAACATTGTGAACATTCGCTCGCGATCCTTACCCCTTCGCCGGCAGCACCGAATCCTGCGATGCCACGATTTGCCACTTGCCGTCGCGAAACATCCAGATGTCATGCCAGATGAGCTGGAGGTCGGGCTTGCCGTCGGCGCGCTTCAGCGATTCCTGGCCCTGAGCGATCACCGTGTCGCCGAAATGCCGGTAGTGCACATATTCGAGCTTGCTCGACACAAAAGTGCCGGTCAGCGGCTCGGCCTGGCTCTTGATTTGGTCGGCTTTGTTGCGGGCGCTGCCGTCGGACGAGACACCGGTATAATCGTCGGCGAGGATCCGCTCCATCAGGCCGGGGATCGGCCGGACCGCCTGCGCCGCCCAATCCTCCTCCGCCTTCCACATATAGGCCTCGGACTCCTTGTCGGACGGCCGCTGCGCCGCAGCCACCTCACTGCCCTCGGCGTTGCTGCCGGCCTGCGGCGCGCAGGCCGCCAGCGCCAGTGCCGCGGCGGTCCAGATATATTTGTTCATAATGCCCCCACTCCTGTTCGCCACCGCGACTAGCATGGCTGACCGGCAATACCGACTCCATGGCGGGGCATCCAAAAATGGGGTGTTTGCCGATTAGCTGTTCACGCCCCCCCGTGCTATTGGCTCCCCATCGCACGGACGTCCTGACGTAAGCCTGTGCGGCTGAGAGACCGAACGCGCTCCCGCTTACATGAAGGGAGACGCTAACCCCATGACCAGCAACGACAATCATGTTGACGAGATGGAGCTTGCCCGCCTGGGCATCAAACGCATCCAGGCCGACGTCTTCCTGTGGGGCGAGTATCGCTACAGCAATCTCCGCGACGCCATCGTCGCCGCCAAGCGGGGTGACAAGCAATGAGCCGCGAACTGTTTATTTCGCTCGAAGAGCGCGACGTGGTCAGCCGCTGCCAGGCCGAAAATGTCGGCATCTCCGCGATCGAGAAGCTGCCCGCCGGCGGCACGCGGCTGGTGTGCATGAGCGGCCATGGCGCCTCGGTCATGACGCGCAAGCTCAAGTCACACCTGATCAAGGAAACCGTGATCCGGCAACGGCACCGGCCAACCCGCCCGCTCTGGTGAGCGAGGCGCCGAGCGCAACGTAAGCGGAGCGAAGCGAGCCTCGCTGCGCTCGGTAGCTCAAAGCTGCAGAATATAAGCTCGCGGCGTCCAGCCGGCCCAGACGCTGACCGCCAGCAGGATGATCATCATCGCGATGGTGAACGCCGCGATGCCGATGATCGCGTTGCGCTGGTCGCGCTCGTTGCGCTCCTCGATCGTGATTTCCTTGAGCTTCTGCTGCGGTTGCGGATCGCGGCGGATCTTCGACACGCGCACTTCTCCCGCCGCCAGATCGACGGTCGGCTTGGCACTTTTGAGCGGTCTAGCCATGGCGCAGCAGTCTAAAACGAACCGGTTACTGGTCGGTTAGCGCCGCATTTCGACCCGTTCCTGGGCGGCGGTCTCAAGATGCGCCATGTCGAGCGGCATTTCCTCGCTTGCGGCGAGCAGCGACGCCATGCGCACCGCCCGTAATATCTCGGCGCCGGACAATTCATGCCTGGCGATCTGGGCGAGGTCGATCTTCTCCGCTTTGTCGAGCTTCACCGCGCCCAGCAGCCTGCCCCAGATCGCCGCCCGCGCCGCCGCGTCCGGCCTGGGGAAGTCGACCAGCACATCGATCCGCCCAAGAATGGCCTGGTCGAAACCGTCGCGCCGGTTGCTGGCGAGGATCGCCAGTCCGGAAAAGGACTCCAGCCGTTGCAGCAGGTAAGCAACTTCGAGATTGGCATAGCGGTCGTGGGCGTCGCTGACCTGGGTGCGCTTGGCCATCAGCGCGTCAGCCTCGTCGAACATCAGGATCGCGCCCGCCTCCTCGGCCGCCTTGAAGGCCCGATCGAGGTTCTTCTCCGTCTCGCCGATATATTGGCTGACCACCCGGCCGAGGTCGATGCGGTAGAGCTCGAGCCCGGCCGACTTGGCGAGTGCCACCGCGGCCATGGTCTTGCCGGTGCCGCTGTCGCCGCGGAACAGGGCGCGCAAGCCGCCGTCGACATAGCGGCTGAGACCCCAGTCGCGGAAAATGAAGGGCGGCTGGCTCAGCCACCTCGCGATCCAGCCGAGCCTCTTCTCGGTTTCGGTCGGTAGGACCAATTCTTCGGGATCGGTGTCGATCGCGATCCGGCGCACGCCGAGCGAGCCCAATTGCTGTTCGTCGATCAGGTTGGCCATCGGTAGTGCCCCCGCTTGGTCCGTCCCGCTTTTGCTTTAGTGGAAGTCGGACGAGAGGGGAAATGGATGACCGACCACGAAGCCATCGGCGCCGTCATCGACGAGATGTACGACATGATCTCGGGGCCTGCGGGGCCGCGCGACTGGAGCCGGCAGGCCAATTGCTTTCTTCCCGAAGCGCGGCAGGTCAGGACCTGGGTCAACGAAAGCGGCAATCCCCAGATGCTGGCGATGGGCCTCGCCGAATATCGGGAAAACACTACGCCCTTTTTCGCCGCGAACCCCTTCTACGAGGTCGAGACCGAGCGGCGAATCGACCTGTTCGGCAACATCGCCCAAGTCTGGAGCCACTATGAGGCGCGGACCTCGCCCGACGCCGCCGACGTAGAACGCCGTGGCATCAACTCGATCCAGCTCTTCCGCCATCCGGAGATGGGGTGGAGGATAGTTGCAATGCTGTGGGACAATGAAAGGAACCAGTGACCTGCGGGGCAGGTCACGTTCATTTCATCGGGACTAGATCAGCGCCCAGCCGATCGCCGCGAATCCGAGCAATATTGCGCCAGCTACCGCCGCCCTGAAACGCAACTTGCGCTGCTGCTTCATCTGCTCCAGCCGCCGCACGAACGACGGCCGTACCGCCTGGGCAAGCCCTTTCAGGCGCTTGCTCGCGGCGGTCCTCCAGCCCGGCCGGTTGCGGCGGCGGAATCGCAAAATCTTGCTCACGGGTGCGAACCTGTCACCGGACGGTCACGGACGCAATCGGCTAGGCCGCAACGGCCCCAACTGGCACAGCCGGCCGCTGCTTGCCCCGGTTCCATCCCGCCCAGGCGGTCAGGGCGCCGGCCCCGAACCCGCTCAGCCACACCCCCCAGCTCGGTGTGGTGCCGATCAGGAACAGGATCGGCTTCAGCGCGGACCAGTCGCCCAGCAACAGCATGGTGATCATCTGCGCGACGATGAATCCCGCCGCGACCATGAATGGAAGCGCCTTGTTGCGATATTTCCAGCAGACGGCGAGGATGAACATCAGCTCCAGCGCCATCGAGAATTCGATCGAGGTCAGGATCAGGCCGAAATCCTCCGGCCCCCTTATGGTGAAGCCCGGGGCGCCCATGTTGAGGATCCGGCTGAACGGCGATTCGAACAGGAATAGCGGCGTCACCAGCATATAGCCGCTATGGAGCCAAACCTTCCGCCGGTGTTTGAGCGCCCGGTAGTAGAAAGTCAGGTAGGCGGCGATGGCGATTGCCATGCCGATCAGGAAGGATCCGGCGAACATCACGCGCACCGGATCATTGGCCTCGACATAACCCTTGGCGGTGACGTCGATGATCCCGGCGAAACCCGCGATCAGGAAAGGAAACAGCAACAGGCTGACCTTGCCGACCGTGCGGTGCAGCGGCAGCCGGTCCTTGTGCACCGCGATGCTCTGGAGCAGCACCAACGACACCCACAGAGTGGCGGCGACGCCATGGGCGTGGAACTGCCACGGCACCTCGGTCCATTTGGCGAAATAGCTCGGCCAGAAGCCGACGGCGATCACCGCCAGCACGAACAGGACATAATAAGGCGCGCGGCGATACGGCATGAGCAAATTCTCTCCCGGCGCGTGCCATAGCATGAAAGCCGCGTTGACGAGCAGCCCGGCGAGGAACATTCTCGACGGATCCACCATCGAGCAAAGGGGTTCGCCATGAAGCGTGGATTCATCCTGGCCGCCGCCGTTGTCGCCGCCGTGGCTGTTCCGGCCCTGGCCCAATTCACCGTCGCCACGCCGCCAGCGCCGCAAGCGCCCGAGCTGCAGCAGGTCCAGCAGGTCCAGCAGGTCCAGTCGCCGACGATGACGGTGGACCTGTCGGCCGATTACGGCTCGAAGCCGATTACTTTCGATCCGGCCAACGACCCTGACCGCGCCCGGGCGCTGATCCAGCAGCTGCGCAAGGACAAGCTCGCGCTCCGCAACCAATATATGACGACGCTCGCCCAATATCAGGAGGTGCTGGCGCGGATCGACGAGATGACCCGCATGGGCGGGTCGCTGGTCACTGCCCATTGTGAGGGCTTGATGTCGGTCAACACCGCCGGAGCGTCGGAAAATTGCGCGGCGAGCGGCTATACCTGCGGCTCGGTCAGCGGCCTCTGCCACCGCCAGTGCAACGTCACTAGCGAATGCGCGCCGTCCTTCGTCTGCGACACCGGCGAACACCGCTGCGTGGTGCCGGCGCCTGCCGACGACGGTTAGCTCTAGCCGATCTGCGTCACCACGAAGGCATAGGCCTCGGCCAGCTCGTGCAGGCTGTTCCAGCGGCCTGACTTGCCGCCGTGGCCTGCACCCATGTTGATCTTCAAGAGCAGCAGATGGTCGTCGATTTTCGTGGCGCGAAGGCGCGCCGCCCATTTGGCCGGCTCCCAGTAAGTGACGCGCGGGTCGGTCAGCCCGCCGGTGATCAGCAGCGCCGGATAGGGCTTGGCCTCGACATTGTCGTAGGGGCTGTAGCTCCTGATCAGGTCAAACGCGGCCTTGTCGGTGATCGGATTACCCCATTCGGTCCACTCGCCCGGCGTCAGCGGCAGCGTGTCGTCGAGCATGGTGTTCAGGACATCGACAAACGGCACGTCGGCGACCACGGCGCCATAAAGCTCGCCGGCCTGGTTGACCGCTGCGCCCATCAGCTCGCCGCCGGCCGATCCGCCATGCGCCGCGACCCGGCCGGCCCTGGCATAGCCCTCGGCGATCAGCCCCCTGGTGACGTCGACGAAATCGTTGAACGCGTTGTTCCGGGCCTTGAGCTTGCCGTCGAGGAACCATTGGTAGCCAAGGTCGTCGCCGCCACGGATATGGGCGATGGCATAGGCATAGCCGCGATCGACCAGGCTGAGGCGCGAGGTCGAGAAGCTCGGCGGAATGGCGAGGCCGTAAGCGCCATAGCCATAGACGAACAGCTTGCCGCTGCCGTCCTTGGCGAATTCCTTGCGGCGCAGCACCGACACCGGGACCTTCGCCCCGTCGCGCGCGGTCACCGTCACCCGCTCCGTGACATATTGGCCGGCATCATAGCCCGACGGGATTTCCTGGACCTTGCGCACTTCCAGCCGCTTGTCGGCGGGGTGATAGTCATAGACCGTCGCAGGGGTGACCATTGACGAATAAGCCAGGCGATAGCTGTCGGGCGCAAATTCGGGATTGCCGGTGAAGCTGGCGCTGTAGCTCGCCTCGGCGAACGGCACCCGCTCCGTTGCGCCGCTGGCGTAGTCGCGCAGCAGCAGCTGGTCGAGGCCGTCGACCCGCGCCGCGATCAACAAATGATCGCGGTGGCTGGTGATGCCGCGCAAATAGGTGCGGTCGCTGCCCGCCACCAGCTCGCTCCACTCTCCGGGCTTGGCCGGATCGGCGGTGGCGATGCTGAAATTGACGTGATGGTCGTTGGTCAGGATCCACAGCGTCCCATGCGCCGCGTCGGCGTCATATTGGAGTTCTGGCGCGCGCGGGCGGATCATGGTGAGCGGCGCGGTCGGGTTGTTTGCGGGAACGAAACGGATCTCGCTCGATGAATTATTGCCGGTCGAAATGAAGATCAGGCTGTCGTCGGTCGACCGCGCCGCCCCGACCGAGAAGGCAATGTCCTCCTTTTCCTCATAGATGGTCACCGCCAGGGCCGGATCGTCGCCGATGCGGTGATAGCGGGCGCGATAGCTGCGCCATTGGTCATTGACCTCGGTGAACACCAGTCCGGCGGAGTCGCTGGTCCATACCGGGTTGCCGATGCCGACTTTGGTCACCGTCTCCAGATCGTTTCCGGTGGCGAGGTCGCGGACCACCAGCTTGAACCGCTCCGATCCGTCGTCATCGGCCAAGGTCGCCAGCAACCTGCCGTCGGGGCTGACCGCGAAGGCGCCGAGGCGGTAATATTCCTTGCCCTCGGCCTCGGCATTCTCGCTGTAGATCAACGCCTCTTCGCCGCCGCCGACAGGTCTGCGATACCAGTCGCGATATTGAGTGCCTTCCTTGAACGCCGACCAGTAGAGCCAGTCGCCATCCTTGATCGGGACCGAGGCGTCGTCTTCCTTGATCCGTCCCTTCATCTCCTGGAACAGGCTTTCGACCAGCCCCTCGTGCGGCTTCATCGCCGCGTCGAAATAGGCATTCTCGGCCTTGAGGTAGCCAAGCACCTCCTGGTCATCGACTTCAGGATAGTTGGGATCGCGCAGCCAATGCCATGGATCGTCCCACGTCACGCCATGCGCTTCGTTCACATGCGACTTGCGGGCGGCGATCGGTGGATTTTCGGGGGTCATCGGGCTTCCTGAGGCAAGACAAAGCGACTATCTGCCTTCCTCATACAAAGAGCCGGAAAGATTGCCATGTCCTCTTATGCCGACCGCCTTGCCGCCCTCCGCCAGCAGCTGAAGGAGGATCGTCTCGACGGGTTCGTCGTCCCGCTGACCGACGAGCATATGAGCGAATATGTCGGCAGCTATGCGCAGCGGCTGGCCTGGCTGACCGGCTTCAAGGGCTCGGCCGGATCGGCCGTCGTGCTGCCCGAGGAAGCGGCGATGTTCACCGACGGGCGCTACACCATCCAGGTCCGCCAGCAGGTCTCGCCAACCGAATGGAGCTACCAGTCGGTCCCCGAAACCAGCATTTCGCAATGGCTCAAAGAGAAGGCGCCGGAGGGAGCCAAGATCGGCTACGACCCCTGGCTGCACACCGCCGACTGGGTCAAGCAGGCGACCGCGCAGCTGGCGGCCAAGGGTGCCGAGCTGGTTGCGGTGAAGCGCAACCCGATCGACGCGGTGTGGGCCGACCGGCCCGAGCCGTCCAAGGCTCGGCTGGCGGTCCAGTCGGACGAATATGCCGGCAAGAATTCGGCCGAAAAGCGCCATGAAATGGCCGACTGGCTGCATCAGGAGGGCGCCGATGCGGCGGTGCTGGCGGCGCTCGATTCGATCGCCTGGACGTTCAACGTCCGCGGCCAGGACGTCACCCATACGCCGGTCGCGCTGGCCTTCGCTGTGGTCAATGGTGACGGCACCGCCGACCTGTTCGTCGAAGGCCAGAAGGTTGGCGACGATGTCCGCGCCCACCTCGGCAATGGCGTGCGCTTACACGAACGCGAGGATTTCGAGACGTTCCTTCGCTCGCTGAGCGGCAAGCTGGTGGCGGTCGATCCGGAGAGGTCGGTCGCGGCGATCAGCCAGGCGCTGAATGAAGGCGGCGCGAGGATCCTCAGCCGCCGCGACCCGGCGGTGCTGCCCAAGGCAATCAAGAACGCGGTCGAAGTCGCCGGGCACCATGCGGCGCAAGCGCGCGACGGGGCGGCGGTGTCGCGTTTCCTGCGCTGGATCGAGGAAGAGGCTCCCAAGGGCGAGCTCGACGAAATCATCGCCCAGGATAAGCTGTTCAGCCTGCGGCAGGACCTCGGCAGCCTCAAGGATCTGAGCTTCGACACGATTTCGGCATTCGGGCCGAACGGCGCCCTGCCACATTACAAGGGTACCGAGGAATCCAATCTGCCGTTCACTGCCGGCACCCTCTATCTGGTCGACAGCGGTGGCCAGTATCAGGACGGCACGACCGACATCACCCGCACCGTGCCGATCGGCGAGCCGACCGCCGAGATGATCGATCGCAACACGCGCGTGCTGCAGGGTCATATCGCGATTGCCACCGCGCTCTTCCCCAAAGGCACGCGCGGGTCGCAACTCGACAGTTTCGCCCGCCGGCCGCTGTGGGAAATCGGTTGCGACTATGCCCATGGCACCGGCCATGGCGTCGGCGCATTCCTCGCCGTGCATGAGGGACCACAGCGCATCTCGCCGGTCGGCAGCTCGCAATCGGGCGGAGACGAGCCGCTGCAGGCCGGAATGATCATTTCCAACGAGCCCGGTTACTACAAGCAGGGCGAGTATGGCATCCGCATCGAGAATCTGGTGCTGGTCGTCGACAAGGGCCAGGGCGCGGACAAGGAACTGCTCGGCTTCGAAACGCTGACCTTCGTTCCAATCGAGAAGCGACTGATCGACGACACGATGCTGTCGGACAAGGAGCTCGACTGGCTCAACAACTATCATGCCGAGGTGCTGGCCAAGATCGGCCCGCAGCTTGAGGGGGAGGACAAGGCATGGCTCGAAAGGCAATGCGCGCCGCTAAGCCGCTAGGCCTGGTGGCGCTCGGCTGGGCGCTGGCCTGCCTCTATATATTGGGTCCGCGCGTCGCGCTCAATCGCGCGCTCGATACCGGTTATTCCTTGGCCGCCTGGGTCGGATCCTTGTTCGGCTGAGCGTCGCGGGCTTGCGCTTTCCGGCGCTTTAAGTTCTCGCGCAGCGCCGCCGCCAGCCGCTCGGCCTTGTCGTCCTTGCCCTTGGTCATGGCAGTGTGGGCTAATATTCGCGGGTAGCCGGCGCAAGCGGGTTGACGGTTGTGCAGCCCTCCGCCATAGGCCCGCCGTCCTTCAGACATGCTGCCGTAGCTCAGTGGTAGAGCGCATCCTTGGTAAGGCTGAGGTCGTGAGTTCAATCCTCACCGGCAGCACCATTTCCACGCACAAGACTGCCGGGGGCAGTCCGAGCATGGAAATCCCCCGGAGGGGCGCTAATCACTCACATTGACGCATCGCCGCTCGCTCGCCAGAGGGCGTTGCCATGCGCTTTTTCTCCGACAATGCCGCGCCGGTCTGCTCGCAGGTGCTCGAAGCGCTGGCCAAGGCCAACCATGTCGACACCGCCTATGACGGCGATGCGCTGTCGGAGCGGCTCGACGGTGCTTTTTCCGATCTGTTCGGCAGGCAGGTTCGCGCGCTGTGGGTGACCACCGGTACCGCCGCCAATTGCCTTGGCCTAGCCGCGCTATGTCCGCCGCACGGCGCGATATTGTGTCACGAGATGGCGCATATCGAGGTCGACGAGGCCGGCGCGCCCGGCTTCTTCACCCATGGCGCCAAGCTTACCCTGTTGCCCGGCCACGGCGCCAAACTGACGCCCGAGGTGGTCAAGGAGGCTTGTGGACGCGTGCGCGACGACGTCCACCAGGTCCAGCCGGCCGCGCTGTCGATCACCAACGCCACCGAATATGGCCTCTGCTATTCGCCCGACGAGGTCGCGGCGCTGGGCGAGCTGGCCAAGCGGCGCGGGCTAAGCTTCCACCTCGACGGCGCACGCTTCGCCAATGCCGTCGCGTTCACCGGCGCCGATCCTGCCGACCTGACCTGGCGCGCCGGGGTCGAGGTGATGTCGTTCGGCTTCGTCAAAAATGGCGGGATGAATGCCGAAGCGCTGATCTTCTTCGACCCGGCCAAGGCCGAGGCCGTGCCGCGGCTGAGGAAGCGGGCCGGACATCTGCTGTCGAAAGGCCGCTATCTCGCCGCGCAGATCCTGGCGATGCTCGAGAATGACCTGTGGCTGAGCAACGCGCGCGCCGCCAATGCTGCTGCCGCCGCCCTGGCCGAGGCTTGCGGACCCGAACGGCTGGTCTATCCGGTCGAGGCCAATGAGCTGTTCGTGCGCATGACCAGCGATGAAGCCGCATCGCTGATGAACCAGGGATTCGATTTCTACGATTGGGGCCCGGGCGAGGTCCGCTTCGTCACCAGCTGGGACCAGGACATGGCCTCGGTGGCCAAGCTCGCCGCCGCGATCCGCGCCCTGTGAGCGCCGCGCGCCACGAGCCGCGGATCGACTCCTCGATCGTCATTCCCTTCATCATTTTCACCAGCGTCTGGGGCTCGACCTGGATCGTGATCCGCGACCAGGTCGGCATTGTCCCGCCGCAATGGTCGGTCGCCTACCGGTTCATGATCGCCGCCGTCGCGATGGCGATGGTCGCCAAATGGAAGGGTCATTCGCTGAGGATGGATCGCGGCGGAATGTTTGCCGCGCTGGTGCTCGGGATCAGCCAGTTCAGCGTCAACTTTAACAGCGTCTATGCCGCAGAGCGGTTCATCACCTCAGGCGTGGTGGCGACCGTGTTCGCCATCCTGCTGATCCCCAACAGCCTGCTGGCCTGGGTATTTCTCGACCAGAAGCCCAACCGGCGGTTCCTGCTCGCCGGACTGGTGGCGGTGTGCGGTGTCGGGCTGTTGTTCTTGAATGAATTGCGCAGCAGCCCGGTCAGCAATCGCGACATCGCCATTGGATTGGCGCTGACCCTGCTCGGACTCATGGGAGCCTCCTCGGCCAACGTCTACCAAGCCGGCAAGGAGGCCCACCGCCACCCACTGCTGGCGCTGCTCGCCTGGTCGATGGCGATCGGTGCGATCATCGACTGCATCCTGGCCTTCATCATTGCTGGTCCGCCGGTGGCGGAGGCACGCGTCGGTTATTGGGCCGGCGTCATCTACCTGGCCCTGTTCGGGTCGGTGCTGTGCTTCGCGCTCTATTTTCCGGTGGTGCGCAAGATCGGACCGGGCAAAGCCGCCTATTCGAGCGTGATGGTGCCGATCATCGCCATGACCCTGTCGACCCTGTTCGAAGGCTTTCGCTGGAGCTCATTGGCGGCCAGCGGAGCCGTGCTGGCCCTCGGCGGGATGCTCCTGGCACTCGCCGGACGGAGGCGACCAACGCTTGTGACAGCGCCCGACGCAGCCTAGCTAAGCGGCCATGTCCGACGTCCTAGAACATCCCGAAGCCCCGGCCGCGCCGGAGCATGTCGCCACCTATCGTCAGGATTACCGCCCTCCCGACTGGCTGGTGCCCGATGTTTCGCTGGAGTTCGAGCTCGACCCCGAACGGACCCGGGTTCGCTCAGTCCTGAAGGTCACACGCAACGGAGATCATGGGCGTCCATTGCGACTGGCCGGCGCTGGGCTGGTACCCCTCCTGGTACACGCTGATGGCGAGGATGCACTTTGGACCGTGGATGGCGACACACTGGTCATCGAACTGTCCGGCGATGCAGCGACAATCGAGACCGAAGTCGAGATCATTCCCTCGGCCAATAGCAAGTTGATGGGCCTTTATGCATCCGGCGGCATCCTCTGCACCCAATGCGAAAGCGAAGGCTTCCGTCGGATTACCTTCCATCCCGACCGGCCCGACGTATTGTCGCGCTACAAGGTCAGGATGAGCGCCGACAAGGCGCGCTTCCCGGTCCTGCTTGCCAACGGCAACCTTGTCGCCAGCGGAGATAACGAAGGCAGCAATCACTGGGCCGAATGGGAAGACCCATTCCCCAAGCCGAGCTACCTCTACGCCATGGTCGCCGGCGACCTCGCCGCCAACCGCGACAACTTCACGACGATGAGCGGCCGGACGGTCGATCTCGCCATCTGGGTGCGTGAAAGGGACCTGCCCAAGACCCATCATGCGATGGAGAGCCTCAAGGCGGCGATGCGCTGGGACGAGGAGGTTTACGGCCGCGAATATGACCTCGACCTGTTCAACATCGTCGCGGTCGACGATTTCAACTTCGGCGCGATGGAGAACAAGGGCCTCAACATCTTCAACTCGCGCTACATCCTGGCCGACGAGGACACCGCGACCGACACCGACTTCGACAATATCGCTGGCGTGGTCGCCCACGAATATTTCCACAATTGGTCGGGCGACCGCGTCACCTGCCGCGACTGGTTCCAGCTGAGCCTCAAGGAAGGCTTCACCGTCTTCCGCGACCAGAGCTTCTCTGGCGACATGGGGTCGAAGGCGGTCAAACGGATCGATGACGTCCGGATTCTGCGTGCCGCCCAATTCCCCGAGGATAGCGGCCCGCTGGCCCATCCGGTAAGGCCGGAATCCTATATCGAGATCACCAACTTCTACACCGCGACGGTTTACAACAAGGGCGCCGAAGTGATCCGCATGATGCGGACGATCCTCGGCGACGAGGCCTTCCGCAAGGGCAGCGACCTCTACTTCGAGCGCCACGACGGTCAGGCAGTGACCTGCGAGGATTTCGTCACCGCGATGGAGGACGCCAGCGGTGTCGATCTCAAGCAGTTCCGCCTGTGGTACAGCCAGGCGGGAACGCCGAAGGTGAAGGCTCGGCTCGACCACGATCCGCAGGCGTCGACGGCCACCCTGCACCTGTCCCAGGCGATTCCGGACACGCCCGGGCAATCGAACAAGTCGCCGATGGTATTGCCGCTCAAGACCGCGTTGATCGGCGCGGACAGCGGGTCGCCACTGGCCGGTGAACATCTGGTCCTGCTCGACCAGCCCGAGACAAAGATCGTCTTTGATGATGTCCGGGAAGCACCGCTGTTGTCGATCAATCGCGATTTCTCTGCGCCGATCCTGCTCGATGCCCACCGGCGCGAAGGCGAGCTGGAGCGGTTGGCCGAAGTCGATCCCAACCCGTTCGCCCGCTACGAGGCGCTGCAGGAGCTGATGTTCCGCTCGCTGATCGCCGGAACACGCGGCGAGCCAGGCGACCCGGCGCCGGTGATCGCCGCCATGCGTGGCACGCTCCAGTCCAATGCGCTCGACCCGGCGTTTAAGGGCGAAGCGCTGTCGCTGCCCAGCGAAGGCCTGATCGGCGACCGGATGGACATCGTCGATCCCGACGCAATCCATGCCAGCCGGGATGCCCTGCGCCGGGCGGTGGGCGCGGCACTGGCCGACGATCTGGCACGCGCCCAGGAGCAGGTGGCTTCAGGCAGCGACTTGTCCTCCCATGCCAAGGGCGTTCGCCGGCTAAGGTCGGTGTCGTTGGGGCTGTTGGCCGCCGGCGATCCAGCGCGCGGCGCGGCGCTGGCCAAGGTCCAGTTCGATGCCGCCGACAACATGACCGACCGGCAGGGCGCGCTGACCGTGCTGACCAGCCTCGACAGGCCGGAGCGCGAGCAAGCCTTCGCCACCTTCTACAACCAGTATGAGGACAACAGCCTGGTGCTCGACAAATGGTTCGCGCTGCAGGCGGCGGCGCAGCGGGGCGATACGGTCGATGTCGTCGAGGCGCTTGCCCGGCATCCGCTGTTCAGCGCCCGCAACCCCAACAGCTGGCGCGCACTGGTCAGCAATTTCGCCGCCAACCAATGGGCGTTCCACGACGCTTCCGGCCGCGGTTACCGCTTCGTCAGCGACATGATCCTGGCCGTCGACCGCATCAATCCGCAGGTCGCCGCCCGGCAGGTTCCGTCGTTGGGCCGCTGGAAGCGGTTCGAACCCAAGCGCGCCGAGCTGATGCGCGCCGAATTGGACCGGATCGTAAAGACGCTTGGCCTCAGCAAGGACGTGTTCGAGCAGGCTTCGAAAAGCCTGGCCTAATCAGGTCAGTTGCCGACCCACTGCGCGACTTCGATCGCGACCCGGTTGGCCGCGGCATTGATCGCCGGCGCCACGCTCGCGGCGGTGCCGTTGGCCGGCTCCTTCGCTTCGAAGCGACGCGTCTCTACCCCCTTGCCACCTGAGCGGGTCAAGGCGGCGTCGTAACGGACGATCACCATTCCTTCCTGGGCGTCATAGCCGAACCGCGTCAGATTGCCGCTGATCGTAATGCCGGGTTCAACGGTCGCCTGATTGGGATCGAGCACGACACGGTTGGTCATCCGGGTCACCGTCTCGGTCAGCAAATCCTGGAACAGCTTGTCGGGCGTATCGACCCAGGTGAGGTCCTTGACGTAGGCGATTGCGGTCGGCCCGGAATGAACCGGGACGCGGTTGGCCCTCACCTCCTTGGGCACGACCGGAAGGTCGATCACCACCGCCTCGCCCGGCCCTGCGGTGCGAATAATGCTGTCCGGCGCCGGCGCCTGCGGCGTCAGGGTGAGCAGCCATGGCGGGGCCTTGGCACCACCACCGACCAAGCCTCCACAGGCGCTTAGCGAAAGGGCCAGCGCGACGGGCACGGCGACACGCAACTTCTGGCTCATTGTTTCTTCCCCGGTTGATAGTCGGGCAGCTTGGGAGGTCCGAGAGCGCCGCCCACGCCGTTCTCGTTAAGCCGCTGCGTGAATCCCTGCAGCGAATTGGTCAGGTCGCGCAGGTCGCGCACCAGCCGGTTCACTTCGGGCAGCGTATTCTTGCTGAAATTCTGGACGCCAGGCCGAGCGTCGCCGACGATCGCATCCAGATTCTCGGCGGAACGCTGCGCCGCCTGGATTGCCTTGCGCAAATCTTCCGCTGCCGGCTTGCCCTGCTCGTTGACCAGCTTGTTGGTGCTGTCGGCTAGCACGCCGACCCGTTCGGCGGCGATGCCGGCATTGCGCGCGGCAATCCGGGCATCGGCGATCGCGTCGGCCAGGTCGGGAGCGCGAGCGGCAAGCACCGCTGTCGTCTTGTCGACATTTTCGAGGATGTCGGAGATCGAATTCTGGTTCTTGTCGCTGAGCAGCTCGGTCAGCCGCTCGGTCAGGCGCTGGATGCGGTCGATCAGCTCCGGAGCGCTGTTGAGCAAAGCGCCAAGTCCACCGGTGCTGGCTGGGATGACCGGGCAACCCTGCGGTCCGGCCTGGGCCAGCGGGCGGGCGCCTTTCATGGCGCCTTCCAGCGCAATCTCGCTGACACCGGTGAAGCCGACGCCCTTAATCTGCGCCGTGGTGCCCTGGAGCACCGGCGTTTCGGCATCGACCACGACGCGTACCCAGACGAACTCGGGCCGATCGGGAAGCAGGCTGATCTTGTCGATCTGGCCCACGGGCACGCCCTGGAAGTTGACCGACGAGCCCTTATTGAGGCCGCCGACACCCTGGGTGAAATAGATGTCGAAGCATTTGGTCGTCTTGTTCGACAGACCGGCCAGCCAGACGATGAAGATCAGCAGCCCCACCAGCAGGGCCAGCGTGACGGCGCCTACAAGGACATGGTTTGAACGCGTTTCCATTGCCCTAACGCCCCTCCTTCAGTCCGGCGAGCGCCGCGCGTCCGCGGGGCCCGTTAAAATATTCTTGAATCCAAGGATGGTCCAAGGCGAGCAATTCTTCAATCGTCCCGACCGCAACGACCTTCTGGTCGGCCAGAACGGCCACGCGGTCGCAGATCGCCCAGAGCGTATCGAGGTCGTGCGTGATCAGGAATACCGTCAGTTCGAGCTTGTGCTTCAGTCCCTCGATCAGCTCGTCGAAGCCGGCAGCGCCGATCGGATCGAGGCCGGCGGTCGGCTCGTCGAGAAACAACAGCTCCGGATCGAGCGCGAGGGCCCGGGCCAGGCCGGCGCGCTTGCGCATGCCGCCCGACAGTTCCGACGGATATTTCGGACCGGCATTGGCCGGCAGGCCCGACATGGCGATCTTGTAGCTGGCGATCTCGTCGAGCAGCGGCTCCTTGATGAACGGAAAATATTCGCGGATCGGCACTTCGACATTCTCGGCCACCGTCAGGGTCGAAAACAGCGCGCCGTTCTGGAACAGCACGCCCCAGCGCCGGCGGATATTCTTGGCTTCATCCTCCTCGCGGCCGATCATGCTTTCGCCGAGCACCTCGACCGTGCCGTCGCTCGGTGTCTGCAGGCCGATGATCGAGCGCATCAGCACCGACTTGCCGGTACCGGAGCCTCCAACCACGCCAAGAATCTCTCCCTGGCGAACGTCGAGGTCCAGGCCGTCGTGGATGACCTGTTCGCCGAAGCTGTTCTTGAGCCCCCGGATCTTGATGACGACGTCGTCGCTCATATCCACCCGATCTGGGAGAAGAACACCGCAAATACGGCATCGAGCACGATCACCAGGAAGATCGCCTGGACCACCGCGTTGGTGGTGCGGGTGCCAACTTCTTCGCTGTCACCCTGCACCAGCATGCCCTGGAAGCAGCCGGCCAGCGCGATGATCACGCCGAACACCGGCGCCTTGATGATTCCGACCCAAAGGTCGGTAATTGGGATCACTTCCTGGAGGCGTTGGATGTAGGTCAGTGGCGGGATGCCAAGGTCGATCCAGACATAAATGCCGCCGCCGAGCAGCGACATGACCATCGCATAGAAGGCCAAGAGCGGCATCATCACCGTGGCCGCGATCATCCGCGGAATGACCAGTGCCTCGATCGGCGATACGCCGATGGTGCGCATCGCATCGACTTCTTCGGTCAGTTTCATCGTCCCGATCTGCGCCGCGAAGGCGGAGCCGGAGCGGCCGGCAACCATGATCGCGGTCATCAGCGTGCCAAGCTCGCGGACCGTGATGCGGCCGATCAGGTTGATGGTGTAAATCTCGGCGCCGAACTGCTCGAGCTGGACCGCGCCCTGCTGGCCGACAACGATCCCGATGAGGAAGCTCATCAACCCGATAATGCCGAGCGCGCGCACTCCGACCACATCGAACCGCTGGATCACGGCATTCAAGCGGAACCGCTTGGGTCGGCGGATGATGGCGACAAAGCCGAGCAGGACCGAGCCCAAAAAACCCACCAGGCCAACCAGCGTATTGCCGGATTCGGAAACCCACTCACCGAGCTCGTTGAGGATGCGCAGCGCTCCTGGCTGCTCCGCGGGCCTGACCTGGGCGGGATGGTCTGCTTCGGCAACCTGATCGAGCAGGCCGGCAACGACCTTGCTTGCGCCAACGACGGTGGCGCCGCGATCGCGAACGGTGCGGTAGATCAGCCAGGCGCCGACCGTGTCGATCTTGCTGATCCTGCTCAAGTCGATGGTCAGCGGGTCGGGAACGGCCTCGATCTCGCGCTGGGTGGTGCCGACGCGCGAGATGGTGAGCGAGCCGAGAACGCGGTAAAGGTGCGCCTCCGCTGCAGGATCGGACGTGGAAGTGGAGCCCGCCATCGGGCGCGACCCTGCGCGAAATCGCCAGAAGCGGCAAGAGCGGGCGTTAGTGACCAGACCCGATACCAGCGAGAGCCGTGACATGGCTCCTGCTGGAGGCTGCGCCAGGAGAGGTGCGAAGCGCGGGCCTGACGGCCCGGTCGAGCGCCTAGACGAAGCGCAGCGCCGGCAGGGCTATGCCCATCGGGTGGGACGAGGAAGCCCCCTGGCACGCTCTCTCAATTGCCAAGTAACCCCAGCTATCTGGCTGCACTCGCTCACTCCCAGCGGGCTTCTTCGTCTCCATCGCGGCCTCGCTGGTATCGGGTCTGGTCACTTTTGCCTCTTTGCTGGCAGAGTTGATGCCTTATAGCGCGTCCACGATGACGAGTGATGCGCCGCCAGCCTCCAGGCCATTGTTCGTGACGGTCGGGGACAACCCCGCCCGTCCATTCGGCTTGAGCGCCGCAGATCGGGCCGATGCTCTGGCGATCAAGGCCAGGCTCGATCCGGCCAGGGAGGCCATTGCCGGCCAATCGACCGTCTATGCCGACCTCAACTGGAGCTGCGACCCGGAATGGCTGGTCGCCATGGCCGACAAGCCGGGTTCGGTGCTGGTCAAACACGGCCATCCGGTGCTTGCCCACGTCCCGGCAAATGGGGATGCCGCGCCCCTGCTTGCGGCCATGCTGTCGGGCGACGGCTATGCCGGCTCACTCGAGCAGATTGACGCCGATGTCGGCGATTTCAGCTATCGCAAGCTGAGGAAGCGCGAGCGGCCATTCGTCATGCGGCTCGACCCCGCCGACCCTGAACCGGTCGAGCGCGCCGCATACGACGCCAGCTACAAGGGCGTGACCGACGCACTGACCCTCTATCTGTGGCGCAAGCCGGCTTTCTACCTGACGCGCTGGGCGGCAAGGGCCGGAATGACTCCGAACTTCGTCACCCTGATCGGCTTCATCTTCTGCGTCGCAGCCTTCTTCCTGTTCATGGCCGGCTGGTACTGGACCGGCATCGCCGCTGGTTTCGCCTTCATGGTGCTGGATACGGTCGATGGAAAGCTGGCGCGCTGCACTGGCCAGTCGTCGAACTGGGGCAACATCTTCGACCATGGGGTCGACCTGGTGCATCCGCCCTTCTGGTGGTGGGCCTGGGCCGAAGGCCTGAAGGCCTACGGCCGGCCGCTGGAACGGGTCTATGAACTGCTGGTCATCGGCGCGATCATCGCCGGCTACATTGCGCAGCGGCTGATCGAAGGAATCTTCGTACGCCGTTTCGGCATGCATATCCATGTCTGGCAGCAGGTCGACAGCCGGTTCCGGCTGATCACCGCGCGGCGCAACCCGAACATGGTCATCCTGGTCGCGGCTCTGCTGGTCGGCCGGCCTGACCTCGGGATCGAGCTGGTTGCCCTGTGGACGCTGGTTTCGCTGATCTTCCACGCGGTCCGTCTCGCTCAGGCCAATGCCCGCCGCGACCGCGGCCGGCCGGTTACCAGCTGGCTGGCGTGACCTGGAATGCAATCGTGCTGGCGGGATCGCGGCCCGGCCCCGATCCATTTGCCCAGGCCTATGGCACCGATCTCAAGGCGCTGATCCCGGTTGGCGGAGTGCCGATGGTGGCGCGGCCGGTAGCGGCGCTGCTCGATTCAACCGACATCGATAGGGTGCGGGTCCTGACCCAGCATCCGGACCGCATCGCGGCGGTTCTGCCGAGCGATCCACGCCTCTCGGTGGAGCCATCCGGCGGGACCATCGCGGCGACATTGGCGGTATATTTTGCCGACCCGGCCACTCGCTACCCGCTGCTCGTGACCACCGCCGACCATGCCTTGCTCGATCCGGCGATGATCGCCGACTTTTGCTCCAGGGCGGAGGGTGCCGATCTGGCCATTGGCCTGGTCGAGCGCGCGGCATTGATGGCGAGGTTGCCCGGAACACAGCGGACCTGGCTCAGCTTTCGTGGCGGCGCCTATTCCGGCGCAAACCTGTTTGCGTTTGGCAGCGCCAAGGCGATGAGCGCGGTGGAACTGTGGCGCTCGGTCGAGCAGGACCGCAAGAAGGGCTGGCGGATGATCGGCGCGCTCGGCCCCCTCGCCTTGATCGGCGCGGCTCTACGGCTTCGGACACTCGACCAGACATTGGCTTCGGTCGGGCGGCGGCTGGGCCTGGCGATCCGCAAGGTCGAACTGGCCAATCCGCTCGCCGCGGTCGATGTCGACAAGCCGGCCGACCATGAGTTGGTCACCGCCATCCTCGAAGGCCGCGCATGACAACAGATTTGGCCATCTACGACATGGACCGGACGGTGACGCGCTACGCCACTTACACGCCGTTCCTGCTGCATTGCGCGCTGCACAGGGCTCCCTGGCGGCTGCTGCTGATCCCCTTCGCGATCCTGTCGATGCTGGCTTACGTCGGCAAACTGATCGATCGCGGCCGGCTGAAAGAGATCAACCATCGCCTGCTGCTCGGCCACAATCGCCATCCCAGCGAATTGCAGCCGTTGGTGGACAGCTTCGCCACGAAGGTCCTTGCCCACAACATTCGGCCGGGCGCGCACGATGCGATCGGCCGCGACAAGGCCGAGGGGCGGCGCGTGGTCATGGCCACCGCCAGCTATCGTTTTTATGCGCGCGAGATCGCCGAGCGGCTGGGCTTTGACGATTGTATCGGGACCAACTCGATCCTTGGTCTCGACGAACGCGTTCACGCCAAGATCGACGGCGAGAATTGTTACGGGCCGGCCAAGCTCAGGATGATCCGGGATTGGCTCGCCACCTCAGGCCTGGAGCACGGCCATGTCCGCTTCTATTCCGATCACGCCAGCGATGCGCCGGTGTTCGAATGGGCCGACGAGCCGGTCGCCGTGAACCCGCACGACCGGCTCAAGAAGCTGGCCGCCGAACGCGGCTGGCAAATAGAGGATTGGGATTAAACGCCGCGCAGCGCGTTTTCGAAGTCGGCAATCAGATCCTCGGCCTTTTCGACGCCGATCGAGATGCGAACCAGATTGTCGGTGATCCCCAGCGCCGCCTTGCGTGCATCGGGCACCGACAAATGGGTCATCGCCGCCGGCGCCGACGCCAGCGTCTCGGTCCCGCCCAGGCTGACCGCCAGATTGGCGATCTTCAGCCCGTCGAGGAATGCAAAAGCCTCGCGCTCGCCGCCCTTCAGATAGAGCGAGAAGGTCGATCCGGCGCCGGTGCAATGGCGCTTGTAGATATCCTCCTGGCGCGAACCCGGTTCGAGGAAGCCGAGATAGCCGACCTTCTCGACCTTGGGATGGTCGCGCAGATATTCGCAAATCTTCTCCGCGCTCTCGCCGGCGCGGGTCATCCTGAGCTCCAGCGTCTCGAGGCTGCGCAGCAGCATCCAGGCGGTATTGGGATCGCAGATGCCGCCCATGACGTTGCGCATCAGCCGGACCTTGTCGAGCAGCGCGCGCTTGCCAACCAGCGCGCCGGCCACCAGGTCGCTGTGCCCGCCGGCATATTTGGTCAGGCTGTAGACGCTGATGTCCGCGCCATCGTTGAGCGGCTTGGCCCACAACGGACCCAGGAAAGTGTTGTCGATCGCGATCGGCGGAAGCTCCGCCTGGTCGCCGAACGCAACAGCCCGCGCCGCTGCTACGGCTTCGACATCGACCAGCGCGTTGGTCGGGTTGCCGGGGCTTTCGAGGTAGATCATCGCCACGCGCCCGCCGTTCGTGGCCTTGGCCTTGGCCGCAGCCATGACCTCGTCCAGCTCCTCGCGCGAGGCGCCGGCCGGGAAGTCGATGTAGTGGATGCCGAATTGCGGGAAGATCTTGTTGATGATGGTTTCGGTCGCCGCATAGAGCGGGCCGGAGTGGATCACGACGTCGCCCGGCCGGACGAAGCTCAGCAGCAGGATGGCGATCGCGGTCATCCCGCTCGAAAAGGTCAGCGACGCTTCGGCATCTTCCCAGATCTTGAGCCGGTCCTCGAGGATTTCCTGGTTGGGACCGTTGAAGCGCGAATAAACCAGCCCTTCGGCCTTCCCGCCCGAGCCATGTTTGTTGGTGATTCCCTCGAAGAAGCGCTTCCCTTCGGCCGCGGTCTCGAACACGAACGTCGACGTGAGGAAGATCGGCGGTTTCAGCGAACCTTCGCTAAGGCCGGGGTCGAAACCATAGCCCATCATCAACGTCGACGGGTCGAGCTTGTGGTTGCCGATATGGGTTTCCATGTCCTTGGGGCGGCGCGCTTCGGTCACTGATATTCTCCTCAGGCGCGCGCCTTAGACCCGCCTAACGCGATAGGCCAATCAAACTAATCTGCCGGCCATAAGTAGGTTCATGGCGGTGGGTTGCCCGGCGATAGCTGTAGAAGCGGTCTTCCAGCGCATAGGTATCCAGCCCCGACGCTTCGACCCGCCGAACCCCGGCGGCGGCGAGGCGCGCGGCAAGATAGACCTCCAGGTCGAAATGCGGCTTTCCGTTCGGCCCCTCGCTGAAGAAGCGCTCATTCTCCGGATCGTCGGCCAGCAGCGGCTCGGGAAAGTCATGGCCGACCTCGAAGCTGGCTTTGGCGAGACAAGGGCCGATGGCGGCGGCAATTCGCTCGATCCTTGCGCCCAGCGAGAGCATCGCGGCGATGGCCTGGTCGGTCACCCCGGCCATCGCGCCGCGCCAGCCGGCATGAGCCGCGCCGATCACGCCGGCCTCCACGTCCGCCAACAGGATCGGCGCGCAATCGGCGGTGACAATTCCCAACAACAGGCCGGGCCGGTCGGTGACTAGTGCATCCGCTTGCGGCCGCTCAGAATGAGGCACCGCTTCGGTCACGATCACTGCCGTCGGCGAATGGATCTGGTAGACGCTGGCGATCGGCGCTCCGGGAAGGATGGCGTCGGCGGCAAGGCGGCGATTGGCCTCGACTTTGGCGGGATCATCGCCGCTGCCGGTGCCGCAGTTGAGCCCGGCGACCGCTCCGGCCGAAAGCCCGCCATGCCGGCCGAAAAACCCATGGGGCACGCCGTCCAGCGCCGCAGCGCGGACGATATCGAGGCTCACAATTTCAGCCTCATGACGATGTCTTCGTCGGCATGGTTGCCGACCATGAAGGCGTAGGTTCCCTCGGGCTCGAAGCCATATTTCTCATAGAAGCGCAGCGCCCGATGATTCTCGGTGAACACGGACAAATAGAGATAGTCGGCGCGCTGGTCGCGGGCACGCTCGATCACCCATTCCATCAACCCCTGCGCGACCCCCTGCCCCTTCATTTCTTCGACCACGTAAAGCTGCCGAAGTTCCGTCGCTTCGCCGCGCGGCTCGAACGGCAGGTGCGGCGGGCCCAGCTTCACATAGCCGACCAGCTGGCCGTCGCTCTCGGCCACCCGCACTTCGAATGCCGGATCGTTGAGCTCCTTGTCCCAATTCTCCGGCGAGTGATTCTGCAGGAAGGTTTCGAGATCGCCGGGCTCGTAGAGATGCCCGAAGGTGTGGGTGAAGGTATGCGCGCCAAGCTCGGCCAGTGCCCCTGCATCCTCTGCGGTTGCCGCGCGATAGGCGATGCTCATGGCAAGGGCCCAAACCCCGCCACGGCGGGCCAGCCCTTGCCGGTCAGTGCCATCACTTTGAACAGTCGCCCCATCTGTCCCTCGTCGCACAGCCGCCGCCGGGCAGCCGCTATGCTCTCCGTATCCGCTGGATTCTTCGCCGCCAAGGACATTGCACGTGCGCCGATGCCAAGCGTCTCCAGCCAGCTGCCCTGGCTGACAATGTTGCTGGCCGACGCGCGCCCCGAGCGTGCGGCGTTGGCTAGTGCCGCGAAGTCGACATGGGCGGTCAAATCCTGCTCGCCCGACGCCTCAAGCGGATCGGCGAACCGATGGCCGCGCACCGCCTGCAGCGTGTCGCCCTGCTCGCCGCCGGCATAGCCATAGTCGATGATGATCGCCGCTCCACCATTTGCCACGAGGTAGCCCGCCAGCTGTTTCGCGGCCTCGTCCCGGACCGGCGACACCTCATGGATCGGACCGTCGACCGTGAAGGCCAGGCGGCTATCGACCACGTCAACGCGCCTTTCGATGTCGCCGACCCATTGTTTGACCGACAGCGCATCGAAAAATTCGTTGGCGGCGAGCAGGAGCGGCACCGGTGGCAAATCGCCGATTTCGTCGTGGAACCGCGCTTCCGGGATCAACACCCTCTGCGCCGCCCGCAGCGCCGGGCTGTTCTCGACCAGGTGCACCTCGCCTTCGAACCCTGCGCGGCGCATCACCCGCAGCGCATCACTAGCCAGCGTCCCGCGGCCAGGCCCCAGCTCGGCATAGGCGGCATCCGAAGGCTTGCCGGCCCGCCTCCACACATCGGCCAGCGCCGCGCCGACCAGCTCGCCGAACATCTGGTGGATTTCGGGCGCGGTGGTGAAGTCCCCGCCCGCGCCGAGCGGATCGCGCGTCGCATAATAATGGGCGTTGGCCGCGGCCATGTAATCGTCGACGCCGATGGGTCCTTCGGCGGCAATGCGCGCCTTGAGCTGTTCGGCCAGGCTCACGCCACGCTGGAGGTGCCGGCGACCGGCTCGACCCGTTCGCGCCGGCCCTTGGCGGTGAGTATCAGGTAAAGGCCGCCGAGGATCATCGGCACGGTCAGCCACTGGCCCATATGCAAGCCGGTCGCCCTCGCGAATTCGGCCAGTTGGCTGTCCGGCTCGCGGATAAACTCGATGCCGAAACGGAACAGGCCGTAAAACAGGATGAAGGCGCCGACCAGCTTGCCCGGTTCGTAGCGCGCCTTGGTCCGCCAGAACATGAACCACAGGACAGCGAACAGGACGATTCCTTCCAGCCCCGCCTCGTACAGCTGGCTGGGATGGCGCGGCGGACCCAGCGCCGGGCCGTAGACGGTTTGTTCAACGAAGCGGATCGCCCAGGGCACGCTGGTTTCGGCGCCCCAGAGCTCCTGGTTCACGAAATTGGCCAGCCGGCCGAAGAGCAGGCCAAACGGCACGCAGCAGGCGACATAGTCGTGGACGCGGAGCCACTGCAGCTTTTCCTTGCGCGCCAGGTAAAGGATGCCCAGCGACGTGCCGATCACGCCGCCGTGGAAGCTCATCCCGCCGTCCCACAGCTTCAGAATGTCGAGCGGATGGGCGAGATAGAAGGGCAGATTGTAGAACAGCACATAGCCGAGCCTGCCGCCAAAAATGATACCGAGCGCGGCATAGAAGACCAGATCGTCGGCATGGCGGCGGGCCATCGGCGCGCCGGGCTCCCTGATCAGCCTCAGCAGGTACCAATAGCCGATGAAGATGCCGGCGAGGTAAGCGATGCTGTACCAGCGCAGCTGGAACCAGCCGATCGAGAAGATGGTCGGCTTGAGCCCGAGATCGGGGAAGGCGATCGCG
>NZ_JAHFPY010000034.1 GCF_023266535.1 Sphingomonas sp. | reverse complement strand
ATGCGATCCGGATAGACCAGCAGCTTGTCGACCACGCTCGTCAGGCGGGCGAGGGCGAAATCGAGCGTGATGCAGGCATCGGGGCCGATGAAGCGCTCGACCGACGAGTGGCTGATGTCCCGCTCATGCCACAGAGCGACATTCTCCATCGCCGGGGCAGCTGCGGAGCGGACCATGCGGGCGAGGCCGGTGAGATTTTCCGTCAGCACCGGGTTGCGCTTGTGCGGCATCGACGACGAGCCCTTCTGGCCGGCCGAGAAATATTCCTCCGCTTCCAGCACTTCGGTCCGTTGCAGGTGGCGAATTTCAATCGCCAGCCGCTCGATCGACGAGGCGATCACACCCAAGGTTGCGAAGAACATCGCGTGGCGGTCGCGCGGAATGACCTGGGTCGAGGTGGGCTCGGGCGTCAGGCCAAGTTCCTTGGCGACATGCTCCTCGACCGCTGGATCGACGTTGGCGAAGGTCCCGACCGATCCGGAAATGGCGCAGGTGGCGATATCGTCACGTGCGGCTTTCAAACGGGCGAGGTTGCGGTTGAACTCGGCATAGGCCTGGGCGAGCTTCAGGCCGAAAGTGACCGGCTCGGCATGGATGCCGTGGCTGCGGCCAATGGTCGGGGTCAGCTTATGCTCGAAAGCGCGGCGCTTCAGCACTTCGAGCAGCGCGTCCAGATCCTCGATCAGCAGGTCGGCAGACTGCTTCAGCTGGACCGCCAGGCTGGTGTCGAGCACGTCACTCGAGGTCATCCCCTGGTGCAGCCAGCGCGCCTCCGGCCCCAGCTTCTCGCCGACCCACGTCAGGAAAGCGATCACGTCATGCTTGGTCACCGCCTCGATCGCGTCGATCGCCGGAACGTCGATCTCGCCCAGCACGTCCGCGTCATAGGCCTTGCGGATGGTCGCCGCGTCGTCGGCCGGGATCATGCCGATATGGCCCATCGCCTCGGCCGCGAACACCTCGATCGCCCACCAGATCTTGAAGCGGTTCTCCGCCGACCAGATGGCGGTCATCGCGGGACGGGAATAGCGGGGGACCATGCGGATGCGGCGCCTTTGGTTAAGGGAGGTTTCGCCGCGCGCCTAGCAAGGGCAGGCCAAAGGGGCAACGATTGGGCTGAGCTTATGGCCGCTTAGGGTGGAAAGCTGCCATTCCAATCATGAAGCAGCCCGGCTAGCCTTCTTCGATGCAGATTCTTGAATCGTCGATGCTAGGATTACGAACCGCGCGAATGCTTTTCCGTAATGGAACCTCACCAGTTTCCTTTACGCTCTATCCAATGGTCCACGTCGGCGACGAGCACTTTTACAGGGAAACCTACGGCGAAGCTTTTTCACATGATGTAGTCTTGGTGGAGGGAGTTCGTTCAGCAGTTGGTCGGAATCTCACCCGCAGCTATCGATGGATTAACTTCGAAAAGCTTGGACTGGTTAGGCAACCGAAAACACCTCCCCAAGAGGAGGTCTCGGCTCGCATAGTCAATGCCGACCTATCCACAGAGGAGTTTCATCGCGAGTGGCGGAAGGTGTCGCCGCTCCTCCGCTTCGCATTTCTGTTCGCGGCCCCGCTTTACGGAATATATAGGCGGCTGTTCTCGTCTCGGTCGAGCATTGCGCGCAAGATGTGCCTCGAAGACCTCCAGTCGTCTGACGAGATACTGCACTGGAGTCCGACGTTTGAACCAGTCCACCAAAGCGTCATCCATGCTCGGGATAAGAGACTGATTGAGTGCATTGCAGCCGAACTCGACGGCGATTCAGAAAAGCGCGTGGCGGTGGTCTACGGCGCTCGGCATATGCGAGCCGTTCTCCGCGACCTCGCAAAACGGGGTTTCCGGTGTTCGGACGCTAGCTGGCGAACGATAATCTCGGCCTAGTCCTAATGGCAGCAATGGGTCGAAAGCTGCCATTGGCGAACCTGCAGAATTTGCTGTCCTACAGCCGCCAAACCGTTCCACATTCGGCGGCGATCGGCTCTTTCTCACCGTCTGGATTCTTGCTCCCCTCATTAAGCCGCTAACTTCACAGAAATGGCGCTTGTCCCCATGAAATTAGTGAAGTTTGCAAGCCTAAATCAGCCTTCGACCGCGTAATCGTCGCCGTAGAATTTGCTCGTGCTGCGGGTGTGGAAGGTGATGGCCTTAATCGGCTCATATCTGGGCGAACCCAGACCCGGCAGCACTTCCAGCTGCTCATCCTCCCAGACGTAGACGGCCATCGGGAAGGACACGCGGGCGGTCGACAGGTGCGAGCCATCGCTCGGCTTGCCGACGCGATGCGTCGTCGACGGCAAGCGGTCATTGCTGATCCGCTGCATATAGTCGCCGGTGTTGATGATGATCGATCCCTGCGGCGGGTTGAGCCGAACCCATTTGCCGCTGCGATGATTCCAGACCTGCAGCCCGTCGACGCGCGAGGCGGGCAGGATTGTAAACAGGTCGACGTCCTCATGGCCCAGCAGCCGGCCGGCCCCGGAAAGGTCCTGGCCGCTGCTCATCGGCGGATAATAGTTGAGCCTGAGGCCGAAATTGGTCGCCGTGAGTTTTCGGTCATAGATGTGCGGATCGACCCCCAGCCCCTGGAACATCGCCCGGGCGATCGGCTTGAACAATTTCTCATGTTCCAAAACGAGCCGGCGAAACAGGGGCTCATGATCGGGGTTCGGCCAATAGTCCTCGGCGCGGAACGGCCCCTCGCGTTGCTGGGGAATGTCGAAGGCGCGGCGGCACCAGACCCAACCTTCGACCAGGTCGGGATGGATGTCGCTGGTCTCCTCGATCGGGAAATAGCCCTGGCTGACCGAGCCGAAGCGAGCAGCGCGAAAGCGCATCTTGTCGGCAAGCGAAGTCGTCGTGAACAGGTCGAGCACGCGTTCATGCATCTCATCATAAAGAGAAGTATCGACGCCATGGCCGACCAGGACGGCAAAGCCGATATCCTCCAGCGCGCCCGCGAATTCCTCCGCGAAGCGCGCCTGGTCCGCCGCACTGCCATGGAGATAGCAGCCGAGGTCCAGCGTCGCGATCTGATACTGATCGTCAAACTCGTCCTGCTCGCTCTCGGCCAGGCGATAGGTATGCGTCTTTCGTACCTGGTCGTACTTCTCAAAGTCGCGGTTGAGCGCATTGGGATCGGTCATGATGCCCCCACCAGCGCCGCGGCACGTTCGCCCCGTTCTTCGCGATAACCCTTCAGCGCGGCGCGCGCCATCACGACAGCCGTATAGAACACGACCAGCGTAATCACGTATCGAAGCATATCGACGTCCATTTTCTTGACGATCAGCGCCGCCACCAGCACCGCCGGGATTCCGCCCAGCGTCAGTCCGATTACGATCCGAAGATCGATCTCCGGCACCCGGATGAACCTGATGCTCGACCCGGCACCCATCAACGAAGCGCCCGACGCCATAATTGGGAAGCAATAATGCGGATCCATGCCCATCAGGCTCAGCATCGCCAGGGTCGGCGCGTAATTGCCGACCCCGAAATTGGCGAGCAGCCCGAAGATGAAACTTGCGGCAATTGCGATAACCGTCAGCCCGATCGGCAGGCCCGACGCCGTGCCGCCCGGTGGGAGCTTGCCGAGAATCGACAGGATGAAAACGATCCCGGCGATGGTCAGGCCGATCGCGACCGTCATTTGCACGATCCAGGCCCGTGCGCGAACGACCAAGGGCGCACCAACGATGCCGCCGGCGAAGGTCGCCATTGCGCCGCCGAACAGCAGCACCGGATCGACGCGAACACCCAGCAGGATCAGGAAGATGATGCTCTCGACCATCGCTGGCGGGGTTAGCCCGGCGATCATCGTCGGCGGGATGAGCCGGTCGGGCACCATCTTGCGAAACTTCATCCACGCAGTGGTCTGCGCAAAGGAGCCAATGCCGAAGGTGTCCAGGAAGTTGACGACCATCCCCAATAGCAAGGCTTCGAGCTTGGGCGCGGCGCGGGCCGCGATCGTCGCGCGCGCCAGGGCGAATCCATAGGTCAGGATCGCAATTCCCAGCAGGATCAGCAGGGCAATCAACAAAGCCGCCTCCCGCATGCCGACCGATTAGCGCGCATGATGTCGATCCCCTTCAGCGAATTCCGCATTGCAACTGGAACGAGTGGCCTCTTTCATGGCCGCGACGAAATGCGCGATGCGCGCCGATGCGTCGGGTTGAGTGACGAGCTCGACAATCGCCGAGCCGCTGATCACGCCTGCGGCACCGGCTGAAATTGCCTCCCGCACCTGGTCCGGTGTCGCGATTCCGAACCCGACTATTGGCGGCGGCGCACCGAGTCTCGCGAGCTCGGCAATCGTTTCGCAATGGTCAAGCGCAGGCCTGTCCTGCAGCCCGGTCACGCCCATCCGCGCCACGCAATAGGTGTAGCCGGAGCAAATCCGCGCGATGCGCGTCAGCGTTTGTCCGGGAGTATTCGGCGCGGCAATCATGACGAGATCGATTGCAGCACGTCTTGCCGCTTCCCGATAGGGCTCAATTTCAAGGGCGGGCACATCGGCGATGAGCAGGCTGTCGACCCCGGCGGCTGCGGCATCCAGGCAGAATTGCGAGCGACCCCGGGCTGCCAGAATATTGGCATAGGTGAGGATGCCCACCGGAATCGACGGATGGCGCCGGCGGAATTCGGCCAGTTGCCTGAAGCAGTCCTCGACACTCGTGCCGCTGCCAAGCGCCCGGTTCGCGGCTGCCTGGATAACCGGTCCGTCGGCGATCGGGTCGGTGAATGGAATACCGACCTCGATCATATCGGCCCCGCCTTCACCGAGGGAGTCCAGCAAAGTGGCACTGGTCGCGAGATCTGGATCGCCGAGCATCAGAAACGCACCGAAAGCGGCCTCGTCATTCGCGGCAAGTCGCTCGAACATGGCGGAATATCGGCTCATGATCGATGCCCCAGCAGCGCTTCAGCCTGAACGACGTCCTTGTCACCCCGACCCGACAGGTTGACGAGAATGATCGAGTCCTTGTCGGCCGCTTCCGCGAGCTTCAGCGCTTGCGCGACCGCGTGGCAAGACTCGAACGCGCCAATGATCCCTTCGCCACGCGCCAAGCCGCGAAAGGCTGCGATCGCTTCCTGATCCGCAATCCCGACATAGCTGGCGCGTCCCGACTCCTTTAGAAAGGCATGCTCGGGTCCCACCGCCGGATAGTCGAGACCGGCCGAAATCGACCATGTATCGCGCACCTGCCCCTCTTCATCCTGCAGCAGGAAAGTCTCGGCGCCGTGCAAAATGCCCGGCGATCCGCGCAGCAAGGTGGCGCCATGATCCAGGCCGTCCAGGCCTTTGCCCGCTGCTTCGACACCCATCAGCTCGACCGACTCATCCTCGATGAAATCAGCAAATATGCCGATGGCGTTCGACCCTCCGCCGACGCAGGCAACGACCGTGTCGGGAAGCCGCCCCTCCGCCGCCAGCATCTGCGCCCTGGCTTCTTTGCCGATCACGCGCTGGAACTGGCGCACCATCAATGGAAATGGATGCGGCCCCGCCGCCGTTCCGAGCAGGTAATGTGTATCGGCAAAGCTGGCGCTCCAGTCCCGCAGCGCTTCGTTAATTGCATCCTTGAGCGTCCGCCCACCGGTCGTCACCGGCACCACCTCGGCGCCCATCAGCTGCATCCGGAAGACATTGTGCCGCTGCCGCTCGACATCGTCGGAACCCATATAGATGCGGGTTTCGAAACCGAACAATGCGCCGACCATCGCGCTGGCGACGCCGTGCTGGCCTGCGCCGGTTTCCGCAATCAGCCGTCGCTTCCCCATTCCTTTGGCAAGCAGCGCCTGGCCCAGCACCTGGTTGGTCTTGTGCGCTCCTCCGTGCAGCAGATCTTCGCGCTTCAGATAAATTCGCGCCGGGCCACTAGTGAGATTGCGGCAAAGCGTTAGCGGCGTTGGCCTGCCGGCATAGGTCGCCAGCAACCCTGACAGTTCCGATCGAAAGGCAGCATCCTGCTCCGCCTCAAGGAATGCGGCCTCAAGCTGCTCGAGCGCGGGAACCAGTATCTCCGGAACAAAGCAGCCGCCGAAGCGGCCGAAGCGGCCTTCCATCAACATGGCACGGCTCCTCGGCTTGCTGGGCGAAGCGTATCGAACAAGGCCCGCAGCTTCACATGATCCTTCTGCCGTGGGGTTGCCTCGACCGCCGAGCAGATATCGATGCCGAAAGTGCCAACCCGCTGCGCAGCGCGCGCGTTGGCGGGTCCAATGCCGCCGGCAAGGAAAGCGCTGGGAAGATCGGGACGTCCGGCGACCAGGCTCCAGTCGAAGGCCTGCCCAGTGCCGCCGGTCCGTCCGTTCGATGTGGTGTCGAATAGGGTGCGGTCGGCGCCGTCAACAGGAGTTCCGAGAGTTCGGCTCACACCCGCCACCGTCCAGATTTCGCATTTCGCCGGCAGGCTCGCGCGCAATTTCCCGATATGCTGACGGCTGTGTAGCTGGACCGCATGCAGTTGCAGCTGATGCGCCGTTTCCACGATCTCGCCTTCGCTTTGTGCCCCGAACACGCCGACCAACTTCACGCCGAAACGGTGCGCTTCCGCAGCAAGCTCGGCGGCCTCGCGGTCGACGCGCCGCGGGCTATGCTCTGCGAAGATGAAACCGGCATGGCTGGCTCCTGCGCTGGCCGCTGCAGCAACGTCGGCGCTTCGGGTCAGCCCGCAAATCTTGACCGGTCCGAAAACGAGCGCGCGCGAGGCCTGGACGATGTCGTTGGCTGCCATCAGCGACGACCCGACCAGAAACGCATCGACTCTGTTCGACAGCCGCTCGATATCGCGCCGCGAACCGAAACCGGACTCGCTAACGACCAGGCGGTCGTAGGGCACCAGTCCGGCCAGGCGTTCGCTGACCGAGAGATCGGTTGCCAGCGTGTTCAAGTCGCGGTTGTTGATGCCGATGATCTCAGCGCCGAGCGTTAGTGCACGGCCGAGCTCGCGCTCGTCATGGACCTCGACAATCACATCCATCGAAAGCCGGCCCGCCTCGGTCATCACCTGGGCCGCTTCCCGATCCTCGAGGACGCTTAGCATGACCAGAATGGCATCGGCTCCGCACAGCCGTGCCTCGCCCACCTGCCGAGGGTCGATTACGAAATCCTTGGCAAGGATTGGCCCGTCAAAACCAGCTCGTGCCGTTCGCAAATCCTCTAGCGACCCGCCGAAGAAGGGTCCGTCGGTCAGCACGCTGATGGCGTCCGCGACAGGCGCATAGGCCTCGACAGCGTGCGCGACGCTTACGCTGCTGCGATGGCCCGAGGGCGATCGCTTCTTCACTTCCATGATGAAACGTGCCCCCGGCCTTGCCAGCGCGGTTCGCAAACTGCGGCGCGTCGGACACGGGTTCAGGCTCGTACCTGCCAACCGCGATGCGACGTCATTCCGCTTGCGACGGACGATTTCGGCGAGGACGCTTTCAGCCACGGCTTGCCTCGACATAGGAATCGAGCACGGCGCCGGCGCGCCCGGAGAGCAGCATTTCTCGAGCGAATTCCGCGCCATCGATCAGGGTCGGGGCTTTGCCAGCGGTCAGCAGCAGGGCGGCAGTGTTCAGGATGGCAATGTCCTGTTCTGCAGAACTGCCGCCACCATCAAGAAGCGCCCGCAACCGAGCGGCATTCTCCGCAACGTCGCCGCCCGTTACAACACTGAGGGGCGCTCGTGTCAGCCCCGCATCTTCGGGGGCAATCACCATCTCGGTCAGCTCTCCGTTTGAAAGGCGGATCGCCCGTGTTTCGCCATGCAGCGCAACTTCATCCAATCCCGAACCGTGAACGACGAGCGCCTCGTCAACGCCCATCGCGTCGAGTGTCATTGCAATCCGGCGCAACATTTTTGGGTCGGCCACGCCGAGCAGCTGGACCGATGGCCTCGCTGGATTGATGCAGGGGCCGAGCAAATTCATGACAGTGCGGACGTGCAGCTGCCGCCGCACCAGCGCCGCATGCTTCATTCCCGGGTGATAGGCGGGCGCGAACAGGAAACAGAAGCCGGTTTGGTCCAGTGCCGTTCTGGCAATCGCCGGATCGGCGTCGATCCGGGCACCAAGCGCTTCAAGGACGTCGGCCGAGCCACATTGGGAGCTGACGCTGCGATTGCCATGCTTGGCGACCGGCAATCCACAGGCTGCGGCGACAAAGGCGACGGTAGTCGAGACGTTGATCAGGCCCGAGCTGTCGCCGCCGGTGCCGCAGCAATCGGCGAACAGGTAGTCCGGCCGTTCGAACGGAAGCGCCGCCGCGAACAGGCCGCGGGCCGCGCCGACCATCTCCTCGGCGGTCTCGCCCTTCATCCGGAGCGCAATCAGCATCCCCGCGATCTCGGCCGGCTCGAGCTTGCCGAGCACCAGCCGCTCGAACAAATGCTCCGAATCGTCAGCGGGAAGATCCTCCCCGGCGAGCAGGCGCGGCAGCGGGTTGGGCACCGGGCCGGTGTCGGCGACAGGGTGGCGGACGGGCGGAGCCGTCACATGAGCTTGGGTCAACATGGCAATATCCTCGCGGCAATGAAAAACCCGCCGGAAGGCGGGTCGAAGGTCGGTCAGGGAGAGTCGGTTTGGTCGATCAGCTCACCAGCCGCGCCATCGCGCCGCGAGGTTCAATTTACGCCACCAAAGCCATGCCGAACCCGCCGTGGCAGGTTGGAATTGATTGGCAAGGGCGCGAAATTCGGTCACGTCCTAAGCCTCGTTTCCGTCAACCAACTTGTCAAGAGTGGCAATGTTCAACCCACTAACCACCCTGTCCGACGCCCAGGCTCTCGATCAAAGTGACCCGCTTCGCCCGGTGCGCGATCGCTTCCTGATTCCAGATGGCATTGCCTATTTCGACGGGCATTCGTTGGGACCGCCCTCGCGCGCCGCCCGGCAGATCCAGGACGATGTTGTGCGGCGCCAGTGGGGCGAGCAGCTGATTGGCGGCTGGAACGATGCGGGATGGATCGATGCGCCACAGCGGGCAGGGGCGAAGATCGCTCGCCTCATCGGCGCCAAACCCAACGAGGTTATCGTCGCCGATTCCACGTCGGTAAACCTTTTCAAGTTGCTGATCGCCGCTTCCCGATTGTCCGATCGGCCAGCGATTTTGAGCGAGGCCGGAGATTTCCACACCGACCGATACATCGCGAAAGGAGTGGCCCGGCTGACCGGACTGCGGCTCGACCTCGTACCGCGGCCGGAGCTGGAGCAGAAGGTCGGGCCCGACACCAACATTCTTTACCTCTCGCATGTCCATTATGGAACGGCCGAACGGCACGATATTGCTGCCATGACCGCTCGAGCCCGAGACGCCGGAGCGCTCGCCATCTGGGACCTATGCCACAGTGCTGGCGCAGTTCCGCTGCAGCTCAATCAGGACGGCGTCGAGCTCGCCGTCGGGTGCGGCTATAAATATCTGAACGGCGGGCCTGGTGCGCCGGCCTTTCTCTATGTCGCCGAGCATCTGCAGGAGCGGCTATCCTCTCCGTTGCAGGGGTGGATGGGACATGCGGCGCCGTTCGACTTTACCGATGATTATGCACCGGCCCCTGGTATCGACCGCTTCCTGGCAGGCACCCCGCCGATCCTGAGCATGGCGGCGCTGGAAGGCGGTATCGAAGCCTTTGATGGCGTTTCGATGGATTCGGTTTGGGCGAAATCCGTGGGGCTGTTCGAGACCTTCAGGAGTTTGATGGCCGATCGATGTCCCGACCTGGTTTGCGTTTCACCAAGCGACCAGGCCCGTCGCGGCAGCCATATTTCCTTCCGTCACCCCAATGCCTTCGAGATTTGCCAGGCATTGATCGCCGTCGGTGTGATGGGCGATTTTCGGGCTCCCGACGTGATCCGCTTTGGCCTCACGCCCCTTTACCTCCGGTACGAAGATGTCTGGACCGCCGTCGAGCGCTGCGCGGACATTGTCGACAGCGGCGGTTGGAACCGTCCGGAGTTTAGCAGGCGTCGCAAAGTGACCTAACCATTGGCGGACCTGCAGAATTTGCTGTCCTACAGCTACCAAACCATTCCATATTCGGCTGCGGTCGGCTCTTTCTCACCCGCTGGATTCTTGCACTCTTCAATAAGCCGCTAACTTCACAAAAATGGCGCTTGTCCCCATGAAATTAGTGAAGCTAGCGGCCCTAAATTAGCCCCATCGCCTTCATGCTGCTGCGGCCCTGGTTGCCGACGATGACATGGTCGTGGACCGTGACGCGCATGTGGCGGCCGGCCTCGATCAGATCCTTGGTCAGGCGGATGTCCTGGCTGCTTGGAGACGGATCACCCGAGGGGTGGTTGTGGACAATGATGATCGCGGTGGCGCCCAGCTGGATGGCGCGGCTGATCACTTCGCGGACGTGGACCGAAGCCTCGTCGACGCTGCCGCGCCACATCGCCTCATTGGCGAGCAGCATGTTCTTGGCGTTGAGGAACAGGACGCGGACTTCCTCGACCGGCGAATGGGCCATGGCGGCCTGGAGATAGTCGCCCAGAGCATCCCAGCTCGACAGGATCGGCCGGCCTTCGACCCGGGTTTCCAGCAGGCGCAGCGCGCTGGCCTCGGCGATCTTAAGCGCTCCGATCACGCCGTCGCTGAGGCCCTCGCGGCGGAGCATCTCGGCATCGGCCGACAGCAATGGCCCGATCCCGCCGAAGCGGGCCACCAGCTGCTTGGCCTGAGCCTTGGTGTCGCGGCGGGGAATGGCCAGCGCGAGCAGATACTCGACCAGCTCATGGTCGAGCAGGGCATTGCCGCCTCCGTCGAACAGGCGCTCGCGGAGGCGGGCGCGATGCCCTGCTGAACTTTCCGGAGAATCGGCCACGCAACCCCCCAAATGAGCGACCGAGCGGAAACGAGGCTAGGCAAAGCGCGTTACTCATGCAACGCCGCATCGATGCGGATACGGACCGGTCGCCGAGTGGAAAGGATTTAGGCCCGGATGAGCCCCGGAAATGACGATCGTCCGTTAGAGCGTATCGAACAGGCCCTCGAGCATGAGGGCTTTGTCGAACATGTCTATGTCCATGATCGCACCGGCTGGCACTGGGCCTGGCGGCTGACCAAGCTCGGTCTGGTGTTCTTCTTCGTCCTTTTGGTTTTGGCCGCGCTGATCATCTGGATTTGGCGCAAGCCGATTGCCGACGACTATATCCGCGGCGAACTGGAGAAGCGCGGGGTCCAGGCCAGCTATACGATCGACAAGGTCGGTTTTCGCACCCAGCAGGTCAGCAATCTCGCCATCGGCGATCCGGCCCATCCGGACCTGACCGTCGGGCGGGCCACCATCCAGGTGAAGATCGGCTGGACCGGCAGCGTCAAAATCTATCGGGTGGTCGCGCGCGGTGTCCGGCTGAACGGCAGGCTGTTGCAATCGGGCAAAGTAACGTGGGGGCAGGTCGACAAGCTGCTGCCGCCGCCGAGCGGCAAGCCGTTCACGCTTCCGGACCTCACCGTCGATCTCAAGGATGCCACGATCGCACTGGCGACACCCTATGGCCGGCTGGGCTTCGCGGTCGAGGGGCGGGGCAATCTGTCGGGCGGCTTTGCCGGCAAACTGGCCGCATCATCGTCGGGGCTGGACCTGGGCAAGTGCCGGCTCGACCAGTTCCGCGCCCTGGTCGACATCGGCGTGATCAGCCGGCGCCCCAATGTGAAGGGCCCGATCCACAGCCAGGGTTTCCACTGCCCCGCCAGCAATATGAGACTGATGCAGCCGCGGATGGAGATCGATTCCAGCTTCGCCGAAGGCTTCGACAGCCTCAGGGGCCGGGGGCAGCTGAGCATGACCTCGCTCGAGGCCGGTCACAATGGCCTTGCCAATGTCGTCAGCAATTTGACCTTCGGCGGTTCGCCGCAGCGAATGATCGGGCAGATCGACCTTGCCGCGGAGCGCGCGCGGCTGGCCGGCATCCTCGCCAACCGTACCCGGTTCGACGGGCGATACAAGCTCGATTCGGAGCAAGGCCGGCTAATCGTGCTTGGTGACTATGGCGCCAACAACGTCACTTTGACTCCTTCGATGCTGGCGGTGGTCACCGACCCTCTGGAATCGGCTCACGGAACTCCGATCGGCCCTATCGCCACCGCGGTCGCCAAGGCCGTCCGCGCCGCCGGGAGCAATTTCGATGCCGAAGGCGCGCTGAGGCTGGTCAATCTGCCCGGCGAAGGCGGCGTGAGGATCGAACGGGCCGACATTCGCGCTCCGACCGGCGCGCGGGCTCAAGTCAGCGGCGGCGACGGCGTCACTTATTATTGGCCAACGAACCAAATCCGGGTCGACGGCAATATCCAGACGGGTGGCGGCGGCCTGCCCGACATGCGGATTAGCCTGCGCCAGCCGCGGACCGGCGCGCCGCTGAGCGGCCAGGCGGATGTCGGGCCAATGGCCTATGGCGGGTCGCGGCTGACCCTCGGCACCGTACGCTTTGCCGGCCGTGCCGATGGCTGGAACGAGGTTAGTACCGTGGCGTTGCTCGACGGACCGATCGCGAACGGGCGGGTCGCCAACCTGCGTATCCCCATTTCGGGGCGGTTCGGGAGGGGCGGCGCGCTGCGCTTCGGCGAGCAGTGCATCGTTACCGCGTTCGGCTCGCTCAGCACGGGACCGTTGCGGCTGGGGCCGGCGCAACTTCCGCTGTGCCCGACCCATGGCGCGATCCTCCTCAAGCCCGCTGGCGGCAACCTCAGCATTGGCGCCGTGACCCGCAATGTCCGGCTCAACGGACGCCTCGGCCAATCGCCATTTTCGCTCACCGCTGCCCAGGCACGGCTGCTGGACATCAAGACGTTCGATGCCAGCACGGTGGCGGTGCGGATGGGCCATCCCGACGCGCCGGTGCTGATCAATGCCAAGGAGGTTCGCGGCAACAACAGCGGTACCGGGACCGGCGGCACCTTCGCCGGGGCCGACGCGATCATCGGCAAGGTCCCGCTCTTGCTGAGCGACGCGGCGGGCCAATGGAGCGTGCACAACGGTGACTTGGACGTCATCGGCGGTCTCACCCTGTCTGACCGCGCCGACCCGTCGAAATTCTACCCGCTGCGCAGCGACGATGTGCATTTCACTTTGGCCAACAGCCGGATCGATGCGACCGGCACGCTCAAGCATCCCGACAGTGGAACCAGGGTCACCGACGTCACCATCGCCCACAATCTGACGACCGGCGAGGGCAATGCGGTGCTCGATGTTGCGGGCATCACCTTTGGCAATGCCCTGCAGCCGGAAGAGCTCACCCGGTTGACCCAGGGCGTCATTGCGCTCGTCAACGGACGGGTCAGCGGCCAGGGCCGGATCAATTGGAACGGCGCCGGCGAGGTCAGTTCGACCGGTGAATTCATGACACAGGGAATGGACCTGGCCGCCAGCTTCGGCCCGGTTACCGGCATGAACGGGACGATCCATTTCACCGACCTGCTCGGTATGGTGACCGATCCCGGGCAGGCCGTGACGCTGGAAAGCGTCAATCCCGGCATCCTGGCCGAGGATGGCGTAATCCACTACCAGCTGCTGCCCGATCTGCTCGTCAAGATCGAGCGGGGCGAATGGCCGTTCATGGGCGGGCGGCTCATCCTCCGCGAAACCATCCTCAACTTCGCCAAGTCGTCGCCGAAGCGGCTGACCTTCGAAGTGGTCGGGCTCGACGCCAAGACCTTCGTCGATTCAATGGGGTTTGCGGAAATTTCCGCGACCGGCACGTTCGATGGCGTGCTGCCGATGATCTTCGATGACGAGGGCGGGCGGGTCGTCGGCGGCAGGCTCGACAGCCGCGAGGGCGGCGGGACGCTGGCCTATAACGGCGTGGTCAACAAGGCGAACCTCGGGATGATGGGCAGCATCGCCTTCGATGCGCTCCGCGACCTCAGATTCCATTCAATGATCATGCGCCTCGACGGCTACCTCGACGGCGAATTCGCGACGCGGCTGACGATCCACGGCGTCGGCCTCGGCAATACCAGCACCCAGCGCCTGATCCGCTCGCTCAACCGCATCCCGCTCAATTTCAACGTGACGATCAAGGGGCCGTTCCGGGCACTGATCGCCACCGCCAAGAGCTTCCGTGACCCGACCACGGTGATCGGACCGGCGCTGCCGCGACCGCTGAAAGACGTGCCGGGCATCACCGTCGAGACGAGGCGGCGTGAGGAAAGCCAGGAGCAGTCGCAAACGCCGGTCGAGCAGAAGATCACGCCAACCACCAATCCGACCAATCAGCAATGAGGACGAGGACATGAAACGACCAAGACTCTTGCCCGCCACCTTCGCGACGGCGCTGGTGCTGCCGCTCGGCGGCTGCATCTCCCTGTCGACGCCCGAAAAGCCGATCGAGATCAATCTCAACGTGACAATCCGCCAGGAAGTGCTTGTCCGGCTGCAAAAGGACGTCGAACAGCTGATCCAGCAGAACCCAGAGGCCTTCCCCCAACCGCAGCCGCCGAAACAATGAAGCGGCTTCTCCTGCTTGTTGCTGCCGTGGCAAGCCTGGCCATGCCGGCATCCGCGCCGGCGCAGGATCCCGAGAAGATTATTGCCGCCAAGCGGGCCGGCCAGATCGGCGAACGCTACGACGGCTATGTCGGTTACGTCATCACGCCATCGGTGACGCTCAGGAGGCAGGTTGACGCGGTCAACATCCGCCGCCGTTCGCTTTATTCCGGGCTGGCCGCTCGGAAAGGCGTCTCGCCCGAGGAAGTCGGCATCACCGCCGCCTGCAGCCTGCTGGGACGGCTTGGCCCCGGGGACTATTATTTCACGGCCCAGAATGGCTGGCAGCGCAACGCGCCGGGCCGGTCTCCCGTCCCGGCCTACTGCGGCTGAGCCTCGAAGCTTTCCCGATAATCGGATCGGATCGCGGCGGTCAGCTCCGGCGTGACCGGCAACTCAATTTCATAATCTCCCTCGGCATACGGTCCGGCGACATAGGGGTCAGCGACCAGTTGGAGCCGATCGAACCTGCCATTGCCGTCCGTATCGGTGGGAATGATCGAAATGTCGGCGAGTTTGGGGCAATCGTCGAACATTCCCCCTGCGCCGGCGGGCTCGCCGCGTTTCTCCTCGCGGGCCTTGTTGAGCGCGTCGCACCATGGCTGGGTCAGCAGCCGGTCCATATTGGCCGGCGCGGCGAACAAGTCCGCAAGCGCGATTTCCTTTGCTGCCAGGCGGTCCCACAGAAGGCCCTTGGTGCCGTAATTGCCGTGCGCGCCTCCCGTGTAGGCAGCCAGATCGACGCTCAGGCTGAGCAGCCGCGGCGTTTGCCCCGAGGTCTTGTAATCAATGGACGAGCTGTAGCTGTTGAAAGGATAGCCCTCCTTGTCGCGATAGGCCTTGTCCTCCTTTGCATTGGCCAGCAATTCGGCCTTGTTCTTATCCATTTCGGTCTTGAAGCGGGCAACCAGCGGGGGCACGGCTGCCGCTTCCGCCGACCATGCAAAATGAAATTCGAGGAGGTCATTCTTCTCGTCGAATACAAATGGCTTGGGCGCTGCCATTTTGGCGCCTGGCGGGGCTATCAATATGGCTGTCGCCTCGCCCTTGGCGTTGTCGGGCGAGGCCGGCTTGCCGCAAGCGGCGAGGAGGATGGCGAGCGGGATGGCGGCTTTCATGCCAGCGACTTTGCCATGAGGCCGTGGCGCGGCCAAGCGTTGGTGCGCTGCGGTTGACTAATGCCATGCCCCTTCATAAAGGGGCCGCGCCTTGGCGGGCTTGTCGGCCGCCATGTTCCTTGCCTGACGCGATTCGGCCATTCTTTCAAAGCAAGGCCGCGCATATTTGGAGATGAGGCACATGGTTGCGAACGGGCCTGGAGAGGAACCGCACTCCCCGAAGGATGCACGACTGTCGTCGCTTGACGAACGGCTCGACCGCATCAAGGCGCAGGGAGCGGCTGACGACAGAAGGCGCATGTCCGCGGAATCGCAGCGCGTCATCAAGTCGGCCGGCATGCGGATCCTGTCCGACCTGATCGGACTGCCGTTCGGCGCTGGCCTGATTGGCTGGCTGATCGACCGGTGGGCCGGAACCACGCCATGGGTCATGCTGGCGATGCTGTTCCTCGGGTTCGGCCTCGCCGTCAGAAGCGTGCTCAGGGTAGCTAACAATCGCCCGGACCAGGGTCCGGACACGGGGAAGTAACAAGTGGCGGCCGAGATCAAGATCGACCCAATGCACCAGTTCCAGATCGACACTTTGTTCGGTCAGGCAACGGCGGGCAGTCCCTTCCTGTTCACGAACAGCGCCTTGTGGATGCTGATCGTGCTGGGTTCGGTCTGGCTGTTCATGATGGGCGGACTGAAGCGCCAGCTCGTCCCGGGCCGCTGGCAAGTCGCGGTTGAAGGCGTCACCAATTTCGTCACCGACATGCTCGACACCAATGTCGGGCCCGAGGGGAAGAAGTACGTCCCCTGGGTCTTCACCATCTTCATCTTCATCCTGTTCGCCAATTTGATGGGCATGATGCCGTTCGGGATTATCCCGGGCGTCCACCCGTTCACCGTCACGAGCCAGTTCACGGTGACCGGCGTGATGGCGATCATCAGCTTCTCGATCGTGCTGATCGTCGGCTTCTGGAAGCATGGCTTCCACTTCTTCAGCCTGTTCGTGCCCCACGGCACGCCCAAGCCGATGATTCCATTCATCTTCCTGGTTGAGTTGCTGTCGTTCCTGGTCCGGCCGTTCAGCCTCGCGCTGCGGCTGTTCGTGGCGATGATCGCGGGTCACATCCTGGTCAAGGTGTTCGCTTACTTCATCATCCAGGGCATCCAGGCCGGAACGCCGATGTCGCTTGGCATTTCCGCACTGTCGTTCCTGTTTATCGCCGGCGTCAGCGCACTCGAACTGCTCGTCTGCGCCATCCAGGCCTATGTCTTCGCGCTTCTCACGTCGCTGTACATCAACGACGCGGAACATCTTCACTAAACGTCTTTTCTTAAGGAGTAGTCACATGGATCTCGCTTCTGCCAAGGTGATCGGCGCCGGTCTGGCCGCCATCGGTGTTGGTGCCGCCGCTGCCGGCGTCGGCAATGTTTTCGGCTCGTTCCTCCAGGGCGCGCTGCGCAACCCGGCGGCCGCCGACGGCCAGCAGGGCCGCCTGTTCATCGGCTTCGCCGCCGCGGAACTTCTGGGCCTCATCGCCTTCGCCGTGGCGATGATCATCCTCTACGCCGTCTAAGACCAGCGACAGCTAGCCGCGGCCGGTCTCGGTGACCGGCCACGGCCAGAGGGACCTTCGATGCCTCAATTGAACCAGCTCGCCATTGTCGCCAACAGCCAGTTCTTCTGGCTGCTGCTGGTGCTGGGCGTGATCTACTTCGGGATCGGCAAGGGCATGCTGCCCAAGATCCAGTCGACCGTCGACCTGCGCGCCAGGAAGATCGAGGAAGATCTGGCGGCAGCGGAAGCGGCCCGGACGGCAGCCGACGAGACCGAGGCTGCCTATCGCGCCCGTATGGACGCGAGCCGCGCCGAGGCCGGCAAGCTAACCGGAAAAGCCAAGGACGACAGCGCCAGGGCCACCGAGAAGAAGCTGGCGGAGGCGGACGCAGCGGGCGGGTCCAAGCTGGCCGAGGCCGAAGCCCGGATCGCCAAAGCCCGCTCGACTGCGATCAAGGAAATCGAAGCTGCCGGTGCCGACCTTGCCCGGGATATCACCAAAAAGGTCGCGGGCATCGAAGTTACCAAGGATAACGCCGCCAGCGCGGTGAAGGCGGTCATGGCCAATGCTTAAGTTGATGCTTGCGGCAGCCGCGGCCGCGGAAGGCGGCGAAGCGGTCCACCACGCCGAACCGACCGCCCTTTATCTCGATCCGACCGGCTGGGTCGCCGCGGCGATGCTGGCGGTGTTCGCGCTATTTATCTGGAAGAAGGTGCCGGCCGCGATCGGCAAGGCCCTCGACAAGAAGATCGAAGCAATCCGCGAGCAGCTGGCGGAGGCTGAGCAGCTCCGCAAGGAAGCGGACGCGCTGAAGGCCGAATATGAGGCCAAAGCCAAGGCCGCCGACAGTGAGGCCGCGGCCATGGTCGAACGCGCCAAGGCCGAATCCAAGCGGATCGTCGCCAAGGCCAAGAAGGACGCCGAAGCGCTGGTCGAGCGCCGCTCCAAGATGGCGGAAGACAAGATCGCCGCCGAGGAACGCGCCGCAATCGATGAAATCCGCGCCGCAGCGGCCAAAGCCGCGACTGCCGCGGCCGCCAGGCTGATTGCCGAGCGTAACGATGCCAAGAGCGACCAGACGCTGGTCGATCGGGCGATCGGGCAACTGACCAAATAGATGTCCTGACCACACTGTCCCCCGGACAGTGCTGGGTCATGCCATTATTGCTGGTGTGAACCGCCGGGGGCGCTTACGCCCTCGAGCGCTTGTTGTGCCGCGTCACCTCGGGCTTCACGGGACAGGTCGCCCAGGCTGACGATCCCGCATAGCCGGTCCTGGGCATCGAGTACCGGCAGGCGGCGAACCTGTTCCTCGCCCATCCGCCGCGCGACGTCATGGATATCGTCGTCCTCGCGGGCACAGATGATGCCGTCGCTCATCAGCTCGCTGACCGGCGTGTCGGGGCCGCGGCCTTCGGCAACGCCGCGCACGGCGATGTCGCGGTCGGTGATCATACCGACCACCTTGTCGCCGTCGCAAACCGGGATGGAGCCTGCATCGGCACGCAGCATGAAGCTGGCGGCTTCGCGGGCGGTCTGGCTGGCGCTGATCGTCTCGACCTCGGTGGTCATGACTTCGCTGATCTTGATGGTCATGGGGGCCTCCTCTGGATTCGCGCTAAACGAACGGCAGGAAGCGCCCGTTCCCGCGCCTAGGGGACGTTTTCGGTCAGCAAGTCGTAAGTCGCGACCATTTCGTCCTTCTGGTTGAAAATCTCGACCGCCCAGCGGACCACGCCGGTGTCCTCGCTCTTCAGCGACTTGGAGCGAACGGTGAGCTCGACCCGCATCGAATCGCCCGGATAGAGCGGGGTCAGGAAGCGGAGATTCTCAAGTCCGGTATTGGCCAGCACCGGACCCGGATCGGGATCGACGAACAGGCCGGCAGCAAAGCTCAGGATGAGATAGCCGTGCGCCACCCGGCCTTCGAAGATCGGCGAGGCCTTGGCCGCCTCGTCATCCATATGAGCGTAGAATTTGTCGCCGGTGAACTCCGCGAAATGCTCGATGTCCGCGATGGTGACGGTCCGCGACTTGGTCTTGAGCGTGTCGCCGATCGCCAGCTCGGACATCCGCCTGCGGAACGGGTGCTGCATGATCTCATGCTTGGGCCCGCCCGGAATATATTGCTCGCTGATCGCGGCGATCATGGCCGGCGTCGACTGGATCGCGGTCCGTTGCATGTAGTGCTTGACCCCGCGGATGCCGCCCATCTCCTCGCTGCCGCCGGCGCGGCCCGGTCCACCATGAACCAGCACGGGGAGCGGCGAGCCATGGCCGGTGGATTCGGCCGCATTGTCGCGGTTCAGCACCAGCATCCGGCCGTGATAGGCAGCGGCGCCCTGGATGAACTCGCGGGCGGCGTCGGGCGAGTAAGTGAACAGGGACAGGGCGAGGCTGCCCATGCCACGATTGGCCAGCGCGATGGCGTCGGCCATGTCCTTGTAAGGCATGACGGTCGATACCGGGCCGAATGCCTCGACGTCGTGGACCGCGGCGTTGGCCCAGGGGTCGTCGCTGCGGAGCAGGATCGGTTCCATGTAGGCGCCACCGGCGATTCCAGGAGTGGCATCGGGATTGCCGGCGACGACGCGGGCGCCGGCGGCGGTCAGCCTGCCGATCTGGGTGCGGACGTCGTCGCGCTGGCCCAAGGAGACCAAGGCGCCCATCCGGCACTCCTTGTCGCGCGGGTCGCCGACCTTGATCGCTGCAAGGCGGTCGCGGATTGCCGCCTCGACCGCGTCGAGATACCCGGCCGGGGCCATGGCACGGCGGATAGCGGTGCACTTCTGCCCCGCCTTGACCGTCATCTCGTTGACCACTTCCTTGACGAACAAGTCGAATTCGGGCGTCCCCGGCGCCGCGTCGGGTCCAAGCAGCGAGGCGTTGAGGCTGTCCTGCTCGGCGACGAACTTGACGCTTTCCCGGCTGACGACCGGGTGTGAGCGGAGCTTCAGCGCGGTCGAGGCCGACCCGGTGAAGCTGACCACGTCCTGACCGGTCAGATGATCGAACAGGTCGCCGACACCGCCGACGATCAACTGAAGCGACCCGGGCGGAAGGAGCCCGCTCTCGACCATGACCCGAACCGCGGCTTCACACAGATAGGCGGTGGCGCTAGCCGGTTTGACGATCGCGGGCATACCGGCGAGCAGGGTCGGGGCGAGCTTCTCCAGCATGCCCCACACCGGGAAATTGAACGCGTTGATGTGCACCGCCGCGCTTTGAAGCGGTGTGTAGATGTGCTGGCCGATGAAGCTGCCGCTCTTCGATAGGGGTTCGACCGCACCGTCGAGCAGGACGTGGGCGTCGGGCAGCTCGCGCCGGCCCTTGGACGAGAAGCTGAACATGGTTCCAGCACCGCCCTCGATATCGATCCAGCCGTCCTTGCGGGTCGCGCCGGTCTGGTAGTTGAGCTCGTACAGCTCTTCCTTGCGGGCCATGATCGCCAGGCCGAGGCCTTTGATGATCCGGGCGCGCTCATGGAAGGTCAGCTTGCGCAGCGCCGGTCCGCCGACTTCGCGGGCGTGACGCAGCATGCCACCGAAATCGAGTCCCCCGGAACCGGTCAAGGCAACCGGCGAGCCGTCGATCGCACTGGCGATTTCGGCGAGATTGCCCTCGCCGGGTTGCCATTGGTCGAAGGCGTAATTGAGCAATTGTTGAGTCTTCATCGGCTTCCCTTAGAAGAAGCACTCTTCATGAAACAGAGGCGATCATGATCCCACCGGTGCGGCCGATTGAACTCAGCGATATCGAAGTGGCACGGGGCAACGTCGCCGACACCGTGCTGCGGACGCCACTGGTCAGGTTGGAACTGGGTCCGGATATGCCGGAACTGTGGCTCAAGCTTGAGAATCTCCAGCCGACCAACGCCTACAAAATTCGCGGCGCGAGCAATGCGGTGGCCAAGCTTTCGGACGAGGAGCGAGCACGAGGCGTCTGGACGATCAGCGCCGGCAATGCCGGACAAGGCGTCGCCTATGCCGCGCGCAAGGCCGGAATTTCCTGCTCGGTGGTGGCGATCGAGACCGCGCCGCAGACCAAGCTTGACCGGATGCGGGCGCTTGGCGCGACGATCGTGCCGGTGTCCTATGAGCAGGCATGGAAGGCCGCAGAGGCCCATGCGTTCGAAGGTCTGGACGGCACGTTCATCCATCCCTTCGACAGCCATAATTTCATCGCCGGCCACGGTACGATGGGGCTGGAGATTGTCGAGCAGTTGCCGACGGTAAGGACCCTGATCACGGCGATTGGCGGGGGAGGGCTGATCACCGGAGTCGGCAGTGCGGTGAAGGCACTTCGGCCCGATACAAAGGTGATTGGCGCCGAGCCGGAAACCGCGTCGCCCTACGCCTATTCATTGGCCCAGGGTGGGCCGAGCAAATTTGACGCATGGCAGGCATCCTTCGTCGACGGAGCCGGCGGGCAGAGCGTCACCGCGAGGATGTGGGAGCGGATGCAGCCGATCGTCGATGGCGCGATTACCGTCACGCTCGACCAGACCAGGGAGGCGATGCGGCTGATTGCGGAGAAGACGCGGACGATAGCCGAAGGCGCTGGCGGGCTGGCGCTGGCGGCCGCGCTGACCGGCCAGGCTGGAGAGGGGCCGATCGTCTGCGTCGTGTCGGGCGGCAATATCGACCTGGCGAAATTCTCGGAACTGATTGCCTGATCAGCGGCCGGCTGCAGCAATCTGCGCCTGCAGGTCGGCGAACCAGTCCGGCAATGGCTGGTCGATGTCAAAATATTCGAAGATGAGATGGATGCGGTCGGTGCTGCCCCGGTTCGCGACCGCGTGAAGGCCCATGTTGTTGAGCTCGATCGCCTCGCCCTCAGGCAGGTGATAGTTGCTCCCGTCGATTTCGAAGGTCACGTCGTCGTTGGTCTGCAGCGGGACGTGAATCTTGTGCGGCCACTTGGCCGCCGGGCTCTGGTCGCGATGCGGCTGGATAACCCCGCCCGGGGCCATTCTCGCCAGCATGACGCGGGGAAAGGCCCCGTTCGCATAGCCGTAGGCGGCGGTGGCCTGCGCCAGCACCGGTTCCAGCAACGGCCGCCATTCATTCCATAGCGGCCGGTCAAAGGATTGGCGCCAATCGATGAAGTTGGACACGAAACGGAAGACGATGTGCCTGGTGGCATCCAGCGCGTCGAACCGGTTGGGCTTGCTGTCGTTCTCCGCGTCCCAAACGGATTCCGGCAATGCGAGCACGGCTTTTTTGAGCTCGGAGATGTGTACCGGGCCCAGGTGACGGATCGAGCCGGTCTTGCGGGGATTGGCGGTCATCTTATGCATCAGAATTCATACCCGAATAGCTCAAGGTCGCGCGCATAAAGCTTTGTAACAGCTTCGATTAGCGGCGGATCATAATATTCGCGATAGTCGCGTCGATTGGAGCTGTTGACCCGATCAAGCTGGGCGGTGGGGATGCCGATCCGGCTGGCGATCTCGTCATAGGATTGCTGCATCGCTTCCACGCGGCCGACCTGGTCGGTCAGCAGCTGCCCGTCTTCGCCGGTGATGAAGCTGTGCTGCGGCTGGAACAATAAGTGCCCAGTCGGCGGATTGGCAATCATGTGCCGCATCACATTCTTCGGGTCTTGGTCGAAGTCGCCCTGCTCGCGGGTCATGAACGCGCAATAGGAAATGAACCGGTCGAACGGGTTGCGGACAAACGCGAACTTGAAAAAAGACTGCCATTCCTCCGGCCGCAAATAGGGCCGAATTTGTTGCAGGCTGAGGTGGCCGTGCTGAAGCTGCGCCAGCGCGGGAATCGGGAAGCGCTTTTGGACGAACAGGCCGACCTGTTCGAGGTCGCTTGGCCCCATATGTTCACGCAGCGCCCGGCGGACCGAGTGCGTCCCGGTCTTGGGAATGGCGACAAAGATGAATTTGTGCGCTGCGGAGATTATCATCGGCCGGTGAACTTCGCCTCGCGCTTTTCGAGGAAGGCGGCGACCCCCTCGCGATAGTCTTGGGTGAAGCCCAGCCGGCGCATTTCGTCGCGCTGCAGGTCGAGCTCCTGGTCGAGCGTGCGGCTCCAGCTGGTGCGGATGATTTGCTTGATCGCGGCAAGGCCGAGCGGCGGCAGGGACGCGAGCTTGGTGGCTACGGCATCGACCTCCGCGTCCAGCACGTCGTCATCGACCGCCTTCCAGATCAAGCCCCATTCGGCTGCTTTCTCGGCTTGAAGTGGCTCGCCAGTGAGCGCGAGGCCGAGCGCGCGCGCCTGTCCGACCAGCCGCGGCAAATGCCAGCTTCCGCCGCTATCCGGGATCAGCCCCAGGGCAGAGAAGCTCTGGATGAATTTCGCCGACCGGGCGGCGATCACCAGATCGCACGCCAGGGCGATATTGGCGCCTGCGCCGGCTGCCACACCATTAACCCGGGCGATGACCGGCTGCGGCAAGGATGCAAGGCTGCGGATCAGCGGATTCCAGCTTTCTTCGACCGTTTCGCCCAGGTCGACCGCCTCGCCCGGCGCCACGGCGCGGTCGTTGAGGTCCTGGCCCGCGCAGAAACCGCGCCCCGCGCCGGTCAGGACCACGACCCGTGCATCGCCGAGGTTGGCCAGCGCATCGTGCAGCTCGGCGTGCATGGCCCGGGTGAAACTGTTCAGCCGGTCGGGGCGGTTGAGCGTGATCCGGGTAATGCCGTCGGCGCTCGAAACGAGGAGGGATTCGTAAGCCATGCGGCCTGCCTAGCATTGCCTGCCGCGCATCGGGAGGGGTTGTGGTTAACGGCTTCTTCACCACAACGCCGTAACGGTTCAGGTTGGATCCAATTCTGGGCTGCCTGTGACAACCATTTCGCGCGCTTTCGGGAGGTTTGCTGCGTTCGCTCTGCTGGGCGCGATGCCGCTTGCCCCGGCGCAGGCGGCGCAAGTCACCATCCAGGCCAATGCCAATGTCGTCAAAGCCCTGCTCTTCACCTCGAAGCAGGATCTGGATTTCGGCACGGTCATGCCGGCGGCAACAGGGACCACCACCGTTTCGATGAGCATGGCGGGCGCCATTTCATGTCCCGCGTCTGCAGTGTGTACGGGCGCGGCCCGTCCCGCCATCTTCAACGTCCAGGGAACGAACAAGGGCGTGATTCAGATCACTGTAGCCCAGTCGAACCTCGTCAACGCGTTCAACGCCAGCACGATCCGTTTCACGCCGACGGCACCAACTACGATTACGTTGACCAACTCGGGCGTCCCGGGCACCGATTTCAACATCGCCGGTTCGATCGCCATCCCATCTACCGCGGATGGCACCTACGTCGGCATCATCGAGGTGACGGCCGACTATCAGTAGTTTGAAGCGCGGGGCAGGACGCGCTACATCGGCCCCATGTACACCACCGAGCTCAGCAAGAACGTCAAACCTATCGAGACCGCCGAAGATCCCGAGCTGGTCGCGGCGTTCGAGGCGCGCGTCGCCGCCGACGAATTCATCGAGCCCAAGGACTGGATGCCGGACGCCTATCGCAAGACGCTGGTCCGGCAGATTTCACAGCACGCTCACAGCGAGATCGTCGGCATGCTGCCCGAAGGCAATTGGATCACCCGGGCTCCATCGCTGCGCCGCAAGGCGATTTTGCTGGCCAAGGTTCAGGATGAAGGCGGCCACGGCCTCTATCTCTACTGCGCGGCGGAGACGCTCGGCGCCAGCCGAGAGGAAATGGTCGAGGCACTCAATTCCGGGAAGGCCAAATATTCGACTATTTTCAACTATCCGACGCTGACCTGGGCCGACATTGGCGCGATCGGCTGGCTGGTCGACGGCGCGGCGATCATGAACCAGGTGCCGCTCCAACGGACCAGCTATGGCCCCTATGCCCGGGCGATGGTCCGGGTGTGCAAGGAAGAGAGTTTCCACCAGCGCCAGGGCTATGAAATCATGATTGCGCTGGCCAATGGCACGCCTGAGCAGAAGCGGATGGCGCAGGACGCGCTCAATCGCTGGTGGTGGCCGTCGCTGATGATGTTCGGCCCGCCCGACGACAACAGCCCCAACACCGAGCGGTCGATGCGCTGGCGGATCAAGCGCGAGACCAATGACGAGCTCCGCCAGAAATTCGTCGATATCACCGTCCCGCAAGCCGATTTTCTCGGCCTCACGGTTCCCGATCCTGCGGTCCAATGGAACGAAGCCAAGGGCGGCTACGACTTCGGCGAGGTCGATTGGGAGGAATTTTACGCGGTGGTGCGCGGTGAGGGACCGGTAGCCAAGGAGCGGATGAAGGTCCGCAATGAGGCCTGGGACAACGGCGCCTGGGTGCGCGACGCTGCCGCAGCCTATGAAACGAAACGGCAGGCGCGGGCCGCGGCCTGAGTCGAGATTTTAGGGGAGAGGCAAATGTCCGGTCACGACTGGCCGCTATGGGAGGTGTTTGTTCGTGCGAAAGGCGGTCTTAGCCATCGTCACGTTGGCAGCGTTCATGCTCCTGACCCGGAGCTCGCGCTCCGTCACGCCCGCGACACCTACACGCGGCGGCTCGAAGGGGTGAGTCTGTGGGTCGTGAAGTCGACTGACATTATCGCCTCGGATCCCGAGCAGGCAGGCGAGCTGTTCGAGCCGGCCGAGGACAAAATCTATCGCCACCCGACCTTCTACGACATCCCGGACGTGGTGAAGCACATCTGATGGTGAGTGCTCCGATCATCGAAATCGACGAAGCGACTGCCGATTATTGCCAGCGGCTGGGTGACGATGCGTTGATCCTTGGGCAACGCCTCAGCGAGTGGTGCGGCCATGCACCGGCGCTCGAGGTCGACCTTAGCCTCGCCAATATCGCGCTCGACCTGATCGGGCAGGGCACCAATTTCCTCGGGCTCGCCGGCGATGCCGACCGACTGGCTTTTCACCGCGACGTGCTCGACTGGAAGAATTGCCTATTGGTCGAGCAGCCCAATGGCGATTTTGCGCAGACGATCGCCCGGCAATTCCTGTTCTCGACTTGGCAGCATTTGCTATACCAGCGGCTGGCCGGGTCGAAGGATGAGCGGATCGCTGCAATCGCCGCCAAGGGCGTCAAAGAAGTCGCCTATCATCGCGAACTTTCGGCGGATTGGGTGATCCGGCTCGGCGACGGAACCGAGGAGAGTGCCCGGCGCTTGGCCGAAGGGCTCGACTGGTGTTGGCGCTTCGTTCCCGAGCTGTTCGAGGTCGACGAGACGCTGGCCGGTCTGCTCGCGCGCGGAATCGCCGCCGATCCGCGCGAGTTTGAGGAGGAGTATCGCGCCGCATTGGCTGAAGTCCTCGCGAAAGCGGGGATGGATGCTCCGGCCGACCAGCGGCCGATCCTTGGCGGGAGGCGCGGCCATCATAGCGAGCACCTCGGCCATTTGCTGGCCGTGATGCAGTTCCTCCCGCGAACTTACCCAAACGCGACCTGGTAATGGCCGAGCATTTCTATTCGCTTCGGGTCGCGGAGATTGTGCCCGAAACTGACGAAGCCAACTCCATCCGCTTCGATGTGCCGGACGAGCTCAAGAACGTCTTCCGCTTCAAGGCCGGCCAGCATCTCTCGGTCCGCGCCGAGATCGGCGGTGAAGAGGTACGGCGCAACTATTCGCTGTGCGTCGCGCCCGACGAGGGCCAGCTCAAGGTCACGGTCAAGCGGATCGTCGGCGGGGTCTTTTCCAACTGGGTCGGCGACAATCTGAAGGCCGGCGACACGCTCGACGTGATGTGCCCGCACGGGTCGTTCACGGTCGAGTTCAATCCGGCAAATGCCAGCCATTATGTCGCCTTCGTCGGCGGCTCGGGGATCACGCCTGTAATGTCGCTGATCAAGACTGCACTTGGCACCGAGCCGGGCAGTCGCTTCACCCTGTTCTACGGCAATCGCGATTCCAACTCGGTCATCTTCCTCGAGGCATTGGCGGCGCTGAAAGACCGCTACATCGGCCGGTTCGAGCTCTATCATTTCCTCAGCGACGAGGAAGGCGATGTCGAGCTGTTCAACGGCATGCTCGATCGCGAAACCTGCGACGAGGCGCTTGACCACCTGGTCAATGATGCCGGCGCGGTCGACGCCTGGTTCGTCTGTGGCCCCGGCCCGATGATGGACGCCGCCGAAGCGGCGCTGACCGATCGCGGCGTCGCCAGGGATCGCATCCACATCGAGCGCTTCCTTGCCGGGCGTCCCTCGGCGGCGCTGGC
>NZ_JAHFPY010000033.1 GCF_023266535.1 Sphingomonas sp. | reverse complement strand
TCGCCGGGGTCGATCATTTTCGACAGGGCGTTGAGCATGGTCGTCTTACCCGAACCGGTACCGCCGGAGATGACGACGTTCATGCGGCTGGCGCCGGCGATCTTGAGCACCGTCGCCATTTTTTCCGACATCGAGCCGAAGCCGCGCATCATGTCGAGCGTGATCGGCTTCTCGGAAAATTTACGGATCGAGATGGCGGTGCCGCGGAGCGACAGCGGCGGAATGATGACGTTGACGCGGCTGCCGTCCTTGAGGCGGGCGTCGGCCAGCGGCGTGGTCTGGTCGACGCGGCGGCCGACCTTGTTGACGATGCGCTGGGCGATCTGGAACAGATGTTCCTCGTCGCGGAACTGGATCTTGGCCAGCTCCAGCTTGCCCTTGCGCTCGATGAAGGTCTGGTCGGGGCCGTTCACCATGATGTCGCTGACCGCCGGGTCGCCGAGCAGCTCCTCGAGCGGCCCGAGGCCGAGCAATTCGTCGACCAGCACCTTTTCCAGCGCGAACTGCTCGCGGCGGTTGAGGGTGATCTTCAGCTCGGCGAGCACTTCGCCGATGATCGGGCGGAATTCCTCGGCCAGCTCGTCCTTGCCGAGCGTGGCGGCGGCTTCCGGGTCGACGCGTTCGAGCAGGCGCGGCAGCACCTGTTCCTTGATGCGGTGGACCGAAGCCTCGAAACCCTCGCTCTTCGACGAGGCGGCGGCGCCGCTGGCGTTCTGCCGGTCATTGAGCCGGTCCATGGCGCCCATTGGAGGAGCGCCGGTACCACCGGATCCTTCTTCGGCACCATCTTCGTCAGTGGCTTCGGGAAGGTCCTCGACGGGAGGGAATTGGTCGCCTCCGGCCGGGGCGGAGCCGCCCTTCATCGGGCGCGCAACACCGAAGCTCGGCCGCTGGCCCAGACCGTTACGCTTGCCGAATGCGTTCATAACCGGTGATTCCCAATGCTACATCCGCGGAAAACAGAGATGGTGAATAGTCATCAAACTTTGAGAAAAGACTAATATCGATCAACGCGCGCCTTACCGCCGGGCCCAGGTAAGCCAGCCGCTGGCGACGTAATTCCACACCGATCCGACGATCGCGCCGGCGATCCCGGCCACCCACCAGCCGTGGAACTGGTCGTAGACCAGGCTGCCGATGCCGACGTTGGCGACTGCGCCGAGCGAGCAAACCAGGTAGAAGGACAAGAGGCCGCCGACCCAGGCCAGGCCCTTGAGCTGGCGGTCGCGGTAGGTGAAGCGGTTGTTCAAGGCGAAATTGAAGGTCATCGCCCCGATCACCGCCGCCGCCTGCGCGCCCGAGAAGGCGAGCCCGAGGGCATTGAGCGCAATGTCGAGCAGCAGCAGGTGGACGCCGACGCCGAGCATGCCGACCGCGCCGAACTGGACCAGCTTGACCGGCACGAACCGGCCGACGGTCTTGTCGAGCAGCAGCTCGAGATATTCGAGCGCCACCATCTCGTCGAGCTTGGATTCGCCAGCGACGCGGGTGCCAAAGGTGTAGCCGACCTCCGCAGTCTTGAGCGGGCGGTGGATGGAGGCGACCACATCGAGCAAGATCTTGTAGCCGACATTGCTGAGCCGCGGCGCCGCCTCCAGCAGTACATCGCGGCGGACGGCAAACAAGCCGCTCATCGGGTCGCTGAGGCGGGTTTTCATGATCGGTGAGGCGAGGGCGGTGGCGAAACGGCTGATCTTGAGCCGGCTTTCGTCCCATTCGCCGGTCGAGCCGGTGCCGGCATAGCGGGTGCCGATCGCCAGCTCATGACCGCCGGCAACGGCGCGATAGAGGTCGGGCAGGATGCGTTCGTCGTGCTGCAGGTCGGCATCGATCACCGCAATTACCGGCGTAGTGGAGGCGAGGGCGCCCTCGACCACGGCCGAGGACAGGCCGCGGCGGCCGATCCGGCGGATCATCCTCACCCGGCGGTCGGACTGGGCAATTTTCGTGAGCAGTTCGGGCGTTCCGTCGGACGAGCTGTCATCGACGAAGATGGCTTCCCATTCGATTCCGGCCAGCGCGATGCCGAGCTTTTCAAGCAGGGCCTCGACATTTCCCGCTTCGTTGAGGGTCGGAATGACCACGCACAGTTCCAGCGGCGCTTCGCGGGCATCGGTTTGCAGCGCGAATTTCTGCTGGAACATGAAGAAAAGGGCCCTTCCGCAATTCGGAAGAGCCCCTTGTGGGATTTCAGGGTAAAAACGCGGTTAACGCCCTGGCTTTTGGCACCTAGGCGCCGACGCTCTCCGCCAGCACGGTCAGGCCCTTGTCGCCGACCTCTGCGAACCCGCCCGACACGGCGATGCTCTCCGGCTGGGCGCCGGCGCTCTTGTAAATCTTGAGCTCGGCGTCCTTGAGCGTGGTCATCACCGGGGCATGGCCGGCCATCACGCCGAAATCGCCCTCGGTGCCGGGGACCACGACCATATGGACCTCTTCCGAGCGGACCAGGCGCTCCGGGGTCACCAGTTCGAAGTGAAACTCGGCCATCTTACTTCTTTCCCTCGATCACGGCGTCGAAGTGCGAGGCCGCTTTCTCGAACTTGTCCCGGCAGCCGGGGTTGCAAAAGCCGACGACCTTGCCCTGGTAGCGCGTCAGGCTGTCCGCGCTGACCGGGTCACCCGACCAGGGGCAGTGCGTATTGACGCAATCTTCGAGGCGAAGGTCGTTGGCCATGCGCTTAGGCCTCCTGGGCCAGCTTCTCGGCCTTGGCGACCGCCTCGTCGATGCCGCCAACCATGTAGAAGGCTGCCTCGGGCAGGTGGTCATATTCGCCGTTCACGACCGCCTTGAACGAGCGGACCGTGTCTTCGACCTGGACGAACTTGCCCGGGATGCCGGTGAACACTTCGGCGACGTGGAACGGCTGCGACAGGAAGCGCTGGATCTTGCGGGCGCGCGAGACGGTCAGCTTATCCTCCTCCGACAGCTCGTCCATGCCGAGAATGGCGATGATGTCCTGCAGGCTCTTATACTTCTGCAGCGTCTCCTGGACGGCGCGGGCGACCTCATAATGCTCCTGGCCGACCACCGCGGCTGTCAGCACGCGGCTGACCGAGTCCAGCGGGTCGACGGCCGGGTAGATGCCCAGCTCCGAAATGGCGCGCGACAGGGTCGTGGTGGCGTCGAGGTGGGCAAAGGAGGTGGCCGGGGCCGGATCGGTCAAGTCGTCGGCCGGCACGTAAATCGCCTGCACCGAGGTGATCGAACCCTTGTTGGTCGAGGTGATCCGCTCCTGCAGCTGGCCCATGTCGGTCGCCAGGGTCGGCTGATAGCCCACCGCCGAAGGAATACGGCCCAAGAGCGCCGACACTTCCGAACCCGCCTGGGTAAAGCGGAAGATGTTGTCGACGAAGAACAGCACGTCCTGGCCTTCCTGGTCGCGGAAATATTCGGCCTGGGTGAGGCCCGACAAAGCGACGCGGGCGCGCGCTCCCGGCGGCTCGTTCATCTGGCCGAACACCAGAGCGACCTTCGAGCCCTCGGGGGTCGGGTTGCCGTCCTTGTCCTTGGCGATGACGCCCGCGTCGAGGAACTCGTGATAGAGGTCGTTGCCTTCGCGGGTCCGCTCGCCGACGCCGGCGAACACCGAAACGCCGCCGTGGCCCTTGGCGATGTTGTTGATCAGCTCCTGGATCAGCACGGTTTTGCCGACGCCGGCGCCGCCGAACAGGCCGATCTTGCCGCCCTTGGCGTAGGGAGCGAGGAGGTCGATGACCTTGATGCCGGTGACGAGGATGCTGGCTTCGGTCGACTGGTCGACGAAGGCCGGGGCCTCGGCGTGGATCGGGGCCGAAAGGTCGCTGCCAATCGGGCCACGCTCGTCGATCGGCTCGCCGATGACGTTCATGATGCGGCCGAGCGTCTTGGGTCCGACGGGCACGCGGATCTGCGAGCCGGTGGCGGTGACGCGCTGGCCGCGGGTCAGGCCCTCGGTCGCGTCCATGGCGATAGTGCGGACGATATTCTCGCCGAGGTGCTGGGCGACTTCGAGGACCAGGCGGTTGCCGCCATTGTCGGTCTCCAGCGCCGCGAGGATCGGCGGCAGCTCGCCTTCGAAGGCAACGTCGACGACCGCGCCGATGACCTGCGCGACCTGGCCGACAAGGTTGCCGGTGGTCGGGGCGGGAGCGGTGGTCGCGCCGGTAGCTTTCGGGGCTGCAGCCTTCTTGGCTTTGGGCTTGGCGGGAGCGGCGGTGGCCATGGTCTAGTTTCCTTGCCTTCTAAGTCCGTTAGAGCGCTTCGGCGCCCGAGATGATTTCGACGAGTTCGGTGGTGATCGCCGCCTGGCGCTGGCGGTTATACTGGATCGACAGGCGATTGATCATGTCGCCGGCGTTGCGCGTCGCATTGTCCATCGCGGTCATTTGGCTGCCGTAGAAACCGGCCTGGTTTTCCAGCAGCGCGCGATAGATTTGCACTGTGACGTTCTTGGGCAACAGGGCGGCGAGGATCTCGTCCTCGTCCGGCTCATATTCGACCGCTGCGGCGGCAGCGCCGCCGGTTTCGGCCTTGGCTGCGACCACCGGGATGATCTGGTCGACCTGCGGCTCCTGTGCCAGCACCGACCTGAATTCGCTGTAGGCGAGGTGGGCAACGTCGAACTGGCCGCTTTCGAAGCGGTCGATCAGATCGTCGGCGATCGCCAGCGCATCGGCATAGGCCGGGGCCTTCATCGCGCTGGTGTCGTGCTGGGCGATGATGGCTTTCGGATAGACGCGCTGGATCACCGGGCGGCCCTTGCGGCCGACGATGTAGAACAGCACCTTCTTGCCCGATGCTTCCAGCTCTTCGGCCTTGCGGCGCGCGGCGCGGACGATGTTGGTGTTGAACGCGCCGGCCAGGCCGCGGTCGCCGGTGGCGAGCACGATCAGGTGGGTTTCATCCTTGCCGGTGCCGGCGATCAGCTGCGAGGATTGCGGGCCGACGGTGATCCGGCTGGTCAGCGAGGAAACGACCTCGGCCATGCGGTCCGAATAGGGCCGGCCGGCCTCGGCATTCTGCTGGGCACGGCGCAGCTTGGCTGCGGCGACCATCTTCATCGCCTTGGTGATCTTCTGCGTCGACTTCACCGAGCCGATGCGAAGCTTCAATGCCTTGAGGCTGGCCATCGCCTAAGCGTCCCTTCGAGCCTTAAGCGAACTGCTTGCCGAACGCGGTCAGCGCGTCCTTGAGCTTGGCGGCGGTGTCGTCGTCGAGCGCTTTGGTGTCGCGGATCGCCTTCAGCACGTCCTTGTGGTCCGAGCGGAGGTAGCTCAACAGCGCCGCCTCGTAGCGGGTGACGTCCTTGACAGGGACGGCGTCGACGAAGCCCTGCGTGCCGGCATAGATCGAGGCAACCTGCTCCTCGACCGGCATCGGCTGATACTGCGGCTGCTTCAACAGCTCGGTCAGGCGGGCGCCGCGGGCCAGCAGGCGTTGGGTCGAGGCGTCGAGGTCCGAACCGAACTGGGCGAAGGCGGCCATTTCACGATACTGGGCGAGCTCCAGCTTGATCGAGCCGGCGACCTTCTTCATCGCCTTGGTCTGGGCGGCGGAGCCGACGCGCGACACGGAAAGCCCGACGTTAATCGCCGGGCGGATGCCCTGGTAGAACAGGTCGGTCTCAAGGAAGATCTGGCCGTCGGTGATCGAGATGACGTTGGTCGGGATGTAGGCCGACACGTCGCCCGCCTGGGTCTCGATGATCGGCAGCGCGGTCAGCGACCCGGCGCCATTGTCCTTGTTCATCTTCGCCGCGCGCTCGAGCAGCCGTGAGTGGAGATAGAAAACGTCGCCCGGATAGGCCTCGCGGCCCGGCGGGCGGCGCAGCAACAGCGACATCTGGCGGTAGGCGACGGCCTGCTTGGAAAGGTCGTCATAGACGATCACGGCATGCATGCCGTTGTCGCGGAAATATTCGCCCATCGCGCAGCCGGTGTAGGGCGCGAGGAACTGCAGCGGAGCCGGCTCCGACGCGGTCGCGGCGACCACTATCGAATATTCCATCGCGCCATTTTCCTCGAGCGCACGGACGATCTGGGCGACGGTCGAGCGCTTCTGGCCGACGGCGACGTAGATGCAATAGAGCTTCTGGCTCTCGTCCTTGCCGGCGTTGGCCTGCTTCTGGTTGATGAAGGTATCGAGCGCGACGGCGGTCTTGCCGGTCTGGCGGTCGCCGATGATCAGCTCGCGCTGGCCGCGGCCGACCGGAACCAGCGCGTCAAGCGCCTTGAGCCCGGTCTGGACCGGTTCGTGGACCGAGGTCCTGGGGATGATGCCCGGCGCCTTGACCTCGACGCGGCTGCGCTTGTCGGCCTTGATCGGACCCTTGCCGTCGATCGGGTTGCCGAGCGCGTCGACGACGCGGCCGAGCAGGCCCTTGCCGACCGGAACGTCGACGATGGTGCCGGTGCGCTTGGCGGTCGAGCCTTCCTTGATCGCGGCGTCCGAGCCGAAGATCACGACGCCGACATTGTCGGCCTCGAGGTTGAGGGCCATGCCCTTGGTGCCGTCCTCGAACTCGACCATTTCGCCCGCCTGGACGTTGTCGAGCCCGTGGATGCGGGCGATACCGTCGCCGACCGACAGCACGCTGCCGACTTCGGAGACCTGCGCGTCGGCGTCGAAGTTCGCGATCTGGTCGCGAATGACGCGGGAAATTTCAGCGGCGCGGATATCCATGTTCAGCCTTTCATCGCCATAGCGAGATTATTGAGTTTGGTCTTGATCGAGGCGTCGATCATCTGGCTGCCGAGCCGGACGACGAGGCCTCCGAGAAGTGCGGAATCGACCCTGGCGTCGATTGTGACATCGCGGCCGAGGCGGGTCTTCAAATTGGATTTGATGCGGGCGACCTGGTCGTTGCTGAGCGCGAACGCCGAGGTCACTTCGGCCGTGGTCTCGCCGCGGTTGTCGGCGGCCAGCTTGCGGACTGCCTTGATCACGGACTTGAGCTCGCTGAGCCGGCCATTGTCGGCCAGGACGCCGAAGAACCTGGCGGTGATCGGGTCGATGCCCAGCGCCGGGGTCAGCGCGCGGACGGTCTTGCCGGCCTCGGCCCGACCGATCAGCGGGCTCGTCACCAGCGTCTTGAAATCGGGCGATTCGGTCATCGCCGCCTCGAGCGTGTCGAGGCTGCGGCCAACCGCGTCGATCTGGTTTTCATCACGGGCGAGACCGAACAAAGCCGTGGCGTAGCGCCCCGCTAAGCTGGCCTGGATGCCGCCGGAATTCTCCACGCGCTCGAAGCTCCAGACAAAGAAATATGTCTCATGCGTTGAACGGGGCACTGCAGCGAAAAACCGCGCGCCCCGCATGAGTTGGCGCGCCCCTAGCAGGGGGTAGGCGGGGATGCAAGGCGGCTATTGGGGTTTGGCCGCAAGGTGCGGGAAGCGACAGCCGCTCGACGCCGATATTCAGTGGCCATGACCTACCAAATCACTGGCCTCGACCCCGCTCCTTTCGCCCATCTCATTGGCCTCAGCGACACCGAGTTGGCCCATCACGGCGCAGTCCGGATGACCGCTGACAAGAAGCCGAGCTTCCCCTGCCGGGTGACGCTCGACGATGCCGACATCGGCGAGACGCTGTTGCTGGTGAACCATGTCAGCCACGGCAGCGACAATCCCTACCGGGCCAGCCACGCCATTTTCGTCAGCGAAGCCGCGACCAAGGCCGCGCGCTATGAAGACGAAATCCCGCCGGCGCTCGATCGGCGGATCCTGTCGCTCAGGGCGTTCGATGCCGACGGAATGATGGTTGATGCGTCGCTGGCGCAGCCTGGCGAGGCAGATGAAGTCGTCCGCCGCCTGCTGGCCGACCCGGCGGTCGATCATATCGATGCGCACAATGCGATCCGCGGCTGCTTTGCCGCAAAGGTAGAACGTTCATGAACGCTCATTGGAATGGGTCCCGGCCTTCGCCGGGGTCGCTCTTCGGCGACTTTGACCGCAAGTCACGGGAAGCAGGACGCAACGGGACTACCTATGTTAGGCCCATGCTGATGCGAACCATTGACGATGACGCCGCCTGGGATGCCTTCGAGCGCCGCGACCGGACCTGGGACGGACAAGTGATCGGAGCGGTCAAGACGACCGGCATTTACTGCAAGCCGAGCTGCCCGGCGCGGCGGCCGAAGCGGGAGAATGTGGAATTCTTCCTCGACGGGCTGTCTGCTCTGGCGGCGGGATATCGACCCTGCCTGCGCTGCAAGCCCGACGAGGTCGGGCGCGACCGCGAAGCGGTGGCGAAGGCGGTGCAGATCATCGAGGCAGCCGACGAGCCGCCGCTGCTCGCCGACCTGGCCGACGCGGTTGGCTATGCTGAGCATCATTTCCAGCGAATTTTCACCCGCGACATGGGCGTGTCGCCGGCGGCCTATGCCCGCGCCATTCGTGCCCGCCGGGCGATGCACCACCTCCAGGAGGACAAGAGCGTGACCGAAGCCATCTATGACGCCGGCTACCAGGCCCCGAGCCGTTTCTACGCCGACGCCAAGGAGCGGCTGGGCATGACTCCGTCGGCCTGGCGCGACGGCGGCCGCGGAGTGACGATCCGCTTTGTAACCGCCGGCAGCGCGCTCGGCCCGATGCTGATCGCGGCGACCGACAAGGGCATTTGCCGCATGACCTTCGCCGAGGACGAGCGAGCCCTACGCGACCGTTTCCCCAATGCCGACATTCGCCCGGACGACGGCACCATTGCGCCCTGGGTTGAACAGGCACTGGCCCAGATCGACCATCCTTCGGCCCATGACCTGCCGATCGATGTGCGTGGAACGGCTTTCCAGGAGAAGGTCTGGCAGGAATTGCGCAAGATCCCGCTCGGCGAAACGCGCAGCTATGCCGACGTCGCGCACGCCATCGGCGAGCCGGAAGCAATGCGCGCGGTCGGTACTGCCAACGGCTCCAACCCGGTTGCAGTGATCGTGCCATGCCACCGCGTGATCCGCTCCGACGGTACGCTCGGCGGCTATGGCGGGGGCCTGCCCAACAAGCGCAAGCTGCTCGAAGCCGAAGGCGCCAGCTGGAAAGAGCAGGGCCAGCTCATCTAGCGGAACATGCGGCCTCAGCTGCTAGCCGCCGGCTTCCCGGCGGCGGCCTTGGCGGCCTTCAACTGCTCCATCTGCTGGCGAGCCGCCTCCCGGCGCGGCGACCGGTGCGGCGAGTTGGCGACCGGCATCAGCCAGGCGATCGCCTCGTCGTAGCGTTTCTCCCTGGCCAGCTGATCGACCAACAGCTGGCGAGGACCATTCTCTCGCGGCAACAGGCTGACCGCTTCCATTAGCCCTTCGACGGCGGCTTTCGGAGGGGGTTCGCCGCTGAGATTATAGCTTTGATAATAGGCCAGCAGCGGGCGCGGATCGTCGGGATCGGAGCGATTGGCCTTGACCGCCATGACCCGGGCCTGATCGATCATCGCTGTCCTCGCGTTGCCCGACATGGCCGCAGACCGGCGGGACAGCAGCATTGACTTGAGCGTCATGCCGCCGCGATCGTCCGGCCGGACCGCGAGCATCCGGTCAACTGCGGCTTCGGACTGGGCAAAATTGCCCTGGGCATATTCAACCTCGCCGAGCAGCTGCAGCGCGAACGGATCGGCCGGGTAGCGCTGGACCTCGTCGCGAATGCGACCCAGAATATGCTCGCGAAAGCTCGCTTCCTGGTTGCGGTCGGATGGTTTGCGAATCTCGGAAATGTCGCTGTCGCGGTACGCGATGGTTTCGGGCACCAGTGCGCCCTCGCCGGCGGACAGGGTTCGACTCCCCTGGACCACCGGCTGGGCGATATTCACCTTGACCGGTCGATATTCGAAGCTGCCCGCCGTAACGTAGCGCCGCGCTTCCTTGTTCAAGTCGTCGAGATCGCCGAACGCGGTCGCGGCCTCCGCGAGGCTCTTCCCCTTGCCGAGAGCCGCCAGATATTGGCGAAGCTGCGCCGAATGCTTGCTGTTGAAGGTCAGGAAGTGGGTCAATGCCCAGCCCTGGCCATAGGTGTCCAGGTAGACGTTTTTCTCTGAGGTCAGCAGCTGCTGCAGCGGCACCCAATAGGCGTTGATGTCGTTCCCGCGATGCAGCGCCGGCATGCCGTAGCCAATGCGGCCGTCATCCATCATCTTGCTGGAGCCAATCAGCTCGGCAAAGCCTTCGGTGTACCAACCCGGGTAAATGGCCGGGAAATATTGCAGCATGAAATGATGCGCATATTCGTGGTGCAGTACCAGAGCGGGTGTGAAGTAGCGCCCGGTCCCAGACGTTTTCTTTGGTGTGACGGCATAGGGGCCGAGCGAATTGCTGTCGTAGAAGCCGGCCACTCCGCTGCCTGGTGCGTTGATCGCTTTCTCGACCTCGTCGAGACCGGCAACCTGATAGATGCGAACCTTGACCGGCTTGTCGTCCTTGATGCCGGTCGCCATGCGCATCAGCTGGTCATAGCTCTCCAGCGTGGTGGCGAACTTCTCGACCTCGGCCGGGCTGCTTTCGGTAATGATCCGGAAGTGGGCGGTTTCATATTCCCGCCACTCGGCATTGGCCGGTGAACTCACCAAAATAACTGCGAAAGACGCGGCTAGGCACTCGCCAAAATACCTCATGACCCCTCCTGACTCGGCTCGGCGAGCCTAGCGCGCCCAATTGAGGTTTCAAGATTCGGGCTGAATTACAGGAAGCTGTAGGGATCGACGTCGACCGCGACGCGGACATTGCTCGACCATTCCAGCTCGCCTAGCCAATCGCGGATGACATCCTGCACGTCGAGCTTGCGCGCGGCATGGACCAGCAGCCGCTGGCGATGGCGGCCGCGCAGCATGGCGAGCGGAGCGGGGGCGGGGCCGAACACTGCCATTTCATCGACCCTGGGCGCTGCCTGGCTGATGCGGCGGGCGACCGCCTCGGCCTCGCCCTTGTCTTCCGCCGAAATGATGATCGCCGCCAGCCGGCCGAACGGCGGCATGGCCGCATCGCGGCGGGCCTCGGTCTCGGCGGCGTAGAAGCCCGGCGCGTCGCCTGAGACCAGCGCGGCGATCACCGGCGCGTCGGGATCATGGGTCTGGACCAGGACGCGGCCCGGCTTGTCGCCGCGACCGGCGCGGCCGGCGACCTGCTGGATCTGCTGAAAGCTGCGTTCGGCGGCGCGGAGGTCGCCGCCTTGCAGCCCGAGATCGGCATCGACCACGCCGACAAGCGTCAGATTGGGGAAATGATAGCCCTTGGTGACCAGCTGGGTGCCGATGACAATATCGAGCTCGCCGGCTTCCATGGCGCGGACGAATTCGGCCGCGCGGGCCGGCGACCAGATGGTGTCGGAGGTGACAACCGCGGTGCGGGCATCCGGGAACAATTCGGCAACCTCGTCGGCGATCCGCTCGACCCCGGGCCCGCAAGCGACCAAACTATCCTCCTCGCCGCATTCCGGGCAGGCCTCGGGCGGCGGCATGACATGGCCGCAATGGTGGCAGGCGAGGCGGTGCATCAGGCGGTGCTCGACCATCCAGGCGGTGCAATTGGGACATTGGAAGCGATGGCCGCAATGGCGGCAGAGGGTTAGCGGCGCGAAGCCGCGGCGGTTGAGGAACAGCAACGATTGCTCGCCCGCTTCGAGGTTGGCCTGCAGCTCGGCGACCAGGCCCGGCGCCAGCCAGCGTCCGCGCAGCGGCGGGTCCTGGGTTAGGTCGATGGCCTCAATCGTCGGCATTTGGGCCAAGCCGTGGCGCTCGGTCAGCTTCAATTCGCGGTAGCGGCCGATCTCGACCATGTGGCGGGTTTCGATGGCTGGCGTGGCCGAAGCGAGGATGACGGGCACGTCCTCGAAATGGCCGCGCATCACGGCGACATCGCGGGCATGATACTGGACGCCCTCTTCCTGCTTGAAACTCGGCTCGTGGGCCTCGTCGACGACGATCAGGCCGAGGTTGGCATAGGGCAGAAACAGCGACGAGCGGGCGCCGACCACGACCCGGGCCTCGCCGCGCGAGATGGCCCGCCAGGCGCGGCGGCGCTGCGATGAGCGAAGGTCGGAGTGCCAGGTTACCGGCTCGCAGCCAAAGCGGGCGGTGAAGCGGGTCAGGAACGGCTCGGTCAGCGCGATTTCGGGGAGCAGCACCAGCACCTGCTTGCCCTGGCGGACCGCCTCGGCGATCGCCTCGAAATAGACTTCGGTCTTGCCCGAGCCGGTGACTCCGTCGAGCAGCACCGGGTCGAAGCCCCGGCCGATGGCTTGCTTGAGGCTGTTGGCGGCCTCGCGTTGTTCGGCGTTGAGCGAGGGCGGTGCGAAATCAGGGTCGGGGGCGGGGAACGGCTGGTCACCGTCGCCCTCGACCCGCTCGAGCGCGCCGGCATGGACCAGGCCGCGCATCACCGCGTCGCTGACCTCGGCGTGGGCGGCAAGCTCGCGGACGCTGCCCTGGCGGCCCTCGATCCGCGACAGGGCCTGCTCGCGCTGCGGCGTGAGGCGCGCGGGCGCATCGCCGGTCGGTCGATATTCGATCATCGTGCGCGGCCCGGCCAGCGCCGCCGATGACGGCAGCACCATCCTCAGCACCGCGGCCAGAGGCGAGAGATAATAGTCCGCGGTCCATTCGGTGAGGCGGCGGAGCGGCGCCGGGATCGGCGGGACGTCGACCAGCCCGGCCAGGGGACGGAGGCGGTTGTCGCCAACCTCTTCTGTCTTCAGCCGATCCGCTTCCCAGGCGACGCCGAACAGCTGACGCGGGCCCAGCGGTGCGACCACGACCGAGCCGGGTTCGACCGCCATGCCGTCGGGCACCCGATAGTCGAGAGGACCGAGCGCCGCGTTCAGGGTAACGACGCGAACGCGCGGCAGGGCCATCAGCGTCGGCTAGCGTCCGCGCTTCTTGCGGTGCTCGTCGAGGTCGAGGACGGCGGTGGCTTCCTCGCCTTCGGGCAGCAGGCCGAGCCTCCGCGCGACTTCCTGATAGGCCTCGGCCTCGCCGCCAAGGCTCTGGCGGAAGCGGTCCTTGTCGAGCTTCTCGTTGGACTTCATGTCCCACAGCCGGCAGCCGTCGGGCGAAATCTCGTCGGCGAGGATGATTCGGCTAAAATCGCCGTCCCACACCCGGCCGAACTCCAGCTTGAAGTCGATCAGGCGGATGCCGATCCCGGAGAACATGCCGCACATGAAGTCGTTCACGCGGATCGCCATGTCGGCGATGTCGTTCATCTCGTCCTGGCTGGCCCAGCCGAAGCAGGCGATATGCTCGTCGGCGATCATCGGATCGCCGAGCGCATCGTCCTTGTAATAATATTCGATGATGGTGCGGGGGAGCTGGGTGCCTTCCTCGATCCCGAGCCGCTTCGAAATCGAGCCGGCGGCGACGTTGCGCACGACCACCTCGATCGGGACGATCTCGACCTGGCGGATCAGCTGCTCGCGCATGTTGAGGCGGCGGATGAAGTGGGTCGGAACGCCGATCGTCTGCAGCGCGGTGAAGATATGTTCGGAGATGCGGTTGTTGATCACGCCCTTGCCGCTGATCGTGCCGCGCTTCTGGGCGTTGAAGGCCGTCGCGTCGTCCTTGAAATATTGGATCAGCGTGCCGGGCTCCGGGCCCTCGTAAAGGATCTTGGCCTTGCCTTCGTAGATCTGGCGGCGGCGGGTCATGGGCGTTGGGGACTCCGGCGGGTACAAGAAGAGGGGCGGCTATAGGCGAGCCGCCCTTCATCCGCAATTGAGTGGAATCCTTAGCCTTCGACGACTTCGAAATGGACCACATCCGGCTCCAGCTCGAGCAGGAAATCGGCGTCGAAATCGTAATATTTGGCCTTGTTGATGTCCTCGCCGGCGAACCGGCGGATCGCGCAGAAATCGTCCCACAAGGTGAACATTTCGAAATGGGCGATGCCATTGTCGCAGCGAAACAGGCACCAGGCGCCGCGGTTGCCGCTGGTCGAGCTATAGTCGGGCAGGCCCACATTGGCCATCAGCTGCAGATATTCCGAAGCCTTGGCGCTGGGGACCCGCCCGTGCCATCGCCGCGCGATCATCTCAGCGCCATCCCGCATAATGAACCTTGGCACAGCCGCAGTCGGCCAGTGTGACCGGCGACAGGCCGCGAAAGGCATCGGCAAACGCTTCGAAAATCAGCGCGAAGTCATCGCCAAGCGTGTCCGGCCTGGCAACGACCGCGTTGTGTTTGACGACCTGTCGCATGTCAGGCCGCCTTGGCGCGCCGCGGCTTGGCCTTCGGGGCCTGCTTCCAGGGCGCGTCGAAATTGATCTTGTGGAGCACGCGCAGCGACTGTTCGGCTCCATTGATCAGCCGGCCGAGGCTGTCATTGAGGGCAGCACGTCCGGCCTGATACTCGCGATCGAAAATCTGATCGTTCATCATTGCCTCCATCATTTGGCGCCGGTGGCTTGGGGTGGGGAAGAGGGGCCACCGGCGCTTGTGAACTAAATAGCGACGTTCCCTTTTCGTGCCCAATGAAAGGGTGGACAAAGAACATAAGTCGGGCTTATAGACTCAGCTTATGCGACGACTTCCTCCCTTGGCCGCGGTTCGCGTCTTCGAGGCGGCTGCCAGACTAGAAAATTTCACCGCCGCAGCGAATGAGCTGGGCATGACCCAGGCTGCGGTCTCCTATCAGGTCAAATTATTGGAGGAGCGGCTTGGCGCGGCTTTGTTCGTGCGCGAGAAGGGGCGGGCGCGGCTGACCGGGCTGGGCCTCCGGTTGCTGCCCCAGCTGACCAAGGCATTCGATACGATCGAGGGTGCGTTCGCCGAGCTGCGCGAGGAGGACGAGGGGCTGCTGACGGTGGCCACGACCTTCACGTTCGCCAATACCTGGCTGGCGTGGCGGCTCGGCGCCTTCCAGGTCGAACATCCCGACCTGGCGGTGCGGTTGGCGACGTCGAACAAGCTGGTCGATTTGAAGGCGGGCGAGGCGGATGTCGCGATCCGCGCCGGCGCCCAGCCGTGGGAAGGGCTGGTGGCGATCGAGCTGATGAAGGTCGACTTCTCGCCGATGTGTGCGCCGAGCTTCTGGAAGCGGATGACCGAGCAGCTCGGCCGGCCGCCGACGCCTGCCGATCTCCCCAACCTGCCGTTGATCAGCCCCGAGGATTATTGGTGGGACAAATGGTTCGAGGCCGCGGGGGTAGAAGGCGCCGACCGGCCGAAGAAGCCGGGCCTTAGGCTCGACAGCCAGGCCGACGAGGGCCATACGGCGATGGGCGGGCAGGGGCTGGTTCTGCTGACCCCGGCCTTCTGGAAGAACGACATCAAGGACGGGCGGCTGTGCCAGCCGTTCGAGCTGACCGCGACGGCCGGCTTCCGCTACTGGCTGTGCATTGCGCCCGAACGGCGCAACGTGCCCAAGATCAAGCGCTTCCGTGAATGGCTGCTGCGCCAGGTCGAACTGAGCAAGGCCGCGCCGCTGGAAGCGGCGGCCTAATCGGCGAGAATCAGTTCCCGTTCCAGCTCCAGCTCGCGCTCGGCCTCGCGCGCCATCCGGTCGTACATTGCCGCCAGATCTTCATGGACCCTAGCGATGGCGGGCGTCGGAGCACTGGCCGCGGAGTTGCGCTCTTCGGCGGCGCGGGCGAGATAATAGTCGAGCTGCTCGGAAGCCATCGACCGGCTCCTTGTTCTTGCAAGCTGGGGCGCTTACGCGATTTAACAGGAAATTAATAGGCGGGACCAATGCTCTATTTGTTCATCAAGGCCGGACTGTCCGGCATTTTGATCGCCATCATTTCGGAAGTGGCCAAGCGCTACCCGGGTCTCGGCGGGCTGATCGCTTCGCTGCCGCTGGTGTCGGTGCTGGGGATGGTCTGGCTGTGGCGCGACAAGCCCGACGCAGCGAACATGGCGGCGCATGCCGAGGGCACTTTCTGGTTCGTGCTGCCGTCGCTGCCGATGTTCCTGCTGATGCCGGCGATGCTGCGAAATGGCTATGGCTTCTGGATCAGCCTCGCCGCCGGCTGCGCGCTGACCATCGCGCTCTATTCGCTGATGCTGTGGATCGGGCCGAGGTTCGGGCTCAGGCTCTAAAACAAATCGGGGCGATCGGCCCCCCGGCCAACCGCCCCGTCCTGGTCGCTTGTCGCTTAGGCAATATAAATCAATATCGCAAGTGAGATTGTTGCGAGGCTAGCGGCTCGCCCACCGCTCGTCCGTGCGCCTGATCTCCATGTCTCCTGCGTAGGGTCGGCAGAGCTGTCGCGCCTTATCGGGCGGACTATCGAGCCAGGCACCCCAGGTGTCTGGGGCAAGGATCACCGGCATCCGGTCGTGCACTCCCTGGATGCCGGGCGAGGCCTCGGTCATCACCATCGCATAGGCCGGACCCCATTCGGCGGTGTCGCGCCACAGGCCGGCGACGGCGAAGATTTCCTCTCCGGGGAGCGAGAACTAGGTGCGGGTCTTGGCGCCTTTTTCGCCCTCCGCCTCGGCGAATTCGCTGACCGGGACCGGGCAGCGGCGCTCCTGGAAGCTGTAGCGCCACATGAAGCCGTCGAGCTTGTCGGAGCGCGCGTTGTTGACCGGCTTGGGCTTGAGGATCTGGCCGCTCTTGCCCTTCAGCGCGAGCGGGAAGCCCCAGGCCATTTGCCGCACCCTGCCTTCGGCCACCACCAGCCCGGGATAACCGGGATAGATGAGTTCGCCGGCGTTGCCGGGCGGGTCGGCCTGGGCGCGGAAGAGATTGGCGATCTCCGTGGTGCCCTTGGTCATTCGGTAGAGATTGCACATGGGACCAGCCTAATGCGGCCGACGTCGGGAATCGAGTTCCTACGCCGGGAGGCGGGCCTTCAGCCTCAAAAGGAACCGAACGGCCATTGCAACCACAAGGATGAAAAGAACGGCGGCGGCGGCGATCAGGAAATACAGATATTTGTTCACGAACCGGGCAACAGCATAGACCCGGTCGATCCGCTTCAGCCTGGCATCGTCGGTAAGCGGCGCGGCTCGGACTTCCTGACCGAGTTCCATGACCATGGTTCGCCGATTGTCGAACCTCGGCCAGCGAGGCAGTCCGGGTCCGTTGGGATCGCCGGACTTGGCGAAGTTTGTCCAATATTGCTGGATCGTTGAGGCCAGTGCCTGGTCTTGCGAGGTCCAGTCGGCGGCACCCTTGTCCAGATATCCAAAGACATAGGGCATTTCCGCGCCGTGGGTTGGCCCGAGCCCGAAATAGGGATGGCCAGGCCGATAGGCAGGCGCGCCCGAGAAGCGATAGAAGAAGACACGGCTCTTGCCGCTGTTCAAGGCATGTCTGGCCCATGCCCACATGCCCCAGCGGAACCGAATGTCGGTATCGGTGGCGACGGCGGCCCGGCGAGCATCGGCGTCGGTATTTCCCGGCTTTGCACCGACCGCCTTCAACAACAGCGATGGATAGGTGCGGCCCAAAACGGAGTCGAAATTGCCGACCGTGACCGAGGCAGGATCAAAGAAAAAGCTACCCTCGCTGGCATTGGTGCCGACGAGGAGATCGACATCATTCTGCTTTCCCGCCTCATAGGCGTCATGCGGCGATGCGGGGATGACATGGCCGTCGATGTTGAATTGTGGATTGAAGCGCTGTTTGAGCAGAGTTGCCACCGGCATCTTGCGCAGGTCCGCCACTGACTTTGCGCCAGCTTTATTGGCAAAGCCGACGCCAATTTCTGCTGCGCCGTTGGGCGTGAACCGGGGGTCTAGCTCTACGGGCTCGAACACCGCCCCGCTCTCGCCGATCGCGCGACGAAACAGGCCTCTTGCCAGCGGCGTTGAAGCCAGGATGCTTGCAGAGAAGCTGCCAGACGATTGGCCAAAAATCGTGACTTGATCCGGATCTCCGCCAAACGCGGCGATGTTCCGCTTGACCCATTTTAGCGCCGCAATCTGGTCGAGCAGGCCATAATTGCCTGACACGCCGTACCGCGACTCCTTGTTCAATTGCGGGTGGGCCAGGAACCCGAGCACGCCCAGGCGGTAATTGATGGTGACGACAATGACGCCGCGAGCGGCCAGTTGTTCCCCGGCATATTGGGGCACCGAACCGGATCCGTTCATCAGGCTGCCGCCATGAATCCAGACCATGACCGGCAGCTTGCCTGCACCGTTCATTGCAGGCGCCCAGACGTTTAGGGCCAGGCAGTCCTCGCTGGTTGGTTCCGTGGGCGCATCGGGAGGATAGCTGCCCAGCTGCGGGCACGCAGGAGAAAAGGAATTGGCTTTGCGCACTCCGCGCCATGCGGGCGCCGGCTGCGGTGGCCGCCAGCGCAGCGGACCGGTTGGCGCCGCCGCGTAGGGAATGCCCTTGAAAACCCGGAGCGCGCCGATTTGCGAGCCCTCGATCTGCCCGCCGTCGATCGCAATCGGCGCGGCCTTGACAGCGGCAGGCGCCAAGCAAGCAGTCAAAATGAGCCAGACCAGGGCCAAGCGCTTCTTCATGGTGCATCTCTATCCCAAATTGGAGCGCAGCAGGGTTATGATTTCGATATGCGAGCGGCATGGGGAGTTTCCCTGTCGCAGCAACGACGAAAATCTGTGGATTGAGCGCATCGGCTGGATGACGGGGAGGACGGCGGTTGCTAATCGCAAGTCATGCAAGCCGATGACACTTCCGTAATCGATACTCCGTTCGATTCCGCCCTCTCCGAACGCTACCTGGTCTATGCCCTGTCGACGATCACGGCGCGGTCGCTGCCCGATGTCCGCGACGGGCTGAAGCCGGTTCACCGCCGCCTGCTGTGGGCGATGCGGCTGCTGCGGCTCGACCCGGCAAGCGCCTACAAGAAATGCGCCCGCGTGGTCGGCGACGTGATCGGCAAATATCACCCGCACGGCGACCAGTCGGTGTATGACGCGATGGTGCGGCTCGCGCAGGATTTCGCGCTCCGCTATCCGCTGGTCGACGGGCAAGGCAATTTCGGCAACATCGATGGCGATAATGCCGCCGCCTACCGCTACACCGAGGCGCGGCTGACCAAGGTCGCGGTGCAGCTGATGGCCGGGCTCGACGAGGGCACGGTCGCCTATCGCGCGACCTACAATGGCGAGGAAGAGGAGCCGGAGGTGTTCCCCGGCCTGTTCCCCAATCTGCTCGCCAATGGCGCCAGCGGGATCGCGGTCGGCATGGCCACCAGTATCCCGCCGCACAATGTCAGCGAGCTGGCCGAAGCGGCGATGGTGTTGCTCAACGACAAGAAGATCGACGACCGCGAACTGCTCAAGATCGTCAAGGGTCCCGACTTCCCGACCGGCGGCGTGCTGGTCGAGGACGAAGAGACGATCGCCAAGGCCTATATCAGCGGGCGCGGCTCATTCCGCGTGCGCGCCAAGATCGAGCGAGTGAGCGAGAAGGGCGGCGGCTGGCACCTGGTCGTCCACGAAATCCCCTACGGCGTGCAGAAGGGCAAGCTGATCGAGGAAATCGCCGAGCTGATCGCCAACAAGAAGCTGCCGATCCTGGCCGACGTGCGCGACGAAAGCGCCGAGGATGTGCGGATCGTGCTGGAGCCGAGGTCGCGAACGGTCGATGCCGCATTGCTCGAGGAGAGCCTCTACAAGCTGACCGAGCTGGAGACGCGCTTCCCGCTTAACCTCAACGTGCTCGACAAGACCCGGACGCCGGGGGTGATGAGCCTCAAGGAAGCGCTGGCGGCCTGGCTCGAATTCCAGATCGAGGTGCTGGTCAACCGGTCGAACCATAGGATCGGCAAGATCGACGAGCGGCTGGAGCTGGTCGAGGGCTTCCTGATCGCGTTCCTCAACCTCGACCGGGTGATCGAGATCATCCGCTACGAGGACGAGCCCAAGGGGCAAATGATCGAGGAGTTCAGGCTTACCGACCGGCAGGCCGAGGCAATCCTCAACATGCGCCTGCGCCAATTGCGCAAGCTGGAGGAAATGGAGCTCAACAAGGAGCGCGACGCACTGGCCAAGGAGCGCGAGGAGCTGGCCAGGCTGGTCAGCGAACCGGGGCGGCAGAAGAAGCGGCTGCTCAAGGACCTCGGGGCAATGAAGGAGAAATTCGGCGACGAGCGCCGGACCGAGGTCCGGCCCGAAGCGGGGGGCGCCAGGGCCGAGATCGACTGGAGCCAGATGATCGAGAAGGAGCCGATCACGGTGATCCTGTCGACACGTGGCTGGGTCCGGGCGATGCGCGGGCATGTCGCCCTGGATGATTCCGAGACGCTGAAATTCCGCGAGGGCGACGGGCTGCACCTCATCTTCCACGCCCAGACCACCGACCGGCTGCTGGTCGCGGCCGACAATGGCCGGGTCTATACGGTCGGCGGCGACAAGCTGCCCGGCGGGCGCGGGTTCGGCGAGCCGATCCGCCTGACCATCGACCTGGAGGCGGAAAGCGAGATCGTCGCGATGTTCGTCGTTCGGCCCGACATGCGGATGCTGGTTGGATCGAGTGACGGGCGCGGGTTCGTGACGACGGGCGAGGCGGTGATGGCCGAGACGCGCAAGGGCAAGCAGCTGATGAACCTGAGACCCAAGGCGAAAATGGCGGTAGTAAAACCGGTGCCGTCAGCTGCGGATTCGATCGCCGTGATCGGCGAAAACCGCAAGATGCTGGTGTTCAAACTGGCCGAGCTGCCCGAGCTTGGGCGCGGGTCGGGCGTGCAGCTGCAGCGCTATCGCGACGGCGGCCTCAGCGATGCGATGGCGTTTGTGCTGGCCGAGGGGATCAGCTGGCCCCTGGGCGGCGAGAGCGGGCGGGTGCGGAGCGAAAGTGACCTCACGCCATGGCGGGCGATCCGCGGGGCCAGCGGTCGGATCGCGCCCAACGGCTTCCCGAGGAGCAATCGGTTCGAGCCGGTGCCGAAAGTGGTCGAATAAAGCCGTTCAGGCGATGCTTTCCTAACCTGCATCAACCCCTCTCGAAACCGGCCATTAACCTGTCTCGTTTAACGCTGCTCCCATGCAGGCTGCAGCCAAACGCTCGGCCGCGCCCAAGGGCGTGCGCTCGGCGGCCCAGAACGAAACCAACGGCATCCGTGCATCGGCGGACGAGCAAGCCTTGCTCGGCGCCCTGCCAATCGCCGCGGCGGTGATCGGGCGCACAGCCGGCGGAGCCATGCGCCTATTGAATTGCAACGGCCGCTTCCGCGAGGCGCTGGCCAACAGCAATGATCCGAATATTGCCGCCGGCGATCTCACTTCAATGCGCGACGGTGCGCTCGGCGCGATGATCGAAACCTATCTCGACGATCCGACCATGCCGGGCGAGCTCGACTTCCGCGACGGCGAGGGAGTCGGCGCGCGCTATTTCCGTACGACGCTGGCGCCGCTGCCGCAGATCAAGGGGCAGGGGTCGCGCTGCCTGGTCAGCGTGGTCGACCGCACGGTCGAAGTGCAGGCTGAGCGGGCGCTCCGCGCGGAGATGCTGCGCGACAGCCTGACCGGCCTGCCCAACCGGCTGAGCTTTACCGAGACGATCGAGAGCCGCGGCGTCACCAACGCCCGCGACCAGGAATATGCGGTGCTGGTGGTCGACATGCTGCGGTTCAGCCGCATCAACGAATCGATGGGCAGCCTGGCCGGCGACGAATTGCTGATTACCTTTGCCCGGCGGCTGATTTCGGCGCTGCGCGGCGGCGACGTGCTGGCACGGACTGGCGGAAACGAATTCGGCGTCCTGGTCGGCCTGAAGCGGGGAGTGGTCGATGCGCTGGCCGCGGCCGAGCGCATCCAGCAAGTGATGGCGACCCCGTTCAAGCTGTCCGAGCTGGAGATCCGCGTCGAATGCGCCATTGGCGTTGCGCTGATGCATTCGGACCAGGACGCGGAGGAGTTGTTCCGCAACGCCCAGTTCGCGGTCAAGCAGGCCAAGGCCGCCGGCAGGCCGCAGGTCTATGAGCCGAAGGAAGCGAGCGCGGCGCGGCGCCGTTTCTCGATCGAGACCGAGCTTCGCAGGGCGCTCGACAAGGACCAGCTGAAACTATTCTACCAGCCGTTGATCGACCTGAAGTCGGGCGAGGTCGCCGGCTTCGAGGCGCTGGCCCGGTGGAAACATGACGACCGTGGCGAAATCAGTCCTTCGGAATTCATTCCGGTCGCCGAAGAGAGTGGCCTGATCCTGCAGCTTGGCCGCTGGGCGATGGACAAGGCGGCGCAGACGGTGGCTGAGTGGGACAAGCAGGCCGGCGAGCCGCTGCCGGTCTATGTCGGCGTCAATCTCTCCGCGATCCAGGTCGCGCGCGACAACATCGCCGAAGTGGTCGAAAGCGCGCTCAAGGCCTCCGGACTCAAGGGCAACCGGCTGACGCTGGAATTGACCGAAAGCTCGATCGTCCAGGATCCGGGCCGTGCGATGCGCGTATTCGAAGCGTTGAAGGCGCTCGATGCGACCGTGGCGATGGATGATTTCGGCACCGGCTATTCGAGCCTTGCTTACCTCCAGCGCCTGCCGATTGACGTGCTCAAGATCGACAAGAGCTTCGTCACCGGCATGATGCGCGATCCCGACTCCGTCGCGATTGTGCGCGCCGTGCTGTCATTGGCCGACGCGCTGGGCATGTCGACCACCGCCGAGGGGATCGAGACGGTCGAGCTGGCAACGACGCTGGCAACGCTCGGCTGCGCTTCCGGCCAAGGCTATTATTTCGCCAGGCCGCTCGAGCCCGACGCGGCGCTCGAATATTGGAAGAGCCGGCGCAAAGATTGAGTGCGATTTGACCGCTAACGCATTTTGACTCGTTAATAGCCTATGTTAACGTGAAACCATGTTGCGTTGAACGGGGGCCGGTGATGAGGGAGCCAGGACAGATCAAGCGCTCGCCGCGGGTCGACACGCGGTTCGAGGCCACGCTGATCGACAGCGACGGCAGCAAGCATTCCGTAATCGTCACCGACATCAGCCGTGAGGGCTGCCGCCTGGAAACCAGCGATCTTTTGAAGATCGGTGAGAGTGTGCAGATCGAAGTGCCGAAATACGGCTTGTTTCCTGCACAAATTCGCTGGGCGCTTGGCGACGAGGCGGGCGCGGTATTCCTGGAGCCGATTTTCCTGCCCTAGGCGAGAGCAGCGTCGACCAGCCGGTCGAACTCCTTGCCCTTCGGAAAGCCGGCCTTCTCCCATGCGTCTTCAATGCGCCTGAGCGTGCGAGCGACTTGCGGTCCTTGCGGCACGCCGCGGGCGATCAGGTCGCCACCGCCAACTGGCAGGCGCGGCGGCTTCCATCCCTTGATAGCTACCGCTTCGGCGGACCGACCCGCGAGTAGCAACCGGTCGACTGCGCTTTCGGTCCCGATCCGGTAGGCCATCGATTGCGCCGAGGTTCCGAGCGACGGATCGGCGGCGCAGGCAATCCTTTTCTTGGCCTTGTTGGACAGCTTGAGGCGGGCGGCGACGCGTTCGGCGCCTTGCGGATCGGGCGGAAGCAGTGCGGCCAAACGGCGTAGCGGATCGGGGTCGACAGCCGCGGACCGTTCGGCGGACACCAGGGCTTCGAGCCGATCCGAACCTTCAATTTCCGGCAGAACCGGCTCGAAGATGCCGCGACCGAGCATCAACCGGACGGTTGGCGCGGGATCATCCAGCGCCAACAGCTTGAGCAGCTCATCGGCAATCCGCTCGCGCGACAGCGCCATCAAATCATTGGCGCGCTCGGTGCAGGCTTTGAGCGCATGGCGATCCGGTTCGCCATGGCCGTAACGGGCGTGAAAGCGGAAGTAGCGAAGGATGCGCAGATGATCCTCGGCGATGCGCTGGAGCGGCTCGCCGATGAAGCGGACGGTCCTGCCGGCCAGATCGTCGAGGCCGCCGAAATAGTCGAACAGCTCGCCGCTGTAAGGATCGGCGTAGAGCGCGTTGATGGTAAAGTCGCGCCGCCCTGCGTCCTTGCTCCAGTCGCTGGTGAAGGCGACCGTCGCGCGGCGGCCATCGGTCGAGACATCGGAGCGGAGCGTGGTCACCTCCACCACAGTGCCCGACGAAACGGCGGTGATGGTGCCATGATCGATGCCGGTCGGAACCGCCTTGATGCCCTTGCCTTCGAGTCGCCGGATCACCTCGTCGGGCGGGAGCGTGGTAGCGAGATCGAGATCCTCGTGCGGGACATCGAGCAACAGGTCGCGGACCGCGCCGCCGACGAACCGCGCCGTGCCGTGCTTGGCATCGAGCGCTTTCAACAGGCGCCTGATGCCCTGCCGCTTCAGGAAAACGTCGGGGTCAATGGCGGTCATGCGATCCGCCGGCCAAGATTGACCAGCATCGCGGCGGTCGCGCCCCAAATTCGGCGATCCTGCCAGTCAATCTGGTAATAATGCCGTGTGCGGCCGCGGAACTCTGCGCTCATCCGACGCTGGTTGGCGGGATCGAGCACAAAATCAAGCGGCGCCTCAAACCAGCCGGCGACTTCCGCCGGGTTTGGCGTCAGTGGCAGGTCCGGCGGGACAAGTCCGACGACGGGTGTCACGCAATATCCGGTGACCGTGCGATAGGGATCGGCCTCGCCGAACACCGTAACTTGGGCAGGGTCGAGGCCGAGCTCTTCATGGGCCTCGCGGAGTGCCGCCTGGCAAGGCGTTTCGCCAGGATCGATGCGGCCGCCGGGAAAGGCAACCTGCCCGGCGTGCGTGCGCAAATCGTCACGCCGTGTTGTGAGCAGCAGCCCGGGCTCGACGCGATCGGTGATGGCGACCAGCACCGCCGCCGGATTGGACTCGTCTTCCTCGCCTTCGATGATGTCGCCCGGCAGCAAGTCGTGAGGCGGATCGGCGGCGAGCGAGCGCGCGATTCGATCGATTAGGGTCGCTTTCATGGCATCAGCGGGAAAAAGTGGCCGTCGGACCAGACTCCCGGCGGATTGTGACCCTCGGCGAGGGCGATCTCGGCCAGCTCATAATAAAGAGGTCGGGCCAGCTCTGCTTCCAGGCCGAACCGGACGGCAACACGGGGCGAGGGGCCTTCGGCGGTTTCCAATACCGACAGCGGATGATCCGCATCGACGATCAATGCATCGCCGCTGTCCAAGGTAAGGCCAATGCTGCGCTGCTCGCCGTTGCCCGACATCGTCATCTGCGTCGCCCGGAAGGCGGTGGTTTCAACCTCGACCGACAGTTTCTCGACTGGCGTCACGAGCACATGGCTGCCATCGGGCTCGCGCCGCAATACGGTCGCGAATAGCCGGACCATGGCCGGCCGCTCGATCGGCGTGCCGCGATAATACCATGTGCCATCGCGGGCGATGCGCATGTCGCTGCTTCCGCAACGCGACGGGTCCCAGCGGTCGACCGGCGGCGGGCCGCCGCGTTGCTCGATGGCCGCGGCAAGGTCGGCGAGGCTAAGCCCCTGGGCTTCGATTGGCGCATGGCGCTCGGGCATTTAAGGCTCGAGCCGACCATCGGTGAGAGCCGCGACATGGCACCCGCCGTGTGCAGGGTGAGGAGAGGCGCGAAGAGCGGTGCAGGCCCACCGGACTAGCGCCTCGACGAAGCCATGCGCCGGCCGGGCCATGCCCGGAGGGTGGGACGCAAAACCGCCCTGGCGCACTCGCTCGCTAGCCAGATAGGCCCCGCTATCCGGCGTCGCTCGCTCATTACCAGGAAACTTTTTCGTCTCCATCACGGCCTCATCGGTGGTCGGTTCGAGCCCTTAAGGCCCTGTAGGCGAGGGTGCCACAGGATGGTAGGGGCAGCGGCATGAACGACAGGACGGCAATCGTCACGGGCGGGGGCAAGCGGGTCGGCGACATGATCGTCCGGGCGTTGCTGGCCGACGGCTGGACTGTCATTGCCCATGTGCATCACGATGATGACCCCATCGCCGATGGGGCGATCAAGGTCGCGGCCGACCTGGCGCAGCCCGACTGCGCCGAGCGGATATTTGCCGCGGCCGATGGCGCACCGCTAGTCCGGCTGCTGGTCAATAATGCCGCGCGGTTTGCGCTGGATGGGCTGGGATCGGCCAGCGCGCAGGAGTTCGACGCACACATGGCGGTCAACGCCCGCGCGCCGATGCTGCTGATCGACGAACTCACCCGGCGCCACACGGGCGGGGAGGCGCTGGTGGTCAATTTGCTCGATGCCAAGCTCGCCGCGCCCAATCCGGATTTCCTCAGCTACACGATTTCCAAATATGCGCTGGCCGGTCTCACCGAGGTGGCTGCGCGGGCGCTGGCCGGACGCGGAATTCGAGTCAATGCGGTTGCGCCGGCGTTGATGCTGCCGTCGGGCGAGCAGGGCGACGGCAATTTCGGCGCGGTGCACGCCCTCAACCCGCTGCGCCGCGGCGTCGAGGTCGGCGATGTCGTGGCGGCCCTGCGCTTCCTGATTGATTCGCCGGCGATGACCGGCCAGACGCTGGTGATCGACGGCGGACAGCGGTTCATGGCCCTGCCGCGCGACGTTCAATTTTTGTCGCCATTCAGCGACGGGCAGTTCTTGGACGGATGATGGCCGACGAAGCAATCAAGCTGCAGGGAATGGTGCCGGAACATCTGAAGGTGCGCCAGAGCCGGATCCTGCTCGATTCGCTCGAAGTCATGACCGACATTGGCTTCCACGAATTCGAAATCGGAGCGCCGCAGCGCCTGCTGGTGACGGTCGAGCTTTGGCTCGAGGACCTCGACCCTCCCGATGACGACGACCATCAGTCGGCGTGGAATTACGACTATCTCCGGACCGAAATCGTCCGCATCGCCCAGGAACGGCGCTACAACCTCCAGGAAACGCTGGTCCACGCCATTTTCCAGCGGGTTGCCGCCTATCGCGGCGTCAAGGCGCTGCGCGTGAAGAGCGTCAAGCCCGACATTTACGACGACGCCAAGGGAGTCGGCGTCGAGATCATGTCGTTCGTCGAAAATCCCGCCTGAACGTAGCGGAATGACGGGGCGAATGCCGCGATTTCGCGCGCTCCTTGCCGTAATCGGAACAAAATTCGTTGCGCGGCCATTATCGCTTCATTAAGGGTGGCGCGTATCTGCCAATGATATGTTAGTACATTGGTAGTTCCACGACAGCTCGGGTCGCGTCGAAATGGCACTCTCCGGGACGTCGTGGCCCGACCATCGAGGAGATTTGCGGCTTAATGTCCTACGCCAATCGCAAACAGATAAGCTCCAACCGCACCGCGGCGATCGTTATCGTGGCGCTTATCCACATTGCTCTCGGCTATGCCCTGGTTACAGGCCTGGCATATAACGTCCTGAAGAAGGCGGCCGAGGACCTTAAGACCTTCGACGTCGAGGAAGAGCCGCCGCCCCCGCCGGAAGAGCCGCCGCCCCCGCCGGACCAGAATACGCCGCCGCCGCCGCAGATTGTGGCGCCGCCGTCGATCATCCAGGCTCCGATCTCGGCACCGATCATCACCACAGTCACGTCTGCGCCGCCAATCATTACGGAGCGGGCGCCGACGACCAAGTCCTGCCCGGGCGGCATGACCGTGGCGATCGCACAGGCTTGTCCGCCAGTCGTATCCAAGGCCGCCAAGGCCAAGGGTAACCTGCCCTCGCTGTTCTCGACCGACGACTATCCGCAGTCGGCGATCCGCAACGAGGAACAGGGTACCACGGCCGTGCGCCTGACCATCGGTACCGACGGCCGCGTCGCCGATTGCCAGGTCACATCTTCGTCCGGTTCGTCCGCGCTCGACACTGCGACGTGCAGCATCATCCGACGGCGCGCGCGTTACTCACCGGCGCAGGACCAGGTGG
>NZ_JAHFPY010000032.1 GCF_023266535.1 Sphingomonas sp. | reverse complement strand
CGCCGCATGCTGATTGGCCGGGAGCTGATTGGCGCGTAGCCGCACAAATTGATTTGCGTTAAGCCTCGCCCCGAACGGTGGGAGAGTCGCAATGCGCGTGACGTTGATCCTGCTGGCGCTGGCCAGCATGACCGCGTGCAAACAGCAAGCCAATAAAGCGGAGGAGCCGGCCAAGCCGGCGGCGCTGACCTGGGAAGGTGCCGACTATAAAGATGAGGCCGCCAAGCTGGCGCATGGTAAGCGGCTGGCCATCATCCACGACTGCACAGGTTGCCACGGCGACAATCTGCAGGGGCTCAACGTCACAGCCGACGATCCCAATTACGGCGACATGAACGCGCCCAATGTCACGCTGCTGATGGCAAAGTATAGCGACGACGACTTCCGGAAATTCATCCGCAGCGGCGTGCCCAAGGACGGACGCGATTTCTGGTTCATGCCGGTGGAGAGCTTCCAGTTTTTAAGCGATGCGGACCTGGATGCACTGATTGCCTACCTTCGCACATTCAAACCCGAGGGAACTCAGCTGCCTCCGATCAGGAAGGGCAAGGGGTTCGAGAAAGATGTCGAACACGGCCTCGGCAACACCAAACAGCAGGTCGCGCGCTATCAGGCCGAGTCATTGCCGAACCTGGGGCAGGAGCATGAATGGGGCCGCTATCTGGTCTCGACCACCTGCACCGGCTGCCACAACAGCCAGCTGCAGGGCTATGAAGGCTTCACGCCCAATCTCGATATTGCCGGAACCTATTCGAATGAGGAGCTGACGAAGCTGCTGACCACCGGCGAAGGCAAGACCAAGAAGGACCTTGGCATGATGTCCGGCATTGCCCGCAACCATTTCTCGCACTTCACGACCAAGGAACGGGCCGCGGTGGTCGGCTACGTCAAGGCGCGCGCCGACGCGATCGAGGACCAGGCACATGACGGGGAGCGGGACTGACGATCGGCGGCAATAGTCCCCTCCGTCAGGCCTTCGGCCCGCCACCTCCCCTGCAAAAGCAGGGGAGAAGACTAGTCTACCACACCTTCACCCGCTTCTCCGGCGCCAGGTAAAGCTTGTCGCCCGGTTTGACGTCGAACGCCGTGTACCAGGCGTCGATGTTGCGGACGGTGAGGGCGCGCCACTGCCCTGGTGAATGGCCATCGGTGGCGATGCGGCCGCGCATGGTCGCTTCGCGCATCTTCGACGCCCAGCCCTGCGCATAGGCGATGAAGAAGCGCTGGTCGCCGGTGAAGCCGTCGATGACCGGCGCTTGCCTACCGCCGAGCGAGGCCTTGTAAGCGTCATAAGCGGCGGCGAGGCCGGCGACATCGGCGATATTCTCGGCCAGCACCTGGCGACCCTTGATATGCAGGCCGGGCAGCACTTCGTAAGCGTCATATTGGGCCACCAAGGCCTGGCCGGCAGCGTTGAACTTGGCGAGGTCCGCCGGGGTCCACCAATTCCTGAGCTTGCCGGTGGAATCGAAGGTCGAGCCGAGATTGTCGAAACTGTGGCTGATCTCATGGCCCATCACCGCGCCGATCGCGCCGTAGTTGGCCGCCGGGTCCGACCCCGCGTGATAGAAGGGCGGCTGGAGGATGCCCGCAGGAAAGTTGAGCGCATCCTGCAGCGGCAGGTTAACCGCGTTGATGATCTGCGGGACCATCCACCATTCGCCGCGATCGGGTGCCTGGCCGAGCTTGGCCAGCTGGTGGCGATATTCCTGCATCCCGGCGCGCTGTAGATTGCCGTAGGCATCGTCGGGCTTGATCTCGAGCGCCGAATAGTCGCGCCATTTGTCCGGATAGCCGACGCCGACCAGCATCGCCGATACCTTGGCGCGGGCTTCCTTCTTGGTGGCGGGCGCTATCCAGTCCAGCGCCTCGATCCGCTTGTCGAACGCCGCTTTGATATTGCTGACCATCTTGTCGATGTCGGCCTTTTCCGAGGCCGGGAAATATTTGGCGACGTAGAGCTGCCCGACCGCGTCGCCCATCAGCGCGTTCAATGAATTCTGCAGCTGCTTGTCACGCGGCCGTTCTTCCGGCGTGCCGCCGAGTGTCGTGCCGAAGAAAGCGAAGTCATCCTTGTGCATCTGGGTCGGCAGCACCGATCCGGCCTGGATAATCTGATGATAGGCGAGCCAGTCCTTCCACGCGTCGAGCGGTTCGGACGCGACCAGCGCGGCGAGCTTGCGGGTCGGTTCGGCATGCCAGACGACGATCGTCGGCACGGTCGACAGCTGCGCCGCCTGGAAGAAGGCGCCCCAGTCGAGGCCCGGCGCCTTCTTGGCGAAATCGGCCTGGGTCCAGGGGTTGTTGGCCTTGAAGCTGTCCTCGGTCTCAACAATCGTCGCATGGGCGGCGGCGATCTTGGCTTCGAGGTCATAGACGCGCTTGGAGCGCGCCTCGGCATTGTCGAGGCCGGCACCGGCCAGCATCTTGGCGATGAACGGCTTATAGGCATCGCGGATCTTGGCCATCTCCGGATCGGGCGACGTGTAATAGTCGCGGTCGGGCAGGCCGATGCCGCCCTGAAGCAGATAGGGAACATCCTTCGACGGGTCGGACATCGACTGGGTGACGAAGATGCCGAACAGGTTCGGGGTCTGGAGAGTGGTGGCATTGAGCGGATCGACGTCGGCGCGAATGGTCGAACCGATCGCGGTAGCGAGCGCCTTCTTGTCGGCGATAGCCTCGAACCGGTCGATATCGGCCTTGAGCGCGGGCAGGGTGCGCTGGTCGATGCCGGCCTGGTCCATATAGGCAGCGCGGAAGTCGGCCAGCTTGCGCTCGTTGGTGCCCGCGGCTGCGTCGGATTTGGCAATGTCGGCCATCAGGCCGTCCATGCGCTTCTCCAATTCCTGCTGGGTGACGAACGAGGAGCTGATCGAGCCGCGGTCGGCGGGGATTTCGCTGGTCTTGAACCAGGTGCCGTTGGCGTAGAGGAAAAAGTCGTCGCCCGGCTTCACGCTCTTGTCCATCGCGGCGAGGTCGAGGCCCGACTTGTTGGCCGCGGCCTGCTCGGTCGTGGTGTCGGTCGTGCCCTTGCAGGCGCTGACGGCGAGGGCCGGAACGGCGCTGGCGAGCAGCAGGGCGATCAACTTCGTGCGCATATTCTTCTCCCTAGGCGCGGGCGGACTTTGCTGCCGCCGCTTTGCAAGTCGCACTGGGGACGCTACGCGCAGGGCTCCAGAAGGTTTCGACAAACGGGGATGCATGGGCGACGTAGCAGGGCAATTCTGCCACCCCTCCACCAAGCTGCGCTTGGTCCCCCTCCCCCGGCGGGGGAGGAATAGATGAGCGCACCGCGGCTCGACACGAAGATCGACCTGTCGTCGGACGAGGCGCGCGCTCGCGCCGCGCACAATCGCGCGCTGGCCGAGAAATTGCGCAAGGATGTCGCCAAGGCGGCCAAGGGCGGCACCGAGAAGTCGCGCGAGCGCCATGTCTCGCGCGGCAAGCTGCTTCCCCGCGACCGGGTCGAGCGATTGCTCGATCCCGGCTCGCCGTTCCTGGAGATCGGCCAGCTCGCTGCCTGCGACCTCTATCACCGCGAAGTGCCGGGGGCGGGGATGATTGCCGGCATCGGCCGCGTGTCGGGGCGGCAGGTAATGATCGTCTGCAACGATGCCACGGTGAAGGGCGGCACTTACTATCCGATGACGGTCAAGAAGCATCTCCGCGCCCAGGAAATCGCGCGGGAGAACCGCTTGCCTTGCGTCTATCTGGTCGACAGCGGCGGGGCGAACCTGCCGCACCAGGCCGAAGTCTTCCCCGACCGCGAGCATTTCGGCCGCATCTTCTACAACCAGGCGCAATTGAGCTCGCTCGGCATCCCGCAGATCGCCTGCGTGATGGGGAGCTGCACCGCCGGCGGCGCCTATGTTCCGGCGATGAGCGACGAGAGCGTCATCGTCCGCAACCAGGGAACCATCTTCCTCGCCGGCCCGCCGCTGGTGAAGGCCGCGACGGGCGAGGAGATCACGGCCGAGGAACTGGGCGGCGGTGATCTCCATGCGCGCAAGTCGGGCGTGGTCGACCATCTCGCCGAGAATGACGAACATGCGCTGACCATCGTCCGCGATATCGTCTCGCATCTGGGCGGCGAGGATGGGGCGGGGATCGAACTGCGCGAGCCGCGTCCGCCGCTGTATGACGCCGAAGAGCTTTACTCGATCATCCCGGAGGATGTCCGCGCGCCGTATGACGTGCATGAAGTGATTGCGCGGATCGTCGACGGCAGCGAATTCCACGAGTTCAAGGCGCTCTACGGATCGACGCTCGTATGCGGCTTCGCCCATATCTGGGGGATGCCGGTGGCGATCCTCGCCAACAATGGCGTGCTGTTCAGCGAGAGCGCGGTGAAGGGCGCGCATTTCATCGAGCTAGCCTGCCAGCGGCGCATTCCGCTGCTGTTCCTGCAGAACATCTCGGGCTTCATGGTCGGCGGCAAATATGAAGCGGAGGGCATCGCCAAGCATGGCGCCAAGCTGGTCACTGCGGTCGCCACCGCCACCGTGCCCAAGGTCACGATCCTGATCGGCGGCAGCTTCGGCGCCGGCAACTACGGCATGTGCGGCCGCGCCTACAGTCCTCGCTTCCTGTTCACCTGGCCCAACAGCCGGATCAGCGTGATGGGCGGCGAGCAGGCGGCAAGCGTGCTGGCCACGGTCCACGCCGATGCGGCCAAATGGACGGCCAAGCAGACCGAGGAGTTTAAGCAGCCGATCCGCGAAGACTACGAGGCGCAGGGCAACCCGTGGCACGCCACCGCGCGGCTGTGGGACGACGGCATCATCGACCCGGCGCAGACGCGGGACGTGCTCGGCCTGGCCTTCGCGGCTTGCCTCAACGCGCCGATCCCCGAGCGGCCGCAGTTCGGCGTGTTCAGGATGTAGGCTTTTGCCAGATCGAGTACCTATCCCTCGACCTGTGCAACGGGCGCTACTGTTGGCGAACCGACACGCTTGTTGCGTCTGTCAAAAGACGCGTGTTCAGATCCACCATATAGACGGCGATCCGAGCAACAATGATCCTAAGAACCTGGCCGCCGTCTGCCTAGAACATCATGATATGGCGACGGCAACTTCTGGCCTCACTAAGAAGCTCAAGCCCGACGACGTTAGAGCCTACAAGGAAAAGTGGGAGGCGGCGTGCGCGTGCGACATCCTCGCTTTGGCTCGGAAGCGATTCACCTTTTACTACTGTATCTACAAGAACCCGCAGAGGCTCAGAGAGGCTTATGCGGCGCTCGCGGAGAGTGAACGACAAGCCGCCGTATTGCGAGTTCTTGACCGCCTGACCGGCGAGCAAGAGATTAAGGCGAAGGACGACCTTTGGGGCATGAACGCCGTTCCTGAAGTCAATGAATGGACCAAGCTTGCGGTCAGGTCGGTCTACATGGGGGAACCCCATCCGTCGTTCGTGAAGCAGTTCAAACCGCATCCACTTGATCCGCACTATTCTACCGAGACGCCCACTCAGGATGCATTGGCGGCCTATCACCTGTACGATCTTTGGTGTCAGGTCGTTGGTCAAACGCTTGCGGAGGCCCGGGGCACAATGCCCTTGGAGGACCTGTATCTCTATGAGACTGAAGAAGAGCTAGACGACTTTGCCGGACAACTCGTCACTTTCAGGCTTTCCATTCGCGGCAAGAACATTGCATTGCCCCGCCAGTGGGAGGAGGTTCCCGTTGGCACGCTCACCGCGACGGCGAAGGTGAGTGGACGTCGAGTTAAGGTAAAAATGCAGATCCGGACAATGTACATGTTCTCCGACACGTCAGCGATAAACCTTGCGCGTGGGCGCATAAGCGGACTCGGCATATTTCAAGGCGGCGTTGTGGAGGGCGACACCGTCGAACTCATAGTTGTGCCGTTGTTGATCGGCGCAGGTGGGTGGAACTTGTATCCAGAACAATACCCTAGGGAATATCGATGATTTCGACCCGTACCAATTGGACCCGCGCCGAAATCGCGGAGCTTTTCGACCGGCCGTTCACCGAGCTCGTGTTTCGCGCGGCGGAGGTGCATCGCGCCAATCACGCGCACGCCGAGGTGCAACTCTGTACCCTGCTGTCGATCAAGACCGGCGGCTGTCCGGAGGACTGCGGCTATTGCTCGCAATCGGCGCACGCCAAGAGCGGGCTCAAGGTCGAGAAATTGATGGATGTCGACGCGGTGCTGGCGGCGGCGGCCGAGGCCAAGGCGCATGGCTCGCAGCGCTTCTGCATGGGCGCGGCGTGGCGCGAGCCCAAGGACCGCGACATGGGCAAGGTTTGCGAGATGGTCGCGGGGGTGAAGGCGATGGGGCTGGAGACCTGCATGACGCTCGGCATGCTCAGCGGCGACCAGGCGAGGGCGCTGAAAGACGCCGGCCTCGACTATTACAACCACAACATCGACACCTCCCCCGAACATTATGGCGAGATCATCACCACCCGGACCTTCCAGGAGCGGCTCGACACGCTGGCGGAAGTGCGTGAGGCCGGGATCAGCGTCTGTTGCGGCGGGATCGTCGGCATGGGCGAGAGCCGCGAGGACCGGGTCGGTTTCATCCACGCGCTGGCGACCCTGCCGCGCCACCCCGAAAGCGTGCCGATCAACGCGCTGGTGCCGGTCAAGGGCACGGTGCTGGGCGACATGTTCGCCGGCGAGCGGATGATCGACGACATCGAATTCGTCCGCACCGTCGCGGTGGCGCGGATCACCATGCCGCGATCGATGGTCCGCCTGTCGGCCGGGCGCGAAAGCATGTCCGAATCGACCCAGGCGCTCTGCTTCCTCGCCGGCGCCAATTCGATCTTCACCGGCGACAAGCTCCTCACCACCGCCAACGCCGGCGACAGCGCGGACACCGCCCTGCTCGCCAAGCTTGGGCTCAGGCCGATGGAGGCGGAGGAGCCGATGCGGAGCGAAGCGGCATGATCAAATCCCTCCTCATCGCCAACCGCGGCGAGATCGCCTGCCGGATCATCCGTACCGCGCGGAAGCTGGGGATCCGCACGGTCGCGGTCTATTCGGACGCCGACGCCAAGGCGCTGCACGTCCGCATGGCCGACGAGGCGGTGCATATCGGCCCGTCGCCTGCACGCGAGAGCTATCTCGTCGGCGAGAAGATCATCGCCGCGGCCAGGGCCACCAAGGCGCAGGCGATCCACCCGGGCTACGGGTTCCTGAGCGAAAATGCCGACTTTGCCGAGGCGGTGATCAAGGCGGGACTGATCTGGGTTGGCCCCAAGCCGGACAGCATCCGCGCCATGGGCCTCAAGGATGCGGCCAAGAAGCTGATGGCCGACGCCGGCGTGCCGGTGACACCGGGCCATCTTGGCGAGGACCAGGACCCGAAGCGCCTCAAGAAGGAAGCCGACGCGATCGGCTATCCGGTGCTGATCAAGGCGGTCGCGGGCGGCGGCGGCAAGGGCATGCGGCGGGTCGGCCGCGCGAAGGACTTTGCCGACGCCCTCGACAGCTGCAAGCGCGAGGCGGCGTCGAGCTTCGGCGACGATCGGGTGCTGATCGAAAAATACATCCTCTCGCCGCGCCACATCGAGGTGCAGGTGTTCGGCGACAGCCACGGCAATGTCGTCCATCTGTTCGAGCGCGACTGTTCCCTTCAGAGACGTCACCAGAAGGTGATCGAAGAGGCTCCCGCGCCGGGCATGGACGAAGCAACGCGCAAGGCGGTGTGCGGCGCTGCGGTGCGCGCGGCCAAGGCTGTCAACTACGAGGGCGCGGGGACGATCGAGTTCATCGCCGACGCGTCGAAGGGCCTCCGCGCCGACCGCATCTGGTTCATGGAGATGAACACGCGGCTGCAGGTCGAGCATCCGGTGACCGAGGAAATTACCGGGCAGGACCTGGTCGAATGGCAGCTGCGCGTGGCGAGCGGGGAGAGGCTTCCGAAGAATCAGGACGAGCTCAGCATCAACGGCTGGGCGATCGAAGCGCGGCTTTATGCCGAGGACCCGGCGAAGGGATTTTTACCGAGCGTGGGGCGGCTCGAATATCTGGATCTTGGAGTTGCCGGCGACCTCGGGGGCGGCAAGGTCAATCGCATCGAGACGGGTGTCGAGCAGGGCGACGAAATCAGCCCTTACTACGACCCAATGATTGCCAAGCTTGTCGTTCGGGCGAAGAGCCGCAAGGCGGCCATCGAATTGCTCGCGACGAACTGTGCTGGCGTTCAGGTCTTTCCAGTCCGCACCAATGCAGGTTTTTTGGCCCGACTGCTTCGGCATCCGGGCATAGTGGCGGGTGAAGTTGCCACTGGTTTCATAAGCGCAAACGACAAGGCTCTACTTGAGGCACCCGAACTCACTCCCGACTTAGATTACAAGCTTCGGTTCTGGCTGGCCTCGCGTGGTCGAACGCAAACCCCGGTCGCCGAGCCGAGAGGTTTTCGGTTGAATAGTTCACCTCGCACCGAGCGAGCCGTATGGGTGAATGGACGCCGCACTGTGCTCGAAGGCGAGGACGGTCTTGGCGCACTGCTTTCTAATCCACTCGCCGGTGCTTCCGCCGTGCAAGGAGTCATCTCGCAGTTTGGGATTGTCGGGGACGACGATGCGGTTTTTTTCTCCGAAGGGGATGCGTTCCACGTTGAGCTGGTTTCACGCGGAACGGTTGGCGCAGCGATCGCCGACGGCGCGATCATCGCGCCAATGCCGGGCAAAGTCACCAGCGTCGAAGTCAAGCAGGGTGAAAAGGTTACCAAGGGGCAACGCTTGCTAACGCTGGAAGCGATGAAAATGGAGCATGGGCTGGCCGCGCCGTTCGACGGGGTGGTTGCCGAATTGAATGCCAAGGCGGGCGCGCAGGTGCAGGTCGATGCGGTGCTGGCGGTGGTTGAACCCGCCAGTTCCCCTGCGTAGGCAGGGGCCCAGTCATCGCAAGCGTAGCGCCGCGATTCACTTTTTGGCCCTTCGGGCGTCTGGGCCCCGGCCTTCGCCGGGGAACAAGGAGGTAGAATGAAAATCGACGGAACAGCAGCAGTCGTCACCGGCGGCGCGTCGGGGCTGGGCGAGGCGACCGCGCGGGCGCTGGCCGCCAAGGGCGCCAAGGTCGCCATCTTTGACCGCGACGCCGACAAGGGCGAGAAAGTCGCGGCTGAGATCGGCGGCGTCTTCTGCGAGGTCGACGTGACCAGCGACGATAAGGTCGCCGCCGCGTTCGACAAGGCCCGCGCCGCCCACGGGCAGGAGCGGATCCTGGTCAACTGCGCCGGCGTCGCCAACGCCGCCAAGACGGTCGGCCGCGACAAGGAAACCAAGGAGCCCAAGCGCTATCCGATGAACCAGTTCGAGCTGGCGATCGGCATCAACCTGATCGGCTCGTTCCGCTGCATCGCTTACTCGGCGTTCGGCATGGTTCAGGCCGATCCGCTGGACGACGGCGAGCGCGGGGTGATCATCAACACCGCCTCGGTCGCGGCGGAAGACGGGCAGATCGGCCAGGCCGCCTATTCGGCGTCCAAGGGCGGCGTGCTGGCAATGGCGCTGCCGATCGCCCGCGACCTGATGAACGACGGCGTGCGCGTCAACACCATCCTGCCGGGCATCTTCAAGACGCCGATGATGGCGATGATGCCGCCTAATGTGCAGGATGCGCTGGCGGCGCAGGTGCCCTTCCCGAAGCGGCTCGGCACCGCCGAGGAATATGGCCGGCTGGCGGTGTTCATCGTCGAGAATACGTACCTGAACGCTGAAAGCATCCGCCTCGACGGGGGGATCAGGATGGCGCCTAGGTAGGCCGAATCCCACGCCCCCGCTCATCCTGAGTAGGGGCGTAGCCCCGTATCGAAGGACGATCATGAGCTTTTATGCCTACATGCTGCGTTGCTCCGACGGCAGCCATTACGTTGGGCATACCGACGACCTAGACGCACGGATGGGCGCGCATCAGTCCGGGTTGTTGCCGGGGTACACTCAGAAGCGGCGTCCCGTGCAACTGGTTTGGCATCAGGAGTTTGCCGAAAGAGACCAGGCCTTCGCTGCGGAACGACAAATCAAGGGCTGGAGCCGCGCAAAGAAGGAAGCGCTGATCAGGGGCGATTGGGACGCAATTCAGCTGCTGTCTCGGAAGCTCTTCCTTCGCTCGTCCTTCGATACGCCGCCTTCGGCGGCTACTCAGGATGAGCGGTGATGACTGAGCTAAACGAAAAAGCCCTTCTCGAAGCGCTTGTGGTGGCCGCGCGGGCGGCGGGGGCCGAGATTTTGAAGCTGGTCGAGGCCGGGTTCGAGGTCGAGACCAAGGCCGATCAAAGCCCGGTCACCATCTGCGACCGGGCAGCGGAAAAAGTCATTCTCGCCGCGCTGGCCGATGCAACGCCAAGCATTCCGGTGATCGCCGAGGAAGAGGTCTCGGCCGGCCGTATCCCGGCACACAACGACACCTATTTCCTGGTCGACCCGCTCGACGGGACCAAGGAGTTCGTCCGCGGCGGCGATGATTATACCGTCAACATTGGCCTGATTGCCGATGGCCAGCCCAGGCTCGGCGTGGTCCTGCAGCCGACGACCGGCAGGTTGTGGGCCGGAATCGTCGGTGAGGGTGCATTCGTCGAAGAGGGCGGCACGCGGCGTCCGATCCACACGCGCCCGCTGGGGGAGGCCCGCGCCGCGATCGCGTCGAAATCGCACTACAACCAGGCAACCGACGACTATCTCTCGGAAGCGATCGGCCTGTGCGACCATGTCTCGATCGGCTCGTCCCTCAAATTCTGCATCGTCGCGGAAGGAAAGGCCGACATCTATCCGCGCCTGTCGCCGACCAGCGAGTGGGATACCGCCGCCGGCCATGCGGTGCTGCTCGCGGCGGGCGGGCGGGTCGACGGCCTCGACGGAAGGCCGCTCCAATATGGCAAACCGGCCTTCCTCAACCTCGGCTTCTGCGCGACGGCCGGGTGGGCGGCTCCGCCGATCGGCCCGTTCATGGAGGAATTTGGCGGCGGCGGAGACCTGTCTGAAGGGGCCTAACCGCGCCGTGGCCGCCAATCGGAGTGCAGCGGGCGCCGCAGCTCGATTTTGACCTCGGCGGCAAACCCGCGCCGGTGCAGCACCTTCAGCTCGGCCCGAAGCTCGTCGATGCTGAGGCGAAGCTGGTCGGCATCGGCCTGGCTGACCTGCTCGGCAACCAGCTGGGCTAGCAGCATCTGCGCTTCGTCGAGCGCGGCCGACAGCTCGGCCAACCAGCGGGCGCGGCCCGCGGCCCGGGGAACGATATTGGGGTTCATATGTGCTCCGCCTAAGGCGCCCGCCTTACCGCCCGGTGTCGGCAAGCTTCATTTTGGAGGAAAATTCACCTGACATCGCGTCGTTTTCGGCGCTAAAACCATCCTGCTCGGTTCCATTCGTCACGAGGTGTCGACGATGAACGCGAGTATCTATCCAATTTCGTCGCGGCTTGAATCTTACGGCTTGCCGCCGGTGCTGATCGCGGCGTCGTCGGAAGCGGCCGCGCGGCGCGCCGCCGAAACCGCCGACGGGGCGGAGCTGCCGTTCGTCTCGATCCCTCTCGATGCCATGCTGTCGCGGCTCGACCTGCAAGGCAGCGCGACGGCCATCTGGCTTGAGCTTGAGGACGATGGCGGGCCGGAGCTCGACCGCATCCTCGACCGCATCGATGCCGAGGCCGGCGCGGGGCGTTACCCGGCGGTTATTGCCGCGCCGCAGTCGCTGGTGGATCCAATCGTGGCCCGCATCCGCAATTCGGATATTGAAGTCGTGCTCGACGGGACGCCTGCCGACCGCGCCGCCGCACTGGCCCTGGCCAGGTGGCGGCGGAGCCATCGCAACAGGGGCGTCGCCGAGGATATTACCCAGGAGCCGAGCGCGGCGCGCCTCAGGCAATTGTCCGACGAGGTCAGCCGGATCGCTGCGTCGCTGGCCCGCCTCTCGGTCGGCCCCGATGCTCCGGCCGAAAAGCTTCATGCACCCAAGGGGGAAGCACCGAGCGTGTCGCTCGACACGGTTCGGCAGGTGATCCGGTCGCGCCGCCTGCGCACGCGTTTCTTCGATGAGGAACTGTTCGCCGATCCGGCGTGGGACATGCTGCTCGACCTGCTGCAGGCCGAGATTGCCCAGCACCGCGTGCCGGTCTCGTCCTTGTGCATTGCCGCGGCGGTCCCGGCGACCACCGCGCTCCGCTGGATCAAGACGATGACCGATGCCGGCCTGTTCAAGCGGCGGGCCGATCCGCACGACGGCCGGCGCGTGTTCGTCGAGCTGTCGCCGGGTGCCAGCGATGCGATGCACCGCTATTTCGGCGAGGTCGGCAAGGCCGTTGCCGTCTAGCTTCCCCCGCATTGTTACCCTCACCCTATTTGTTCGATATATCGGACATATGGGCGGCAACTCGCTCGAGCAATCTGATACTGATCCGAAATGGATGTAGTTGGCAGCGATGTCGGAAGCAGGTGAGCGGCTGTTCGAGGAGCTGATGCGCTTCCGGCCGGAAGCGCTGACTGCCAACGGCTGGGCAGTGAAGGCCGGCGTCGCCCGGACCATCTGGTCTGACCTCCGCCGGCACGGCAATCCGTCGCGGCGGACCCTGGAAAAGCTGCTCGGCGCGGCCGGGATGACGCTGGCGGAATTCGAGGCGCTGAGGGTCGGCCATTCGCCACGTGAGGAGGCTTCCGATGGTCTGGCCGAGCCGGGCCGCGGCTGGCGCGGAGCTGCGCTGGCGTCCATCCCGCTATTCGAGGCCCAATTGTCTGGCGAGTGGTGTGAGGCAGGGAGCGGGATCGCCCAGCATGAGATCGATCGGTTCCGATCCGTGGGCAAGGTCGATCGCCCGGCTGCCCTCGCCGCCGATCACGACGCCTATGCGGTGAGGATGGCCGGTGAGGCGATGTGGCCGAGGTTTCGTCCCGGACGGCGGCTGCTGGTGTCACCGGCAGCGGCTATGGCGGTCGGCGATGATGTGCTGGTTGAGCTGGTTGCTGGCGGGGCGCTGATCAAGGAATTGGCCGGCCGGTCGGCGAAGACTGTACAGTTGCGGCAGTTCAATCCGGATGCGAGCATTGAGATGGACGTGAGAGACGTCCTCACAATTCACAAAATCATCGGAGAAGCATTGTGAGCCTCCAAATGAGGCATGCCCCCAGCATGCCTCATTTGGAGGCTGGTGGGCGCTGACGGGCTCGAACCGCCGACCCTCTCGGTGTAAACGAGATGCTCTACCAACTGAGCTAAGCGCCCGCTCATCGCGGTTGCGCGCCGATGCCACGGCGCCCTGTCCAGGGCAAGCTTGGTGACGCGGAAGTCAACTTTGATTGGGAGGCGGACGTTGCAAACTCAAGCAGGCGACTTGGCCGTGTCGTTCGCAATCTTGATGTCAGGCCTGGCAACCTGGCTCACTTCGCAAATGCTGAGGGGCGGTTCCAGATCCCATTGCCTGATCAGGTCCAAAAGTACCTGTTTGCTAGGGGCGCGAAACACACAATAGCATTTGTCCTCGGTCAGGTAGCTTTGAACCCAGGCAACATCGGGCGCTACTCCGTGCAATGTCGAGCAGGATCGCCGTACGGATTGATCCCGCTGGAACGGGCTAAGCTGCCCCAAGCCGGGCATATTCTTTTCGATGACGAACTCGGGCATCGCCAAGCTCCCACTATCTCATCGCCGCGCTTACCACATGTCGCCCGCAATGTCCGCAGCGGGCCGTTCGTGACGACTATAGCGCCCGTACTAGCCGCACTGCCACCGCCGCCCAGGGCGGATCGGCGACGACGCTCTGGCGGCCGCCGGCGCCGGGCGGAAGCAAGTGCAGCTTGCCATCCTCCCGTCCGATCAGGCGGCCGAACAGGAAGCGGCCCGCCGGGCGCGGCACCAAAATGTCGCGGTTGAGCGCATGGGCGTAATCCTCGGGCTCGATCCGCTCCAGCCAGATCTCGTCGCCGGCGCGATAATCGCCGCCGCTGGCTGACACCGTCATCGCGATCTGGCCGGCGCCGACCTTGGGCGGGACCACCAGCGCCTGGCGCTTGGGTGCCACCGCGCCATTGCCGCCAAGGATGGCAACCACCGGAAGCTCGGCATGGTCGGGGTTGTCGACCAGGTCGGCGGCATCGACTCCGAGCGCCGTGGCAATGCGGTTGAGCCAGCTCACGGAGACGGTGCGCGTGCCGGTTTCGAGCCGGCCGATGGTCTGCGGCGTGGTCGGCGGGGTGCAGGCCTTGGCGACCTCGTCCAACGTCATGCCGCGGGCGCGGCGCACTTCCCTGATGCGCGTGATCATTGCCTGAGTCCCTAACGCAACGAACCTATACGGTTTTCCGCTGTCCTACAAATTCTCCCTTATGGCAAGAGGACCGCGACTCGCATCCCATTTGGAGACGCCCATGACCAACGCCCGCCTGCTTGCCGAGCGGCCGATCGACCCGGTTCCATCCAGGGGCGGCCGGGCGGCCCGGTCGGTGACGGTCAATCTGGCGGAAAGTCCCCTGGGCTGGCTCTATGCGCGGGGGCATGTCAGCCGCCGCCAGCTCGATGCCGGCGAGGTGCTGCGCAATGATTGGGAACGAGCGCAACTGGCGCCGAGGGTGACGATGACCTGGGACGCCGCACCGGTCGCGCGCAGTCGCGGCGGGGCAGCAAACTTGCCGGACCTCAATGGCGCCCAGATCGATGCGCGGCGGCGGTTCGAAGGAGCGGTGGCGGAGGCGGGTCCGGGCCTGGCCGACATATTGTGGCGGGTGGTTTGCGCAGGAGAGGGCATGCGCGACGCCGAGAGCGCGCTGGGCTGGCCGGCAAGGGCCGGCAAGCTGGTGCTCGGACTGGCGCTTGATCGAGTTGCGGATTACTACCGGATCGCCTGAATCCAAGCCGGAGAAAGAAGATGATCCTTTACGGTTCGACCATGTCGCCGTTCGTCCGCAAGGTCGCCGCTTATGCGGTCGAAAAGGGAATCGACCTTGAGCTGAAGCCGATCGGGCTCGGCGCGCCCGATCCGGAGTTCCATGCGGCAAGCCCGTTCAGGAAGATGCCGGCATTGGTCGACGGCGACTATCGCCTGGCCGACTCCAGTGCGATCATCCACTATCTCGAGGCCAAATATCCCGATCCGGCGCTGATCCCGGCCGATCCGCGGGAACGTGGCCGGGTGATCTGGTTCGACGAGTTCGCCGACACTTTGCTGTTCGCCTGCGGCGGCAAGATCTTCTTCAACAAGGTGGTCGCGCCGCGCTTCCTCGGGCGCGAGGGCGACCTCGATGCAGCGGAGGCCGCCGAGCGCGACGAGCTGCCGCCGCTGCTCGACTATCTGGAAGGAGTGATCCCCGAGAGCGGATACCTTGTCGGCGACCGGCTGACCCTGGCCGATATTTCGGTGGCGGGACCGTTCGCCAATTTCAGTCATTGCAACGTGGCGATCGACAGCGCGCGCTATCCGAAGACCAAAGCCTATGTCGCGGGCATCCTCGCCCGGCCAAGCTTCGCCCGATTTGTCGAGCGCGAGGCGGCCTATCTGGCCAAGGAACCCGCATAAGAAAAAGCCGCCGGGGACACCGGCGGCTTGATCTTGTAGGCTTCGAGAAGGCTTAGGCTTCTTCGCCCTCGCCTTCGGCTTCCGCCTGGGGTCCCTCGGCAGCAGCCTCGGCCGGAGCTTCGACGGCCGCCTCTTCCGGGATCACGCCCGGCTCGGCATTCGGATCGAACTCCTCGGTGAAGCCGGCTTCCTCGCGTTCGAACATCGACGCCGTCACGTCGACGCCTTGCGCCTGCAGCTCGGCCTCTTCCGGCGAACGGGCCACGTTGACCTTGACGGTCACGGCCACTTCCGGGTGAAGCGCGATCTTCACGTCGTACACGCCGATCGCCTTGATCGGGCGGTCGAGCACGACCTGGCTCTTGCTGACCTTGGCGCCTTCACCTTCGAGCGCTTCGACGATGTCGCGAGCGCTGACCGAGCCATAGAGCGCGCCGACGTTCGACGCCTGGCGGATCAACTGGACGGTCTTGCCCTCGACGCCCTTCGACGCCTTTTCGGCCTCGACACGCTTCTCGGCGTTGTCGGACTCGATCCGTGCGCGGTTGGCCTCGAACACCTTCTTGTTGGAATCGTTGGCCCTGAGCGCCTTCTTGTTCGGCAGCAGGTAATTGCGCGCGAAGCCGTTCTTCACATTGACGATATCGCCAATCTGGCCGAGCTTTTCGACGCGTTCGAGCAGGATGACTTCCATCTCTAGCTCTCCTTATTTCACGACATAGGGAAGCAGGCCGATGTGGCGGGCGCGCTTGATCGCCTTGGCCAGTTCGCGCTGCTTCTTGGTCGACACCGCGGTGATGCGGCTGGGGACGATCTTGCCACGCTCCGAGACGAAGCCCTGGAGCAGACGGATGTCCTTGTAATCGATGCGGGGAGCGTCCTTGCCAGAGAAGGGGCAGGACTTGCGGCGGCGGAAGAAGGGACGTGCCATCGCTTAGATCTCCATCTCTTCGCGGCGCGGGCCACGGGTCCGCTCGCGATCCTGCTTGCGCATCATCGCCGACGGGCCCTTTTCGTGGGCGTCAACGCGGATGGTCATGTAGCGGATGACGTCTTCGTTGATGCCGGTCTGGCGCTCCAGCTCGGCCATCGCCGGCGCGGGCGCGTCGACGTCGAGCATGACGTAATGCGCCTTGCGGTTCTTGGCGATGCGGTAGGCGAGGCCGCGCAGGCCCCAGGATTCAGTCTTGACCACCTTGCCGCCGTTGTCGGCGATAATCTTGGTGGCGTTTTCCGCCAGCGCATCGACCTGGGCCTGGGCCAGGTCCTGACGCGCGAGGAAAACATGCTCGTAAAGCGGCATGTTTCATGCACCTATGTTTGGCCGATCGCTGACGGGGGCACCTTGCCCACGCCCCTCCGGCTGTCGTTCAATTTATTCAGCCGCTTGGAGCAGGGCTCCAGCGGCGGGCGGGCCTATGGCCGAGCCTGGTCAGAAAAGCAAGTCAGGAGAGAAATCGACGGCGCGTGTCGGAATGCGTCCATCGAAGCCTTTCAGTTCGCAATCCCCGGCATTGGCGAATTTCAAATTCTTGCCGATGCAGAGGTCGGCGACGACATTTGATACCAATATCTGGCCGGGCACGGCCTGGGCGCACAGGCGGGCGGCAAGCTGCACGGTCGACCCGAACAGATCCTCATGCTGCTCGACCGGCTCGCCAGCGCTGATGCCGATGCGGACCGTGACCGGATATTCAGGCCCCGTTTCGTTATGCTCGGCCAGCTTCTCAATGACCTGGCTGGCGCTCTTCACTCCGCATGCTGCGGAAGTGAAAGCGGCCATGATGCCGTCGCCCGTATGCTTGATCTCGCGGCCGTCATTGTCACGCAATGCTTGGCGGACGATGCCATCGTGGACCGCCAGCATGGCAATGGCTGCGTCGTCGCCGAAACGTGAGGTCATTTCGGTCGAATTGACGATGTCGGTGAAGAGAATGGTCCTGACGCCGCTGTCGCGCTGGGTCGGACTGGTCGCGTCGGGAACCAGGGCGGCTCCACCCTCATTCACGCCGGAATTGCCCATGAAGCCGTCGATCAGGTCGGGATCGACTTCGATCATCTTTTCGGCAACCAGGCCATGGGCATGCTCGTGGACGCAATTCGCGGATGCGGCATCGGGCGCCTCGACCAGGCAGAACAGCTTCCCGCAATCGCGATTGTACCAATATTTCTTGTAATCGACGTCGTGATTGTCCTGGATCGCCAGATCCGCCAAATGCGCCTGGGCGATGTCTTCCCAGGTTGTCGCCGGATCTACCGTATGGATATCGATGTACAGCGGCATGGCACTCGTCCCCTTGTCGCAAGTGGGCATACATAAACTTGCGTTAAGAGTCAGCCGCCAGAAGATTGCGGCCCGCGCGCCGAGGTGGCAGAAGCATGGCCATGGCCACGCACCTTAAAAGCATTCAGCCGACCGCGGATCCGCTCGACGACGTCAGCCTGCCCGGCTGGCTCTACTTCGACGATGAATTTTTCGAGGCCGAGAAACGCGCCTTCCTGCGCGCGTCGCCGCAGATCGTCTGTCATGAGAGCGAGATCGCCAATCCAGGCGAGTGGCGGTCGATCGATTTCCTCGGCGAAAGCGTCATCGTGATTCGCGGCGACGATGGCGAAGTCCGCGCTTTCACCAATGTCTGCCGCCACCGCGGCTCGCGATTGGTCGACGGGGAGGGGGGCTGCGCCAAGGTGCTGACCTGCCCCTACCATGCGTGGAGCTACGCCCGGGACGGACGGCTGGTCGGTGTCATGCACCGCCATGAATATCCCGGATTGCAGGTCGAAAAACTCGGGCTGGTGCCGGTGCCGCTGGAAAGCTGGCGCGGCTTCATTTTTGTCCGACTGGAAGAGGGACTACCTTCGGTCGGCGAGATGATGGCGCCCTACGAGCATGAGATTGAGCCCTATCGCTTTGAGGACGTACGGCCGATCGGCAAGATGAGGCTGCGTCCGCGCGACCTCAACTGGAAGACCATCGCCGATAATTATTCCGATCATCTGCACATTCCCGTCGGGCATCCCGGCCTCACCCGCCTGTTCGGCAAGAGTTACGCCATCGAGGCACAGGATTGGGTCGACCGGATGGAGGGCGAACTGCGCGACGGCGAGTCGGATAACCCGTCGGAACGCGTCTATCAGCATTATTTGCCCGAAGCGGAGCATCTGCCGCCGTCGCATCGTCGCAAGTGGCTCTATTACAAGCTATTCCCCTGCGTCGCGTTTGACATCTATCCCGACCAGATCGACTTCATGCAGTGGCTCCCCGTAACGGCCACGACCAGCGTCCTCCGCGAGATGAGCTATGCGCTGCCCGACGACCGCCGCGAGATGAAGGCGGTGCGTTACCTCAACTGGCGGATCAACCGCATGGTCAATGCCGAGGACACCGAACTGATCAGCCGTGTCCAGCACGGCATGGCCAGCTCGACCTATGTCGCCGGGCCGCTCGGCAAAAGCGAGGTGTGCCTGAGGAGCTTCGCGCGAAAACTCCGCCGTCTCATCCCGGAGGCGCGGCTTGAGCGGCAGCCAGCGCCGGGCTGGTCGCGCCGGAACTGAAGCGCCGAACGATCGCCCGGATGGCGAGGCCAATAGCCAATAGCACCAGGCACCATAGGTCTGCTTCAACGCCTGTCCCATAGGCCGCGAACGCAACAAAGATCAGAGCGATAGCAAGGACCGAGCGGGCAAGCGTCCCCGGTGAAGACTTCCACGCCGCCAATGCCCCGAACGCGTAAACAGGGATCAGTGCGGCCGTCGAAAGCAGAATGATGAAAGTGTAAAGGCTGACCGTCGCGCGGCTGCTGTTTGCCAGCAGCAACAGGATAGTCAGACCTGCGCCGACCAGTTGCGAGACGATCGGTGTATTGGCTCCGCGCGTGCGGGCCATAAAGGCCGGAAGGTCCTTTCTAAGCGCCATCGAATAGCCCAATTCGCCGGTGCTGAGGATGAGGCCATTGAGGCAGCCGAACGCGCTGATGGCGATTGCCACCGCGGCAAGCGATGCCACTCCGTGCCCCCAGCGACCGACCATGGCGTCGGCAAACGGTGCCGGCGATGCTGCGACCACGTCCGCAGGCAAGAGCATCTGGATGCTGATCGCCGCCGCCAGGTAAAGCAGGACAACGAAGGCCGTCCCGCCAAGCAAGGCCTTTGGAATTGTGCGCGCCGCGTCCCGAACCTTGCCGACGGGTGCGGTCGCGGCCTCAAACCCGGTAAATGCGAAGAAGGTCAGGGCGGTCGCAGTCGCGATCGTACTGATGTTAGTCGGCACTGGCGCAAACGGCTCATAGGCAACACCGCTCGTGCCGCGCTCCGCGAACAACCAGATTATTGCAAACAGCGGCAGAACCTTGATCGCAATGGTCATCAGGGAAAGGCTGCCGGAGGCTCGAACGCCGATTGCATTCACCGCTGTCAACAGCACGACACAGCCGATCGCAACCGGAAGGACCAGTCCCGGTCCACCGAATTGCGGCCCGATAAATGACAATGCCAGCGCGATGCCGATCGCGACCGAGGCCTGGGCCGACCAATAGGAAACCCAAAATCCCCATGTGGTTATGAAAGCAATCGTCGGCCCGAATTCCTGTTCGATATTGGCCTGGATACCTTCGCCGCCGAGCCTGGATAGCCGGGCCAGCGCATAGCCGAGGCAAAGCACGCCGATACCGCTGACGAACCAGCCGATCACCGCGTTGAGGCCGAGCGGGGCAAGGGCAATCGGAAGCGTGAAGATCGCGGCTCCGATGATCGTCCCGACGACCAGCCCCCAGGTCATCCAAAACCCCATCTTGCCGTCAGTTGGTGCAGTCATCGTCGCTCTCCCCCCCGAGGAACGTCCATGGATCAATGCGACTCGAACTCATTCCGGCGGCGCAGCCGGAGCGGCCGCCGGGGCGGGGTTGGACCAGAGCGCATTGAGCCGCATCCCGAACCAGACCGGGATGGCGGTCATCAGCAGCAGCAATCCCCACAGCGTCGCTTCCTTGCCGGCGCCATAAAAGGTCCACACGGCATAGACCGCACCGACCAGCGTGATGAGCAGCATCCCGCGACTCAATTCGCCGCGCGCCATCATGCGAAGCGCAGCGATGGTGGCGACAAAGTAGAGCACGAGCGTGGCGACGGTCGCCAGCAGGGCCATGAAGGCGAACAGCTCGGTCAGGCCCCTGGTGTAATTGGCGGCGACCAGCAGCGCCGCCAGAGTAGAACTAAGCACCTGCGCCCGGACCGGCATGCCGCGGCTGTTCACTTTGCCGAACCACTGCGGGAAAACTCCGCGGCGGGCCAGTGTCAGTGGCACCTCACCCTGCAGCAACACCCAGCCATTGAGCGCGCCGAGGCACGAAATGGCGGCGAAGAAGACGACCAGCAGCGATGCCGTCGGGCCCCAATAGCTGCCGACCAGGTCGGCAAAGGGCGCCGCGGACTTCGCCGCAACGTCGGCCGGCAGCAGCAGGAACACCGCACTGGACGCGGCAAGGTAAATGAGGCCGACGGTCAGCGTGCCGATCAGCGTCGCGCGAGGAATGGTCCGTGCCGGATCCTTGACGCGGGCGGCGGGCACGGCAGCGCATTCGAAGCCGAGCATCGCCCATAACGTCAGCGCGGCGGCCGCAGCAACGCCATTGGGGGTGACCGGGGTCGGCGCGAACTGCGGCTGATGGCCGCCCTTGCTCAGGACAATCAGCGCGATCAGCATGGCCGCAATTAGCGGCATCACCTTGAGCACACTGGTGAGGATCTGGACGCCGCCCGACACATGCGCGCCGGTGCAGGCGATGGCCGTGAACAAGGCGACGAAGGCGATAGCAAGCAACGGTGCGACTCCGGGCACGGCGAAGAAGCCCGGCGCCAGCGTGCTCAAATAACTGACCGCGGCGATGGAAATCGCTGCGTTGGTGACCCAGGTGGAAATCCAATAGCTCCACATGACGAGGAAGGCGGGCGGCGAGCCGAGCGAACGGGCGACATAATCATAAGGACCGCCGGCGTCGGGCATGGCCTTGGCCAGGGAGGCAAACACCGAGGCCAGGCACATGGCGCCGCCGATCGTGATGACCCATCCCCAGATCGCATTGACGCCCAGCGGTGCGAGATTGGCGGGGAGCAGAAATATCCCCGAACCGATCATGTTGCCGACGACCAGCGCCAGACAGATCCAGATACCAAGCTGCCGAGCTTCGCCTGTTTCGCTCATCCCTGTTCCTCTCCCTTGCCCGGACTTGGCAATCCCGCCCGACCGGCCTAGTTCGCCCGCGACCTAAGCACAGTTCAACAGGGATTTCGATGCGCGCATTTCTTTTCCCAGGGCAAGGCAGCCAATCGGTCGGCATGGGCGCCGCGCTGGCCGACGCCAGCCAGGCTGCTCGCGACACCTTTGGCGAAGTCGATGAAGCGCTCGGCCAGCATCTGTTCAAGCTGATGCGCGAAGGGCCGGAGGATGAGCTCAAGCTGACCGAAAATGCCCAGCCGGCGATCATGGCTCACGCACTGGCCGTGTTCCGGGCGCTGACCAGGGAAGGCGGCGTGTCGCTGGAGAAGTCGGCGCATTTTGTCGCGGGGCATAGCCTGGGCGAATATTCGGCGCTGTGCGCGGCAGGCTCGTTCGATCTTGCCACCACTGCCAAGCTGCTGAAGCTGCGCGGGCAGGCGATGCAGGCGGCCGTGCCGGTCGGCGTCGGCGCGATGGCGGCGTTGCTCGGCGCGGATCTGGCGCTGGCGCAAAGGATTGCCGACGCGGCGGCACAGGGTGAAGTGTGCACGGTCGCCAACGACAATGACCCCAGCCAGGTCGTCATTTCCGGTCACAAGGGCGCGATCGACCGCGCCATCGAACTGGCCAAGGAGATGGGCGCCAAGCGCGCCCTGCCGCTGCCGGTGTCGGCGCCGTTCCATTGTCCGCTGATGCAGCCGGCGGCCGACGCCATGGCCGAGGCGCTGGGCAAGACGGTAATCGAGCCGCCGCATGTGCCGGTCTACGCCAACGTCACCGCCGCGGCAGTCGCCGATCCGGCCGAGATCGAGCGCCTGCTGGTCGAGCAGGTCACCGGCATGGTCCGCTGGCGCGAAAGCATCGCCAACATGTTCGATGCCGGCGTTCACGAATTTGTCGAGCTGGGCGGTAAGGTGCTCGGCCCGATGGTCAAGCGCATCGCTCCCGACGCCAGGGTCACCAGCATCGTCACGATCGAGGATATCGAAGCCATCGCCAAGGAGCTCGCATGATGTTTGATCTTACTGGCATGACCGCCCTGGTCACGGGCGCGAGCGGCGGCCTGGGCAGCGCAATCGCCAAGGCGCTGGCGGGGCAGGGCGCACGGCTGGCGCTGTCGGGCTCCAATGCGGCCAAGCTCGAGGCCTTCGCCAAGGAACTGGGCGGCAATCACGTCACTTTGGTCTGCGATCTCGGCAATAGCGAGCAGGTCGACCAGCTGGTTCCGCGCGCCGTTGAGGCGCTCGGCCAGCTCGACATCCTCGTCAACAATGCCGGCGTCACCCGCGACAACCTCGCCATGCGGATGAAGGACGAGGAGTGGGAGCAGGTGATCAAGATCAACCTGGAGGGTTCCTTTCGCCTGATGCGCGCGGCGATGAGGCCGATGATGAAGGCCCGCCACGGCCGGATCATCAACATCACCTCGGTGGTCGGCGTCACCGGCAATCCTGGCCAGGCCAATTATGTCGCCTCCAAGGCCGGCCTGATTGGCATGTCCAAGGCCTTCGCCCAGGAAGTCGCCAGTCGCGGCATCACCGTCAATTGCGTCGCCCCGGGCTTCATGACCTCAGCCATGACCGACGCCCTGACCGATGCCCAGAAGGAAGGGATTTTGTCGAAAATTCCGACCGGCGCGATGGGCAGCGGCGACGATATCGGCGCGGCCGTGGTTTATCTCGCCAGCCGAGAGGCAGGCTATGTGACGGGACAGACCCTTCATGTGAATGGTGGGATGGCGATGCCCTAGGGCAACACCGCGTCAATTATTCCACAAATCCAATCTTCTGACCTGTGCAGCCAGCCCTTGCAGCCCATTTGCACGCACCTATATCGCCCGCGAAACATCAATTTCTCGGATCGCCGGGCAGGGCGTCCGAGGGGGCAAGTAGAGGGTATAGAATATGGCAAAAGTAATCGGGATCGACCTCGGCACCACCAACAGCTGTGTCGCGGTGATGGAGGGCGGAAAGCCCAAGGTTATCGAAAATGCGGAAGGCGCGCGGACCACTCCGTCGGTTGTGGCCTTCACCAAGGACGGCGAACGCCTGATCGGCCAGCCGGCCAAGCGCCAGGCGGTAACCAACCCCGACAATACGATTTTTGCGGTGAAACGCCTGATCGGCCGCCGCTTCGATGACCCGATTACCAAGAAGGACACCGAATTGGTGCCCTACAAGATCGTCAAGGGTTCGAACGGCGACGCCTGGGTCAATGCCGGCGGCAAGGATTATAGCCCGTCGCAGATTTCGGCCTTCATCCTGCAGAAGATGAAGGAAACCGCCGAGGCCTATCTTGGCGAGACCGTCACCCAGGCGGTGATCACCGTTCCGGCTTACTTCAACGACGCCCAGCGCCAGGCGACCAAGGACGCCGGCCAGATCGCCGGCCTCGAAGTGCTGCGCATCATCAACGAGCCGACCGCGGCGGCCCTGTCCTATGGCCTCGAAAAGGAAGAGGGCAAGACGATCGCCGTCTATGACCTTGGTGGCGGCACGTTCGACATTTCGATTCTGGAGATCGGCGACGGCGTGTTCGAGGTGAAGTCGACCAACGGCGACACCTTCCTCGGCGGCGAGGATTTCGACGCCAAGATCGTCGAGTTCCTAGCCGACAAGTTCAAGGCGAAGGAAGGAATCGACCTTCGCACCGACCGGCTGGCGCTGCAGCGGCTCAAGGAAGCCGCCGAAAAGGCCAAGATCGAGCTCAGCTCGGCGCAGACCACCGAAATCAACCAGCCATTCATCACTGCCCGCATGGAAGGCGGCGCGACGACGCCGCTGCACCTGGTTGAGACGATCACCCGCGCGGACCTGGAGAAGCTGGTTGCCGACCTCATCAACCGCACGCTCGAGCCCTGCAAGAAGGCGCTCAAGGATGCCGGCATCGAGGCCAAGGACGTGGCCGACGTGGTGCTGGTCGGCGGCATGACCCGCATGCCGCGCGTGCGCGAAGTGGTGAAGGAATTCTTCGGCCGCGATCCGCACACAGGCGTCAACCCGGACGAGGTCGTGGCGATGGGCGCCGCGATCCAGGCCGGCGTGCTGCAGGGCGACGTCAAGGACGTGCTGCTGCTCGACGTCACTCCGCTGAGCCTCGGCATCGAGACGCTGGGCGGCGTGTTTACCCGGATGATCGACCGCAACACGACCATTCCGACCAAGAAAAGCCAGACCTTCTCCACCGCGGACGACAACCAGAATGCGGTGACCATCCGCGTCTTCCAGGGCGAGCGCGAGATGGCGTCGGACAACAAGGCGCTTGGCCAGTTCGACCTTGTCGGGATTCCGCCTGCCCCCAGGGGGGTGCCGCAGATCGAGGTCACTTTCGACATCGACGCCAACGGCATCGTCCACGTCACGGCCAAGGACAAGGGCACCGGCAAAGAGCAGCAGATCCGCATCCAGGCGTCGGGCGGCCTTTCGGATTCCGACATTGAGCAGATGGTCAAGGACGCGGAGAAGTTCGCCGACGAAGATAAGGTGCGCCGCGAGGCGGCCGAGGCCAGGAACCAGGCCGAAAGCCTGGTCCATTCGACCGAGCAGCAGCTGAAGGAGCATGGCGACAAGGTCGATTCCTCGCTGAAGGACGAGATCGAGGCCGCCGTGGCCGAAGCCAGGACCGCGATCGAAAGCGGCGATGCCGAGGCGATGAAGGCCAAGACCGAGGCGCTGGCCCAGGCGGCGATGAAACTTGGCCAGGCGATCTATGAAAAGACCCAGGCGGCCGGCGGCGAAGAAGCCGCCCAGTCGGCCGAGGCGACCGCCGAAGCCGCACCGGACGAAGAAGTGGTCGACGCCGAATTTTCGGAAGTCGACGAAGACAAGAAGGCCTAAGGGGCCATGGCTTGGGCGGCGTCGGCTGACGATATTCGGCCGGCGCCGCTTGTCATGGGTGGGGATTGATGGCCACGGACTATTACGAACTGCTCGGCGTGCCCAAGGGCGCCGACGATGCGGCGATCAAGGCTGCCTATCGGAAGCTGGCCAAGGAGTGCCATCCCGATCGCCACGGCGGCTGCACCGACAAGGAAGCGCATTTCAAGTCGATCAGCGAAGCCTATGAGGTCCTCAAGGATCCGCAGAAGCGCGCCGCTTACGACCGCTTCGGCCATGCCGCTTTCCAGAACGGAATGAATGGACAGGGGCCGTTCGGCGGCGGCGCCGGCGGTGGGTTCGAGGGCTTCTCCGATATCTTCTCGTCGATCTTTGGCGAGTTCATGGATCCCCGGGCGCAGCGAGCCAGCGCGGCGCGCGGGTCAGACCTGCGCTACGATCTGGAGCTGACGCTGGAAGAGGCATTCCAGGGCGCCGAGAAGACCATTGCCATTCAGGCGATGGCGGGGTGCGAGGCGTGCAACGCATCGGGCTCCAAGGGTCAATCCGCGCCGCGTGCCTGCTCGAGCTGCGGCGGCGCCGGCAAGGTCCGCGCGCAGCAGGGCTTTTTCGTCGTCGAGCGGACCTGTCCCGGCTGCATGGGCTCGGGCGAGATGGTCGCCGATCCCTGCACCGCCTGTCACGGCGAAGGCCGGGCACTCAAGTCGCGCAAGCTCAACGTCAACATCCCGGCCGGCGTTGACGAGGGCACGCGGATTCGCGTCGCCAACGAAGGCGAGGCCGGCGTGCGCGGCGCGGCGGCGGGCGATCTTTATTTGTTCGTCCATTTGAAGCGGCACGCCATCTTCGAGCGCGAGGGCACGACCCTGATCGCCGAAGCGCCGATCAGCTTTACCACCGCCGCGCTGGGCGGTTGCATCATGATCCCCGGCATCGACGGCGAAAAGATCGAACTCAAAATCCCCTCCGGAATCCAGTCGGGCGAGACGCTGCGCCATCGCGGGGCCGGCATGAGCGTGCTCAACGGCCGCGGGCGCGGCGATCTGGTGACGCGCATCCTGGTCGAAACGCCGACCAGGCTCAGCAAGGATCAGAAGGCGATCCTCGAGCAGTTCCGCGAAACCGAAACCGGCGACGAATGCCCGGCCAGCAAGGGCTTCTTCAGCCGGATCAAGACGGCGCTGGGCGGCTAGGCCCCGGTTCTCAGGGCTGCCAGCCCTGGCGCGCCATTCGCGCGACCAGGCGTTCTCCGAACAAATGAGCCACCGACCGCCGCTCGGCGCCGCAGCGACGCGGCGCCGGGTGCAGGGCATGGACGGCGCCAACCAGCTTGCCGTCGATCTTCAACGGCAGGGTCATAGCGGCGGCCATGCCGATGTTCGTCAATTGATCGCGCTCGGCATCCGTCAGCGCTGCAAAGGCAGCACGCCCGGCAAGGCTGGAATCCTCCGCCCCCAGGATAGGGACAGGCTCGGCATCGCGGTCGGCCGTGATGCGCACCTGAGGCTCGATCAACAGCTTGGTGCCGGTGAGCTTGCCGCGTTGGGCCGAGGCTACGACTTCGCCGCGCCGGTCGACCAGCATCAGATGATCGAACCCGGTCAGCGCATTCAGCTGCCGCATCGCCTGTTCGGCAAGCTTGCGGGGATCGCGCCCGGCCAGGCGATCGCTCATCGAGCGGACCATGCCGATTCCGTCGGGCAGCCGCGGCTCGACCGCCAGTTCGGCCTCGATCAGATAATGGTCGTCGGCACAGGTCGCCCGGACGTCGAGCGTAACATCGCCCCATTGGACCCCGAAATCCTGCACCTCGCTCTCGTCGCTCGACAGCCAGGACAGGCGGTTGCGGAGCGTATGGATTGCCTTGCTGCCGATCAGGTCGGCCAGCGGCTGGCCGACGACCGCAGTGGGTTTGACATCGCCGAGCATGGCGACATTCGCGCTGGCCGCCTCGACCTGCCAATCGGGCCCGACCAGGAGCAGCAGGGCACAGGGCTGGATGGCCGTCACTCAGGCTCCGAACACGCGCTCGAAGATCGTGTCGATGCGCTTCAGATGATAGCCGAGGTCGAACAATTCCTCGAGCTGGGCGTCGCTGAGCTTGGCGGTGACCTCGGGATCGGCCTTCAGCAGGTCGAGCAGCGCCAATTGGCCGTCGGACTCCCACACTTTCATCGCGTTGCGCTGGACCAGCGCATAGCTGTCCTCGCGGCTGAGGCCGGCCTGGGTCAGCGCCAGCAGGACGCGCTGCGAGTGAACCAGGCCGCCCATCCGGTCGAGGTTCTTCTGCATGCGATCCGGATAGACCAGCAGCTTGTCGACCAC
>NZ_JAHFPY010000031.1 GCF_023266535.1 Sphingomonas sp. | reverse complement strand
ATTGCCGCCCAGTCAATCGGCGAGCCGGGTACCCAGCTGACGATGCGGACCTTCCACATCGGGGGCGCGGCCCAGCTCAACGAAGTGTCGAACCTCGAGGCGCCGGTCGACGGCACCATCGAGCTGCGCGACATGCCGACGATCACCGATCCGCGCGGCCGTCACCTGTCGCTGTCGCGGTCGGGTGAAATCGCCATCCTCGACATGGACGGCCGGGAGCTCAGCACGCACCGTATCCCGTACGGAGCGCACCTGATGGTGGACAATGGCCACATCGTCAGCCGCGGCGACCGCATCGCCGAATGGGATCCGTCGTTCAGCCCGGTAATCACCGAGCGCGCCGGCACGGTCAAGTTCCAGGACCTGATCGAGAACCGCACGCTGGTCGAGCAGACCGACGAATCGACCGGAATCTCGCAGCGCGCGGTGATCGACGATCTTGCCAAGTCGAAGAAGGAAGATCTTCGTCCGCGCCTGACCCTGATGGGCAAGGGCAACGACGAGGCCGGCGTCTATCGCCTCGCCCCGGGCGCGGTAATCGCGGTCGAGGACGGCCAGACGGTCGAAGCCGGCGAAGTGCTGGCCCGTATGCCGCGCGAGGCGGCCCGGACCCGCGACATCACCGGCGGTCTGCCGCGGGTGGCGGAGCTGTTCGAGGCCCGCAAGCCCAAGGAGAATGCGATCATTGCCAAGGTTTCGGGCAAGGTCAGCTTCAAGAAGGACTATAAGGCCAAGCGCAAGATCGCGATCATCCCCGACGACGGGTCAGATCCGGTCGAGTATCTGGTGCCGAAGTCCAAGGTCATCGACGTGCAGGAAGGCGATTACGTCAAGCGCGGCGACAACCTCGTCGGCGGCTCGCCCGATCCGCATGACATCCTGGAAGTGCTCGGCGTGGAAGCGCTGGCCGAATATCTCGTCAGCGAGATCCAGGAAGTCTATCGATTGCAGGGCGTGAAGATCAACGACAAGCACATCGAGGTGATCGTTCGCCAGATGCTGCAGAAGGTCGAGATCACCGACGGCGGCGACACCACCCTTCTGGCCGGCGAGCAGGTCGACCGCGAGGAAATGGACGAGATCAACGCCAAGCTGGAAAAGAAGCAGAAGCATGCCGAAGGCAAGCCGGTGCTGCTCGGCATCACCAAGGCGAGCCTGCAGACCCGCAGCTTCATCTCGGCGGCCTCGTTCCAGGAGACCACCCGCGTGCTGACCGAAGCGTCAGTGCAGGGCAAGGTCGACACGCTGATTGGCCTTAAGGAGAATGTCATCGTCGGCCGCCTGATCCCGGCGGGTACCGGCGCCGGCATGAACCGGATGCGCATCGCTGCCACCAGCCGCGACGCCGCGCTCCGCGCCCAGCAGCGCAAGCTGCAGGAAGCGCTGATCGCGCCGGAAACGGCTGCCCAGGAGCATGCCGCCGAACTGGCCCAGGGGCCGGAAGCGGCGACCAACTCGGATCCGCTGGCTTCCGTCACTCCATCGGGCAGCGGCAGCGACGCCGATGCGGGTGAATATCTGAACGACTGATCGTTCGGCTAACGCCACAAAAAAGCCCCGCCGGAGCGATCCGGCGGGGCTTCTTTTTTAGCGGCTTCGGCTGTTTAGCAGTTGCCGCCGTGAATGGCATTCTCGGTGCAGTTGGCGGCCGACTTGACGTCGTCGCCAGCGCCGCGGACGGTGTTGCAGGCGGCGACCGCGAGCGACCCACCGATAACCAGCAACGTCATCACTTTACGAACCATGGTCGAAACTCCTTGTATTGGCGTAACGACCATGACCTTGGCGACTCTGCTTGTCCAGCAGGCCGGATCAACACTTCCCGCCGTTGATGGCATTTTCGGTGCAGTTTGCAGCCGACTTCACATCGTCGCCCGCCCCGCGAACCGTGTTGCAAGCGGCAACAGCAATGCAGCCGCCGATTACGGCCATGGTCACTAACTTACGAAGCATGGTCATCTCCTTCTGTCTTCCGGCTGAATGAACGCGACAAGCTGGCAATAGGTGCCATCACGCAGGCGAAATGTTTCTACACGGCGACGGGCGCCGCAATGTGCGGGTGCGGGTCATAAGCCTCGAACGCGAAGTCATCGGCTTCAAAATCGAAGATCGACTGTCCCCGATCCTTCATCACTAGCTGTGGGAGCGCACGCGGTTCGCGGGCCAGCTGCAGCCGCGCCTGCTCGAGGTGATTGGAATAGAGATGAACGTCGCCGCCGGTCCACACGAACACCCCCGGCTCCAGCCCGCATTCGCGCGCCAGCATATGGGTCAGCAATGCATAGCTGGCGATGTTGAACGGCACACCAAGGAAGAAGTCGGCGCTGCGCTGGTAGAGTTGCAGGTTCAGCCGGCCTGCGGCCACCTGAGTCTGGAACAGGCAATGGCAGGGGGCCAGCGCCATTCGCTCGATTTCGCCCGGGTTCCAGGCGGTGACGATCTGCCGCCGAGAACCGGGATCACGCTGGATCAGATCGATAAGATTGCGAATCTGGTCGACGTGGCGGCCGTCGGCGGTCTCCCAGTTGCGCCATTGCTTGCCATAGACCGGTCCGAGATCGCCCGCATCGTCGGCCCATTCGTTCCAGATGCTGACGTTGCGCTCCTGCAGCCAACGGATGTTGGTGTCGCCACGCAGGAACCACAGCAATTCGACGATGATTGATCGCAAATGGAGCTTTTTCGTCGTCAGCAGCGGGAACCCGTCGGCAAGGTCGAACCGCATCTGCCCGCCGAACAGCGATAGCGTGCCGGTACCGGTGCGGTCCATCTGCTCGACGCCTTGGTCGAGGATCTGCTGCATCAGGTCGAGATATTGGCGCATGGCCCTACCCTAGCCTTCCGCAAAGCCGCGTCCAGCATCCTTTGAAGGCCAGAATTGCCTCCGCCTTGGACCAAGTTGGCTTAGGCCGCATTCACCGCTTCCCATAGCTTCAACGCCATGCGGTATCAGCGTGCCGAATCGCCTGCGCTCCTCAATGGCCATGAGGCCGCGCGCCGCTTCTTTGTCTCCAGCTTCGACGATCAATCGAGCGAACAGCTATTGGTGGCCAATGTCGACGGCGCCACGCGCTGCCTTCACCTCGAACAATATGCTGGGGATCCGGCCTCGGTGGCCCTGCCGGTGCGCGATATTGTCGCCGATGCGCTCCGCCTCGGCAGCGCGGGGGTCATCATCGCCCACAACCATCCCAGCGGTGATGCCAGGCCGAGCGATGCCGACTATCACGCCACGCGCAAGCTGGCGCGGGCCGGCGAGGCGATCGACCTCGCGGTGCTCGATCACCTGATCTTCGCCGAGAGCCAGTGCTGCAGCATGCGGCGGATGGGGCTACTCTAGCGCTTCGCGCAGGGTTTGATCGCGCTCGGCTCCGGACGCGCGGCGGCGATCCTGAACGACATATAATAGGCATCGCTGCCGACGAGACGATGGCTCTGGACCGGTTGGAGACCAAGCGCCTCCAGCTCGCAGGCCAATTGCTTGGGTGGCATGCCATGGCGCTTCACCGGCCGGTCGGCATCGACGACGACCACCAGCCCATCCGGCTTGAGCCCGTCGCGCAAATGCCACAGGAATTCGTACGGCTCGGTCACTTCATGATAGACGTGGACCAGGAAGATCCGGTCGAACGATCCCGGCGGCAGCAAGGGGTTGGCGGGTTGGCCCAATCGCACCGCGACATTGTCGAGATTGTCCCGCTCGACCCGCTGGGCCAGCCGGTCGCGGGTCTCGCCGATGATGTCCTCGGCCAGGACCCGGCCGCGTGGACCGACCAGCGGTGCCAAGCGCACCGTATAATAGCCTTCCCCGGCACCGACGTCGGCCACCGACATGCCGCGAGCCACCCCGGCCAGGCGCATCACCTCTTCAGCCTCCCCGGCCCGGTCACGGGCGTCCTCGGTCGAGAAGCTGTCACCGACGATCGGCGCGACATCACGGCCTGCGGCAGGAAAGACGCGCGCGGCATGGGGTTCGGCTCGGCAAGCCGCGAGGCAGAGCAAGAGGAGGAGAGCTGACGCTCTAGTCGACATCCTCGACGTCCACTTTCTCGCCGGTCACCCGCTGCGACAGGGCCGCAGCCATGAACCGGTCGAGGTCGCCATCGAGCACGTCCGACGGCGCGGTCGAGGTGACACCGGTGCGCAGGTCCTTCACCAGCTGGTAGGGCTGCAGCACATAGCTGCGAATCTGGTGCCCCCAGCCGATATCGGTCTTGGCGGCGTTGGCAACGTCGGCCTCGGCCTCGCGCTTCTGCAACTCGGCCTCGTACAGGCGGGCCTTCAGCTGCTTGTAGGCCTGGGCCCGGTTTTTGTGCTGCGATCGTTCGTTCTGGCAGGCGACAACGATCCCGGTCGGGATGTGCGTGATGCGGACCGCGCTGTCAGTGGTGTTGATGTGCTGCCCGCCGGCGCCCGACGCACGATAGGTATCGATGCGCAGCTCGGATTCATTGATTCCGATATCGATGTCGTCGTCGACTTCCGGATAGACCCAGACCGATGCGAAGCTGGTGTGGCGCCGCGCCGAACTGTCGTAGGGGCTGATCCGCACCAGCCGGTGAACCCCGCCTTCAACTTTGAGGTTGCCATAGGCATTCTCACCGCGGATCAGCAGCGTCGCCGACTTGATCCCGGCCTGTTCGCCGGCATGATGGTCGACCAGCTCGACCTTCATTCGGTGGCGCTCGGCCCAGCGCGTGTACATGCGCTGCAGCATCCCCGCCCAATCGTTGCTCTCGGTGCCGCCGGCGCCGGCATTGATCTCGATATAGCTGTTGTTGGCATCGGCCTCGCCCGCCAGCAGCGCCGCGACTTTGTCCTTCTCGGCCCGCTCGGCGAGTTCGCCCAGTGACCGCACGCCGTCGTCCACCAGCGAATCATCGCCCTCGGCCTCGGCCATCTCGATCAACTCGACCGTATCCTGGAGCTCGGTCTCGATCTTCTGGGTGGCGCCGATCGCCTCTTCAAGCCGGCGCCGCTCGCGCATCACTTCCTGCGCCGCCTTGGGATCGTCCCACAGCGTCGGGTCCTCGACCTTGTCGTTGAGCTCGCCCAGGCGCCGGTTGGCCTTGTCCCAGTCGAGGAACCGGCGAAGCAGCGCGGTGGCGGCATTGATCTGATCGATATGGGCTTGCGCTTCGGCGCGCATGGAAATGACTTTCTAAACGGGCTCGCCGCCCGCCTAGTAGATGCCGCCCTGCCTTTGCAAGAATTCGCCGCTGTCGGCCGGCGCCCTTGGCTGGTTCGGTCGCTCGCGTCGGGAGGTCGGTGACGCTGCCTGCTGCGCCGTTACTCCATCCTCCTGCGCCTTGGCCAGTTCGACGCTGCGGCGGAAGGAACGGCGAGGCTCGGTCTCGGGCTGGAACGCCTCCCAGATGACCTGCGACTTGGGATCGACCTCGGTCGGGAAGCTGCCGAACACCCGCTTGCCGGTCACCCGGTCGATCCTGACCATGCGGATGCCCGGCGGCGCAACGAACGGAATCTTCGGCATGCCAGCAAACGCCACCTCGGCGAACTGCTTGAACACTGGAGCGGCGATGCGCCCGCCCTGGGCGCCATGTCCCATCGGCCGCGGCTGATCATAGCCGAGGTAGACACCGCCGACGATTTCGGGCGTCCCGCCGATGAACCAGACGTTGGTTGGGCCGGACGTCGTGCCCGTCTTGCCAAACATTGGCCGGTCAAGATCGCGCAGCACCGTTGCGGTGCCGCGCTCGATCACGCCCTCCATGATGTGGACCATCTGGTAGGAGGCCTGGGCATCGAGCAATTGCCGTGAGCGCGACGGCGGGCGCGGCATCGCCTTGCCGTCCCAGTCGGCGCCGTTGCAGGCCCCGCCATTATCCTCTTCCATCACCTGGCAGCGGTTGTCGGTCCGATAGATGACCTTGCCGTTGCGGTCCTGGACATAGTCGACCAGCGTCGGCGTGACCGAGCGGCCGCCATTAGCGAGGATCGCATAGGCGTTGACCAGCCGCTGGACGGTGGTGTCGCCCGCGCCCAGCGCGATCGACAGATAGTGGTCGTATTTGCCGACCCCCAGCTTGGCGGCATTGGCGACAACCTTGTCCATGCCGGTCTCGGACGCGGCGCGGACGGTCATCAGGTTGCGCGACTGCTCGACGCCCCAGCGCATCGTCTTCGGCCCGCTATATTTGCCATCGAAGTTGCGGAAGCATTTGTTCCCCAGCCCGGCACCCTGCCAGACGCAGAACGGCGCATCGACGATGATCGAGGCCGGGGTCATGCCGTTTTCCAGTGCGGTGACATAGACAACCGGCTTGAACGCCGATCCCGGCTGCCGAAGCGCCTGTGTGGCGCGGTTGTAAGACGATCCGATCACGTCGAACCCGCCCTGCATCGCCATCACCCGGCCGGTATGCACTTCCTCGACGAGGAATCCGCCGCCGATCTCCGGGATCGAGCGGAGCGCATAGCTGCCCGGCCCTTCTTGCTTGACGATGATGATCATGCCTGGACGGAGCGCACCGAACGCCGTGTCGCCCACGCCCCGCACCGGCTGCACCGCGTTCGAAGCGGGAAGGTAACCAGTCGAGCCGTCGGGAAAGCCGATCCGCGCGCTGGTGCCTGCCTTGTCGAGCACCACTGCTTTTTTCCAGTCGGGGAAGCCGGTGCCCAGCGCGGCGACCCGAAGCTGGGTCTGCCAGTCGCCATTGACGTCGACGCTGAGGCCGGTGTCGCGCCAGCCACGGCCACCGTCAAATCGAGCCAGGCCTTCGCGCAGTGCGTCGGCGGCGGCGTCCTGCATCTTCGGCACCATCGAGGTGCGGACCCACAGGCCGCCGGCGTAGACGCTGTTGGGACCGTCATCGGCCTGTTCGCCGAAGCGCTTGATCAGGTCGCGGCGGACCTCTTCCATGAAATAGCCGCCCTGGTCGCGGAATTTGGCGCTGCTGCCGTAGCGGATCGTGCCGAGCGGGGTTGCCGCCGCGGCGGCGCGCTGCGCCTCGGTGATGTAGCCGTTGCTGGCCATCTCGTTGAGCACATAGTTGCGCCGGGCAAGCGCCTTGGCGGTGGCGCGCACAGGGTCATAATTGCTCGGCGCCTTGGGCAAGACGGCCAGATAGGCCGCCTCGGGCAGCGTCAGGTCGCCGACATCCTTGTCGAAATAGGCGCGGCTGGCGGCCTGCACGCCATAGGCGTTGCGGCCGAGGAAGATCGAATTGAGGTAGAGCTCCAATATCTGCGGCTTCGACAGCGTGTCTTCCAGCCGGAAGGCCAGGATCGCCTCGCGGATCTTGCGGCTCACCGCATAGGTGTCGTCCTGCAGCAGATATTTGGCGACCTGCTGGGTGATGGTCGACCCGCCTTTGGCTCGCCCGCCGGTGACCGACTTGGTCGTATAGTCGAACACCGCGCCGACCAAGCCGGGATAATCGATGCCGCCATGGCTGAAAAAGGTCTTGTCCTCGGCTGAGATGAAGGCGTGGACGACCAGCGGCGGATATTCGTCATAAGAGAACTCGACCCGCCGCTCCCGGGCGAAGGTCTGCACCGGATTGCCGTCATAGCCGCGGACATTGGTCGGCAACGGTGGCTGGTAGGCCAGCAATTTCTCCGACGTCGGCAGTCCGGTCGCGAAATAGACGAATACCAATGCCCCGAACAGCAGGCCGGCGACTCCGCCTATGGTCAGGCGGCGCACCCATACGTTCTCGAACCAGGGGTCGATCCATTGATGGACCCGATGGTTGAAGACCACCAAATTGGGAATCTTGATCCAGGGGATGTTGATCTCGGGGATCTTGATTTCAGGGATCTGGATGGTGGGGAGCTTCATTGTCGGCGCTTGTCTAGCCGCTTCCGATGGGCCGCGAAACCCGCTCTGTTACGGCGTCATGCGTGTCGCCAGGTCGGCCTCGACGGCCTGGGCCAAAGCCAGGACCAGCGGCGCCCTTCCCTCCTTGGTCATCAGCTTGGCTTCGTCGTCGGCGTTGCTGATGTATCCCGCTTCGATCAGCACCGCCGGCGTTTCGGCGCGGCGCAAGACGTGAAAGGCGGCGAATTGATGCGGCCGGGGGCGCAGCTCGACCCGGCCCGCCGCCCTGCCCAACATCCGCTCGGCAAAGCCGGCCGATTGCTCCATCTGCTCGCGCAGGGCGACGTCGGCCAAAAGCGCGCGGACGCTGTCGTCGCCTTCGCTCGACAGCGCGGTGTCGTCGCGATTCTCGGCGGCCGCGAAGCGGGCTGCCTCGGCGCTCGAAGCGACATCGGACAGCGAATAGACCGTCGCGCCCTTGGCCAGCGGATTGGGCGCGCTGTCCATGTGCAGCGACAGGAACAGCGCGGCATGGAGGTGCCGGGCGACCGCCGCCCGCTCCTCCAGCGACAGATATTTGTCACTCTCGCGGGTCAGCGCCACCCGGACGCGGCCACGCTGCTCCAGCAGATCGGCAAGTTCCTGGGCCATCACCAGTGTCAGATCCTTCTCCTTGGAAGTGCCGGACACGCCAGGCGCCCCCGGGTCGCGGCCGCCATGGCCGGGATCGATCAGCACGATCGGCCGGCCGGGAAGGCGCGCTTCGCGCACCCGGACATCCTTGACCGCGTCGGGCAGCGCCAGGGTCAGGCCGCCGGTCCGCGCCTCACCGACCAGCGCGGTGGTGTCGCCCGTGGTTCCGGTGCGGACCTTTGCCACGGCCAGTGCCAACAGCGCCGAGGCCGCCAGCAATGCCCCGCAAATGATCAGCCCGTTGCGGCGCTTGCGCTCCATCAGCGAAGGTTACGTGGCGAAGCGTCGGTCGCCAAGGGCGGCTTTGAGCGAATTTTTGACACCCGCGGTTGCGGGGCGGCGGCACCGATGCTAACCGGAATTGCCTTTCCGAGCGTCGGAAGGGTGGTCGTCGCGTCCCATCGGAATCGCGGCATTCAAGGTTGACGCTGCATGATGCCACAGGACGCCATTGCCATGCTCGATTGCGAGCTTGGCCGCGCGTCGGTCGCGACGATGATCGCGGGGCAGCAGGCAGCAGAGGCAATTTCCGCACATCGCGCCACCGCCACACCGGCGATGGCCCTCAGTATCGCGCGCCGCCGACCAAGGGCCGGCCTGCGCGCCCGGAGAATTTTCAATGTCAATGCGCATGCTAATCGACGCGCGCCACCCGGAGGAGACCCGGGTTGCCGTCGCCAAGGGAAACCGCATCGAGGAATTTGATTTCGAATCCTCGGAGCATAAGCAGCTCAAAGGTAATATCTATCTCGCCAAGGTGACACGGGTCGAACCGTCGCTGCAGGCGGCGTTCGTCGACTATGGCGGAAATCGCCATGGCTTCCTCGCTTTTAGCGAAATCCATCCCGATTATTACCAGATCCCCAAGGCTGATCGCGACGCCTTGCTCGCCGAGGAAGCGGCTCATGCCGCCGAGGAAGAGCGGCTGCGCGGCGCCGATTACGACGATGAGGACGAGGCCGAAGCGGACGACGCCGGCGAAGATATGGGCGACCCCGAAGCCAATGGCGACGATGCCGCCGAAGTCGGCACCGGATCGGCTCGCTCGCCGGTCGATGAAAGCGCCGCGGAAGAGCTTCGCCGCAAGCGCCAGGCGCTGCGCCGCCGCTACAAGATCCAGGATGTGATCCAGCGCCGCCAGGTGCTGCTGGTCCAGGTGGTCAAGGAAGAGCGCGGCAACAAGGGCGCCGCCCTTACCACCTATCTGTCGCTGGCCGGCCGCTATTGCGTGTTGATGCCCAACACCTCGCATGGTGGCGGCATCAGCCGGAAGATTTCCAACGGCGCCGACCGCAAGCGGCTGAAGTCGATCATCTCCGACTTGAAGCTGCCCTCGACCATGGGCCTGATCGTCCGCACCGCCGGCCTGTCGCGCACCAAGGTCGAGATCAAGCGCGACTTCGATTACCTCGCCCGCCTGTGGGACGAAATTCGTGAAAAGACGCTCGCCTCCTCGGCGCCGGCGCTGATTTATCGCGACAGCGATCTCATCAAGCGCGCGATCCGCGATCTTTATCACCGCGATATCGGCGAAGTCGTGGTCGAGGGTGATGAGGGTTACAAGGCCGCCCGCGGCTTCATGAAGCTGCTGATGCCGAGCCACGTCCGGCGGGTGAAGCAATTTGTCGATCCGACCCCGGTGTTCCAGCGCTACGGCGTCGAGGACCAGCTCACCGCCATGTACCAGCCGGTCGTCCAGCTGAAATCGGGCGGTTATCTGGTGATCAACCCGACCGAGGCTTTGGTCAGCATCGACATCAACTCGGGCCGTTCGACCCGCGAGCATAATATCGAGCAGACCGCCTTCGCCACCAACCTGGAGGCGGCGGCCGAAATCGCCCGCCAGCTCCGCCTGCGCGATATGGCGGGCCTCGTCGTCATCGACTTCATCGACATGGAACAGAACAGCCATGTCCGGAAGGTCGAAAAGGCGATGAAGGAGGCGCTGAAAAACGACCGCGCCCGCATCCAGGTCGGCCGCATTTCCAGCTTTGGCCTGATGGAAATGAGCCGCCAGCGCCTACGCACCGGCGTGCTCGAGGCGTCGACCAAGGCTTGCCCGCATTGCGAAGGCACCGGCCTGATGCGGACGGCTTCCTCGTCCGGCCTTAGTGCGCTCCGGATCATTGAAGACGAGGCCGCCCGCGGCCGCGGTGACCGCATCACGCTCCGCGCCGGCAGCGAGGCTGCGATCTACGTCCTCAACCGCAAGCGCGCCGAGCTGGCCGAGATTGAGGACCGCTATGGCGTGACGGTCGAAATCGCCATCGAGGAAAGCTTCGAAGGCGCCCGCATGACCGTCGAAAGCTCGGGCCCACGCCCGGTGCCCAAGGAGCGGCCGGTGATGGCGCCAATCGTCGAGGAAGAGGAAGACGAATATCTTCCCGAGGTCGACGAGGACGAGGCGGACGAAGAAGAAGCGGCTCGCCCGGCCCGTGACGAAGATGATGGCGACCGTGGCGCACGCCGTCGTCGCCGCCGCCGTCGTGGCGGTCGTGGCCGCCGGCGAGATGGCGAAGGGGGCGAGGGTGAATCCTTGCCCGAAACCGCCGAAGAAGCGCCGGAAGCCGAGGCCTTAGGCGCCGAGGAGCAAACCGAAGAGTCCGAGGCCAGGTCCAGGTCGAAGCGCGGTCGCCGTGGCGGCCGCGGACGCAAGGGACGCAGCGAAACCGCCGCAGAAACTGAGGTTTCGCCCGACGAGCCGCCGATGTCCGACCTTCCTGTCTCCGAGGAACCGGCGCCAGCAGAGGCCGAGCCCGAGAGCGAGGACAAGCCCAAGTTACGTCGTCGCCCCCGTGCCCGCAAAAAGGTCGATGAGGCAGGCGAGGCTGAGGCCGCTCCCGCCGAACCGGTCGAAGTTGCACCTGTCGCCGAGGCCGAGCCCGAAGCCGAAGAAAAGCCGAAAAAGCGCACCCGCCCCAAGAAGAAAGCCGATGAGGCCGCGGTCGAAGCCAGGCCGGCCTCGAAGCGGCAGGCAGCGGCCGCAACGCCCGAAGCGGACAATGAAGACGCTCTCGGCGATGGCGAACCGCGCCGCGGCTGGTGGCAGCGGACCTTCGGTTAAGGCCGGCTGACGGATGAAGCCGGCCCAAATGACCATGTCATGGGCCGGCTTTCATTCGCGGTTCAGGCAGCCAGTGGGACATGGCCTCATGACCCGCCTGATCCGGATCATGATGGTCGGCATTTTGCTGTTCTTTGCCGCCGCTCAACCTGCGTCGGCGCAGGAATTGTTGCGGGACAGTGAAACCGAGCTGCTGTTCAAGCAAATCAGCACGCCGTTGATCGATGCTGCCGGGCTGGACCCCAAGAGCGTCAAGGTCGTGCTCCTGCGGGACGACTCGATCAACGCCTTCGTCGCCACGGGGCAGGTGGTTTACATCCATAGCGGCCTGTTGACTTCGGCCGACAACGTCAACCAGCTCCAGGGCGTCATCGCCCATGAGCTCGGCCACGTTGCCGGCGGCCACTCGATCCGCATCTACGAAGGCGTCAAGCAGGCGACGGTCATCTCGATCCTCAGCCTGGTGCTCGGCGCAGCGGCCATCGCGGCCGGCGCCGGCGATGCCGGCATTGGCATTTTCGCGGCCGGCCAGCAGGCGGCGCAGGGCCAGTTCCTGGCCTTCAGCAGGGCCCAGGAATCGAGCGCCGATCTCGCCGGTGCTTCCTATCTGTCGAAGGCCGGGATCAGCGGGCGAGGCAGCCTCGAATTCTTCAAGAAGCTGCAGAGCCAGGAGTATCGCCTGGCGATTTACGCCACGGACAGCTACGACCGCACCCACCCGCTGTCGCAGGAGCGCATCCAGGCGCTCACCCAGATTTACGAGAAGGATCCGGCCTGGAATCGCAAGCCCGATCCCGCGCTTGAGGCCCGGTTTCAGCGGGTCAAGGCCAAGCTGATCGGCTATGTGACGCCCACCGAAGCAACCAAATTCTATCCCGAAAGCGACCAGAGCGTGCCGGCCCATTATGCCCGGGCCTATGCTTATCACTTGGGCGCCTATCCCGACAAAGCCAATGCCGAGGCGGACGCGCTGCTGGCGACCGCGCCCGACGATCCCTTCTTCCTGGAGCTGAAGGGGCAAATCCTGCTCGAAGGTGGCCATCCCAAGGAAGCGATCGCTCCGCTGCGCAAATCGGTCGCCAAGGCGCCCGACATGCCGATGATCGCGGTGATGCTGGGCCATGCGCTGGTCGCGTCGGAAGACCTCAAGAATTTCGACGAGGCCAAGCAAATCCTCAAGAATGCGGTCAACCGCGACAATGACAATCCCTTCGCCTGGTACCAACTGGGGATTGTCTATGATCGCGAGGGTGATGAACCTCGCGCCGCCCTGGCCACCGCCGAGCGCAGCAACCTAGAGGGCGAAAACAAGATCGCGCTGGCCAGCGCCCGGATGGCCATGGCCGGGCTGCCCCAGGGTACGCCGGACTATCTTCGTGCCCAGGATATCGCCATGGTTTCCGAAGCCGCGCTGAAGAAGGACAAAAAATACCGTGAGCCAAAAGAATAGTGCCGGCTGGGTGCCGGCGATCGTGGGCGGAGTGGTCGGCGCGGCCTTGACCGCCGGCGGACTGTTTCTCGCCGGTCCCTCTGTGTTTGGCGAACGCATGGTGCGCGAGACATTGGTCGCCAATCCGGAAATCATCATCGACGCCGGGCAGGCACTGCAAGACAAGCGATATGCCGAGACGCTGCAGCCGATCCGGGCGTCGCTCGAACGGCCCTTCTTCTCGAGCTGGAAGGGCGCCGAAAAGCCCGCTGTCACCCTCACCTACTTCTTCGATTACGCCTGCGGCTATTGCCGCATGAGCAATCCCGATATCGAGCGGCTGATAAAGGAGGAAAAGGACCTTCGCGTGGTCTATCGCGAACTGCCGATCCTTGGTCCTGACAGCTTGGATGCCGCACGTGTCTCGCTGGCCGCCTCAAAGGCCGGCAAGTTCACCCAATATCACGATGCGCTCTATGCCGCCGGACGGCCCGGTCCAGACACGATCGCTATCGCCGCGAAGGCCGCCGGCATCCCGTCCCAGCCTGGCGAGGATCCGGCACAGGAGGCCGAGCTTCGTGCCAACATGTCATTGGCCAGCCAGTTGGGCGCGACCGGAACGCCGCTGTTCGTGGTCGGCGACCGCGTGATGAATGCCGCGGTCGGTTATGACGCGCTGAAGAGCGCGATCGAGGCGGCGAGGAAAAAAGGCTAGCTCAGGCCTGGCCGGCCTGCGGACAAGGACTGGCGTTAACCGCCACGCAGTCATCCTCCGGACGGTCGACAATGGTGAAAAACGGAAGAGTGCGATGGACGATGGGGCCGATCGCCACGGCGTAAATCACCGTGCCGATGCCGACCGTACCGCCAAGCATCCACCCAGTCGCCAGCACAACCATCTCGATGCCGGTACGGATCACGCGAACTGATCCGCCGGTGCGCTTGACCAGTCCGGTCATCAGCCCGTCGCGCGGTCCCGGCCCGAGGCCCGCACCGATATAGGCGCCGCCGGCAATGCCGTTGAGCAGGACACCGGTAGACAGCATTGCCCAGGCCCAAAGCAGGGAGGGCGCGGGCGGGAGCAGCCACAGACCCACATCGGCGAAGATGCCGATCATGAACACATTGCTGATCGTGCCGATGCCCGGGCGCTGGCGCAGCGGAATCCACAGCAGCAGGACTAATGCGCCGGTAATGATGATGACGGTCCCGAGGCTGATGCCCGAATGGCCCGAAACTCCCTGGTGGAAGACGTCCCACGGATTGCCGCCAAGGCCAGAACGGATGACGAAGCCGATGGACAGGCCGTATAATGCAAGGCCGAGGAAGAGCTGGATCAATCTGCGTATCATGGCACCATTATTTCGCAAAGCGGCCTTGCAATATATGGCCACTTCTGGCAAAGTGGCCTGATGATTGGCAGGAAAATTGGTGCCACTTCGCTCTCGCGCCTGATGGGCGGATGGCAGGCGGATTCGACGCGCGGCCCTGCCTACCGCCAGATCCAGCAGGCGCTTCGCCTGTTGATCCTCGACGGCCGGCTGCCAATCGGCCTGCGACTTCCGGGCGAGCGCAACCTGGCCTCGGCACTGGACGTCAGCCGGACGACCGTGGCGACGGCCTATGGCGAGCTTCGCGACCTCGGCTTCATCGCCAGCCGACACGGATCGGGCAGCATCACCCGCCTGCCGCACGACCTTCCGGAGGACCCCGCCCACCTTACCGGTGAGGCGGAAATCGATTTTTCGATTGCTGCGTTGCCCGCGCCGAAAGAGGTTCACGCCGCCTATGCCGAGTCGCTGGCCGAGCTGCCGCGTTATTTGCCGACGATCGGTTACGAGCCCGCCGGCCTCCCCGTCCTCCGCGCGGTAATTGCCGACCGTTACGCGCACCATGGCGTCCCGACCGACCCGGAGCAGATTTTGGTCACCCAGGGCGCCCAGCACGGGCTGGTCCTGCTACTGGCCCTGCTCGCCCGCCCCGGCGATCCAGTGGTGATCGACCATCCGACCTATTCCAAGGCGATCGAAGCGATCCGCGCCGCCTCCTGCCAGCCGGTGGCGGTCAATCTTCCGGATTCGGGCTGGGACGCCGAACAATGGCAGTCGGCCATCCGCCACAGCGGCGCGAAACTCGCCTATCTGCTGCCGGACTTCCACAATCCGACCGGGCGGTTGATGGACCGCGAGTGCCGCCAGCGCATGGCCGAGGTAGCGGCCCGAAGCGGCTGCCACCTAATGGTCGACGAGACGATGATCGACCTGTGGCTCGATGTGCCGCGGCCCATCTCCCTGGCGGCGTTCGACCAGCAAGAGCATGTCCTTTCTCTCGGATCGATGGGCAAAAGCTTTTGGGGCGGCCTTCGGATGGGCTGGATCCGCGCCGGCCGCGACATCGTCGCCGCACTCAGCGCCGCCCGCGCCGCCAATGATATGGGCAGCCCGATCCTCGAGCAGCTTGCTGCCACCGCCCTGCTTCGCCGTCCCGAAACCATCCTCGACGAGCGGCGCCAGGCGATCCGCGAGCAGCGCGACCATTTGCTGCGGCTGGTTGGCGACTTGCTGCCCGACTGGAAGGTCGACGTGCCGCCGGGCGGCCTTTCGGCCTGGGCCGAGCTGCCGCGCCCGGTCAGCTCGGCACTTGCCGTGGCGGCGCACGACCTCGGCGTCCGCATTGCGCCAGGCAGCAGGTTCGGGGTCGGCGGGGCGTTCGAGCGCTTCGTCCGGCTGCCCTTTGCCCTGCCCGTTCCCGTCCTGTCAGAGGTAGTCGAACGGCTGGCCCAAGCGTGGCGGCAGATCAACGCCGCTGGCAGCGGCACCTCAATCCCCGCAACGGCGCAGCTGACCGAAGCGATCTAGTCAGCCGCCGCTGCGGCCCTTGAACCCCTGGGCGATGACATACCATTCGCTCGAATCCTTGCGGCTGGCGGGCGGCTTGGCATGTTTCACGCTCGCAAAATGGCGCTTCAGCTCGGCGACGAGGTTGTTATCCGCCCCGCCTGCCAGCACCTTGGCAACATAGGCGCCACCGGGGCGCAGCACTTCGCAGGCGAACTCCATCCCCGCCTCGACCAGCGTCATGGTCCGAAGGTGGTCGGTTTGGGGATGGCCGACGGTGTTGGCGGCCATGTCAGACATCACCAGGTCGACTTCGTCAGTGCCGATCGCCTCGCGCAGCTTCGCCGGAGCGTCCTCGTCCATAAAGTCCATCTGCAGGATGGCGACGCCGTCGATCGGGTCGGTCGGCAGCAGGTCGATTCCGGCGATCTTGGCCGTCTTGGACTGCCGCCGGACGACCTGGCTCCAGCCGCCCGGGGCGATACCAAGGTCGACCACCGCCTTGACCCCCTTTAGCAGCCCATATTTCTCGTCGAGCTCGATCAGCTTGTAAGCGGCACGGCTGCGATAGCCCTCGGCCTTGGCCCGTTTCACATAGGGATCATTGAGCTGCCGCTCGAGCCAGCGGGTCGAGCTGACCTTGCGCCCCTTGGCGGACTTCAGCCGGGTCACAGCTGGTAGCCGTCGCGCGCCATCAGCGAGCGCAATATGCCCTCACGGATGCCGCGGTCGGCAATCCCCAGCACTTCGGCCGGCCAGATGTCGAGAATGGCCTCCAAGATCGCGCACCCCGCCACCACCATATCGGCCCGTTCGGCGCCAATGCAGGGCAGGCCGCAGCGCTGCTCCAGGTCCATTTCCGCGATCATCGCCGAGATCCGGCGCATGTCGCCGACCGGCACATGCAGGCCGTCGATCAACCGCCGGTCATAAGCCGGCAGGCACAGGTGGACGCTGGCCAGCGTCGTCACCGTGCCGCTGGTGCCGAGCAACCGGACATTCTCCAGCTTGGCCGGCAGCATTTCGACGAAATGGGCGAAGCTGCGATGGACCCGCTCGCGCATCCGCTCATAGGCCTTGACCCGGTCCGGGCCCTCGATCGCCGCCCTGCCCTCGCTCTCGGTCAGCGACACGACGCCCCACGGCGCCGACCACCAGGCTCGGATGCGGGGGTGCGGTTCGCCCGGTTCGACCAGCACCAGCTCGGTCGAGCCACCACCAATGTCGAAGATCAGCGCCGGGCCGTCGCCAGGTTCGAGCAGCTTGTGGCAGCCGAGCACCGCCAGCCGCGCCTCTTCCTGCGGAGCGATGATTTCGAGCGCGATACCGGTCTCATGCTTGACCCTGGCGGCGAATTCCCGGCCATTGACTGCGCGCCGCAGGGCCTCAGTCGCCACCGATCGCGCCAAGGTCACATGCCGCCGGCGAAGCTTGTCGGCGCACACCGCCAGCGCGTCGACTGCGCGGTCCATCGAGCCCTGCGTCAGCTTGCCACTGGTCGACAGACCTTCGCCCAGGCGGACGATCCGCGAGAAGGCGTCGAGCACGGTGAAGCCACCGTCGCTCGGGCGGGCGATCAACAGGCGGCAATTGTTGGTTCCAAGATCGAGCGCGCCATAGATATCGCGCTGGTGGCCCCTGCGGGGCGGCGGTTTCATTCCGCCGGCCGGTCCCTCGAAGCGGGGGCTCGGCCCACTGGCGACTTGCTGCGCCATCGTCACACGCCCATTTCTATCCTTGGCCGCCCGATTGTCTCGGATGGCTGACTTGGCTTCAGCTTAACCTGAATGAAGCTTGGCGCGCAACTGGCTGCCTTTTCGGCGCAATTTCGGTTAGGATGGGTTGACGGTTTGGGCGGTGCTTTCTATCTGCCCGCCCTCAGCGATTGCCCGATCGTCTAATGGTAAGACTACGGACTCTGACTCCGTCAATCGAGGTTCGAATCCTCGTCGGGCATCCATCGCTTCCGTAACTGTCCGGGGGACAGTTCGGCGGAAGCGATGCTCCTTTCGGCAGCTTCGACTTGAACGCCCGACCTCGGCGGCGCATCACCGCCCCATGAAAATCATCGGCAGTTTCGTCAGCCCTTATGTCCGCAAAGTGCTGGTGTGCATGGAGCTGAAGGGTCTCGACTATGAGGTCGACCCGATCACGCCTTTCTTCGGCAATGACGAGTTCCGCCGGATGAGCCCGCTGTGCCGCATCCCGGTGCTGATCGACGACGGGCTGGTGCTGACCGATTCCACGGTCATCGCCGAATATCTCGACGAGGCCTTTCCCGATCCGCCGCTGATGCCAAAGGACCCGAAGCAGCGCGCCAAGGCCCGCTGGCTCGAGGAATTTGCCGATACTCGGCTTGGCGACGTGTTCATCTGGGGCTTGTTCTACCCAAAAATGGTCCATCCCCGCGTATGGGGAGAGCCGGGCGACCCCGACCGGATCGAACGGTCACTGACCACCGAAATCCCCGCCGCGCTCGACTATCTCGAGGCCGAGCTGCCGGATGATGGTTTCCTGTTCGGTGACATGGGCCTGGCCGACATTTCGATCGCCAGCTTCTTCCGCAACGCCGCCTACACCGGATTCAGCCCCGATCCGTCGCGCTGGCCGCGAGTGGCACGACTGGTCGAGCGGGTCCTCGCCCATCCGGCCTTCGAAAAAATCCACCGGTTCGAGATGATCCAGCTCAACACCTCGATCGAAGGCCGCCGCCAGGCGCTGCAGGAAGCTGGCGCGAGCCTGACGGTCGAGACTTACGGCCAGCGCGAGCCACGCAAGGGCGTGATGCGTTTGTAGCCGGAAAGCTAGTGCCGGGTGGCGTCATCCCCCGACGACGCCACCCGGTCACCGTTGCCCCGCATTCGGGGGGCAAATCGAACCGTCAATGCTGGGTCCCAGCGATCCAATGTTCGAGCCGGGTCTTGAGCGAGCGCCGCGAGGGAATGAAGCCGGGCTGCTGTTGGCCGCCCTCATCGTCGACCTTGTCGTAAAGTGTCAAGTTAACCGGCATCCGCGGTCGGAGCGCCTCGCGGCCCCGCATCAAATCTTCAGCGGCGGCGAGGCTGCGGTGGATATCCTCGGCGGTGAACGGCTTCATCAGGCAGCCCAGTGCCAGGTCGGGCATCGGGAAGTCGGGCGCCCTGCCGGTGATGAAGAAGCAGGGAATGTCGAAATCGCTCATCCGCACCGCAACCGAAAAGCCGGTCGTGCCATGGGCGAGGCGCAGGTCGACCAGCGCCAGGTCGGGTAAATGTTCGGTGGCGGCGGCGACGGCGCTGTCGAGATCGTCGGCGGTGGCGACGACCCGGTAGCGCGGGTTGTCCTCGACCAGATATTTGAGCGTCGTCGCCAGCTGGACGTCGTCTTCGACGATCAGGATCTTCATCACCGCCCAAGGCCCTCCCAGCCTGGATAAATCCTTATCCTTGAATGGGATGCTGCTTGAATCGAGCCGTTAAGCGAATCCCCCGTTGAGCGGGTTAACGCCAGAATGATTCAGCGATGCGACGGGCTGATGGAAAACGCGTGCGTTAAGCGCGGTAAAAAATGTGGGCGCCGATTTTGTTGACCCGGGTCAGGTGGTTACGCCAGCGCGGCGCGACATAGGTGGCATGGTACCACAGGCAGTCGGTGGGGACGCTCTGCACCGCATTGGCGACCGCCAGGCGGGTAACGCCGAGCGCCTTGCGCCATGCGTCGGACGTCCGGTCGACGGACGGAAAGCGCCCGCGGCGGACGAACGAGAACTGGGCCGGCTGCTTGACCACACCGCACCAGCTGGCCGGATAGACGCCCGAGGCGGCCCGGTTCATGATCACCTTGGCAACTGCCATCTGGCCTTCCAGGCTTTCGCCCCGCGCCTCATGATAGACCGCGACCGCTACGCAATTGGCTTCGTCGGTTAGCGGCGCGCCGGTCGCGAACCGGTCGACGAGCGCATAAAGAGGCCAGCCGGCCTTTTGCAGGACATTGGCCTCGCGCGCGACGGCCGCGTCCGATCCGAACGCGACGACCGGGCCGGCCGCATCCGGGCCGGCAACCGCGGCGGCGGTTTGCACCACCGCCTGGACCACCGGCAGGTTGTTGACTTGCTGGGCCAAGGCCTGGCCCGAGCTGCTGACGCCTAGCAACAGGACAGCAGCGATCGCCGACGCACTGCCGGCACCCAAAATCTTCTTCAATCTTTGCTCTAACTATGGCGGCCGTCCGTCCGTCGATCGCGAAAAAGTGAAGCAACCATTGCTACTGGCGATCGCGGAGGGCTCGTCCGTCTTGCCCCGGGGTCCCGCTTCAAACCGGAAGCATGTGCGGACCCACCCGCTGATTAATTTGTTGCAGTGCACATAAGGATTGTGTGCGATGCCGCAATCGTTACGGCGATGAGTCGAGCCCATCACGGGGTGAATGACCGGAACTCTGAACAAATTGACAGATTTCTGCGGCTTTTCCTGACTTCCCCACTGCCGCATCCCTCGCTAAGCGCAATTTTGAGGAGTTTTCGACCAATGGCCTATTGGCTGATGAAATCCGAGCCGGGCAGCTACAGCTGGGATAATCTAGTTCGCGATGGCGGCACTATGTGGGACGGCGTCCGCAATAATGCCGCCCGGCTCCACCTCCGGGCGATGAAGGCCGGCGACCAGGCGCTCTTTTATCACAGCATGGATGAGCGGGCGGTGGTCGGCATCATGAAGATCACAGGGCCCGGCCAGCCTGACGGCGAAGAGGGCACCTGGGTCAAGGTGCCGGTCGAGCCGGTCCGCGCGCTGGCCAAGCCGGTGACGCTGGCGGCGATCAAGGCCGAGCCGAGGCTGGCCAAGATGGAACTGATCCGCCAGTCGCGCCTTTCGGTCGCTCCCGTGCGTGACGAGGAATGGAAATTGGTTTTGGAGATGGCGAAGTGAAGTTGCTGGCGGTTTTTGCGGCCGTCCTGGCGACCACCTCTGCGCCCACCCACGATTGGAAACTCACGCCCTCTGGCTGGGGCCCGGTGCGGATCGGCATGACACGCGCGCAGGTGTCGAAGGTGCTCCACGTCGAGTTGCAGGGCAATTTCATCGACAATGAAGGCACCTGTCAGGAGTTGGTCGGCGTGGACGATGCCCTCCTCGGACTCTTTTTCATGTTCGATGACGGCAAGCTGAAACGGATCTCGGCCAGCGAACCGAGCGCGGTCGTCACGCCGCGCGGCATCCATGTCGGCTCGACTGACGAGGAAGTGCGCAAGGCCTATGGCACCGAGCTCAAGGTCGAGCCGAACCATTATGAGGCACCACCGGCGGAATATCTGACCTATTGGCTCAAGCCGGAGAAAAGCGGCGTCCGCTTCGAAACCGACGTGAACGGCAAGGTCGAGACGATCCATGCAGGAGATTCGAGCATTCAGCTCGTCGAGGGTTGCGCCTGATCGGAGCAAGGCCGGGCTAGCTTTGGATAATCAGGTGACTATGGTCGCTCGGCTGCAAAACCTCACGCTGGGGACCGAATGAGCCTCCTGAAGCCCAATCGAAGCGCGAAGATCGGCATCGCCATGGCTGCGCTTGCCATGCTCGCGCTACTGGCCGTGGTTAGCGGCGTGGTCATTCGCTGGTGCCCGCGCGGCGAGGACTGCAGGCAAACCAGCCAGATCCTGTTCGGAATCGGCGTGCTCGTCAGCTTCGTGGCGTCGGTGGCGATCGGCCTCATCGCCCGGGACATTGCCGACCGCTACGCGGCCAGGCATTCCCGTTAAATCAAAACACCGCTTTTCGAGTGTCGAACGCCTGCCGGACGATCATTGGATCGCCGACGACCAGTGCACCAAGCACGGCTGCTTCTTTTCGAGCGCCAGCGGCGACCTCCTCGCTTGCTTGGAGATGAGCGAGCGAATCCCAATAGGAGATGCCGACGTATCGGCTCGCGCCCGGCTCAACAAACGCCTGATAGCCGAGGAACCCATCCAGCGTTTCAAATTTTGGCGTGATTCGGTCACGAAACAGGGTCACGACCGGATCAACCGGCCGACCACCTGTATCGAATATTCCGACGCGGGCAAAAGTCATCGTCGGCCCCTTTTTGAAACGGCGGAAGCCTAGGCTGCTTCCATCTTCCGCGATTCCCGCTTCCGCTCGTGCGGGTCGAGGAAGCGTTTGCGGATGCGGATCGCCTTGGGCGTGACCTCGACCAGCTCGTCGTCCTGGATATAAGCGATCGCCTGCTCCAGCGTCATCCGCCGCGGCGGGGTCAGGCGGATGCCTTCATCTTTGGGGCCGGACGCGCGAAAATTGGTGAGCTGTTTCGATTTCAGCGGGTTGACCTCAAGGTCCTGGACCTTGGCATTCTCGCCAATCACCATGCCCTCGTAGAGCATCTCGCCGGGCGTGATGAACAGGATCCCGCGATCTTCCAGCGCGCTCAGCGCATAGGCCACCGCCGGGCCTTGCTCCATCGAGATCAGCACGCCGTTCTGCCGGCCGCTGATCGGGCCCTTGTAAGGTCCGTATTTCTCGAACAGCCGGTTCATGATGCCGGTGCCGCGCGTGTCGGACAGGAATTCGCCATGATAGCCGATCAGGCCGCGCGACGGGGCCGAGAAGGTCAGCCGGGTCTTGCCGCCGCCCGACGGGCGCATGTCGGTCATCTCCGCCTTGCGCATCGCCATCTTGTCGATGACCGTGCCGGAAAATTCGTCGTCGACGTCGATCACCACCGTCTCGTACGGCTCCTCGCGGCCCCCAGATGCACTTTGCGCTCCGTCACGGAACAGCACGCGCGGGCGGCTGATCGACAGTTCGAAGCCCTCACGGCGCAGGGTCTCGATGAGGACGCCGAGCTGCAGCTCGCCGCGCCCGGCGACCTCAAAGGCGTCGCCACCCTGGGTTTCGCTGACCTTGATCGCGACATTGCCTTCCGCCTCGCGCTCCAAACGGTCGCGGATCACCCGGCTTTGCACCTTGTCGCCGTCCTTGCCGGCGAAGGGGCTGTCGTTGACGGCGAAGCTCATCGCCAGCGTCGGCGGGTCGATTTCGCGCGCATGGAGCGGCTCGGCGATGGTCGGCTCGCCGATCGTGTTGGAGACGGTCGCCTTCACCAGCCCAGCGATAGCGACGATGTCACCTGCCTGCGCCGTTTCGACCGGCGTGCGGTCAAGCCCGCGGAAGGCAAACACCTTGGTCGCGCGGCCGTCCTCGACGACATTGCCATTCACGTCCATTGCCCGGATCGGCATGTTGACGTTGAGCGTGCCGCTCTCGATCCGGCCGGTCAGGATACGGCCGAGGAACGGATCGCGGTCGAGCAGCGTGGCGAGCATCTTGAACTCGCCCTTGGTGTCTAGGTTCGGCTTCGGCACATGCTTGACGATAGTTTCGAACATCGGAGTGAGATCACCCTCGCGGACGTCATCGGTCAGGCCGGCATAGCCGGCGCGGCCCGAAGCATAGAGCGTCGGGAAATCCAATTGCTCGTCGTTGGCCTCGAGGTTCAGGAATAGCTCGAACACTTCGTCCAGCACTTCGGCCGGACGCGCATCGGGCCGGTCGATCTTGTTGACCACGACAATCGGCTTCAGGCCCAGGCTCAGCGCCTTGCCGGTAACGAACTTGGTCTGCGGCATCGGCCCTTCGGCGCTGTCGACCAGCAGGATCACGCCGTCGACCATGCTGAGGATGCGCTCGACCTCGGCGCCGAAGTCGGCGTGGCCCGGCGTGTCGACGATGTTGATGTGCGTGGTAACGCCATTGGCGTCACTCCATTCGACCGAAGTGCACTTGGCGAGGATGGTGATGCCCCGCTCCTTCTCGAGGTCGTTCGAATCCATTGCGCGTTCCTCGACGCGCTGGTTGTCGCGGAAGGTGCCCGACTGGCGGAAAAGCTGGTCGACGAGCGTGGTCTTGCCATGATCGACGTGGGCGATGATCGCCACGTTGCGCAGATTCATTATCGATGTCCGTGAGTAAGAGTTGGCGGGCCCTTAGCTCAAATGCTGCACTGCGGCAACCACGGCTTAGTGGGTGACCGCCGCCTCCGCGGCTTCGGGAGCGACCAAATCGGGTTTGCGAGAGGATGCGTAGAGTAAGGTCAGCCCAGCATAAGTCACCACCACTGCAACCAGCCAGCGCAGCAATTCAAGTTCTGCCTTCTTGATGATGAAGGCGGCGAACAGAACTGATGGGATCGCGCCAATGGTAAGGCCAAGTACAACCCGCCAGTCGAGCTTGACCTTGCGGACGCACTGATAGCCCGCCGCGATCCCGGAGAATCCGGCGCCCGCCGCCATGATCGGGAAGGACAGGCGAGGGTCCATCCCCATCAGGCTGAACATGGCCAGCGACGGCGCATAATTGCCCACTCCGAAACTGAGCAGGATGCCGAAGATAAGGTTCGCGACGATGGCTCCGACCGTCAAAACCGGAGGTAGGGAATTGGCGGTCCCGCCGACCGGCAGCAGCTGCAGGTTCGCGAAAACGAAAAACAGCGCGGCAATGAGCAGTGCAACTCCGACGATGGCCTGGATCAGGCGGACCGGTGATCGCGCCGCGATCGGCACGCCCAGATAGCCGCCAACCACGATTGCGACGATGCACCCGAACAGTAGGACCGGATCGACATCGATTAGGGTCAGGAAAATCACCCCCTGCAGGATCGCCGGGATGGTGTAGCCGATGAACATGGTCAGCGGCATCAGCCGGTCCGGCACCATCTTGCGAAACCGGAACCAGGCGATGGTCGGCGCGAACGACCCGATTCCGAGTGTGTCTAAGAAGTTGGTTACGGCGGCAAGCGCCATTGTCTCGGGCTTCGGCACCAATTGGCCCGTCTTCTTCGCCTCGCGGACGATGCCAATGAACAGGCCAATCGCACCAAGGCTCAACCCGCCCACCAACAGGATCAACAGCATGAGGATGCTCTCCTAGCGCGGTAGTCGTTCGAGGATTTCGATCCCGCGCTCCAGCGCACGCAATTCGCTCGCCGCGAGCTTGCCGAGCCGCCCTTCAAGCGTCTGGTCGGCGACCGGTGGCCGGTTGAGATATTCGCGCCCCGCGTCGGTCAGCCGAAGCTGAAGCCGGCGGCGGTTCTCAGGGTCCGCCTGGCGGTCGACGAACCCGGCGCGAACCAGCGTATCGATCGCGCGGCTGATCGCCGGTGCGCCGCGCTTCACTCTGGCCGCGACCTGGTTGAGCGTGCCCGGCTCGGTCATTTGCACCGCCGCCAGCAAGTCGCGTTGCTGACCCATCGCCTTGGCCGCGGCAGTGTCGCCGCCAAGCAGTTCGACCAATCGTGCGAAGCGCGCCGCAATGGCGCCCGGTGATGCCGTCCCCCACATGAAATTGAGCCTATCAAAGATTTCGCTTTTGGCAAATTTGCACTATCGCAAGTGTGATGGCGCCGCGCCCCAAGCTTCCCCGCACCGTCTGGATTCTCGGCATCGTCAGCTTGCTGATGGACCTGTCGAGCGAGATTTATCACGCGCTGCTGCCAGCCTTCCTGACGATCACGCTCGGACTGCCGGTGGCGGCGATGGGCGCGCTCGACGGCATTGCCGAGGCGACCGCCAATATTGCCAAGCTGGTGTCCGGCCGGCTCAGCGACCGCAGCCAGCGGCGCAAGCCGTGGATCCTGCTCGGCTATGGCATGGCGGCGCTGTCCAAGCCTTTGTTCCCGCTCGCCGATGGAGCATTGCCGGTGCTTGGCGCCCGGTTTGTCGACCGGATCGGCAAGGGCATCCGCGGCGCCCCGCGCGATGCGATGATCGCCGACGAAACGCCGCCTGCGCTGCGCGGCGCGGCCTATGGCCTCCGCCAGGCGATGGACACGGTCGGCGGCTTCCTCGCCCCCCTGTTCGCAGTTGGCATGATGCTGCTGCTGGCCAACGACATTCGCACGGTGTTCTGGATCGCGGTCATCCCCGCATTCCTGTCGTTCATGTTTGCCTGGGCCATGCTCCGCGAACCGGCGCGCCACCTTGCCACCAACACCAACGTAGCATGGGGCGGCTGGCGTTCGCTTGATGCCCAGGTCCGCCGGCTGATCGGCGTCGGCTTCCTGTTCGGCCTGGCGCGCTTTTCGGAGAGCTTCCTGATCCTGAAGGCGATGGACGTCGGGTTGGGCGCCGCCTGGTCGCCGCTGGTCCTCGCCCTTTTTAGCCTAGCCTATTTGCTGCTCGCCTATCCGGCCGGTGCGCTCAGCGATCGCATCGATCCCAAATCGCTGCTGCTCGCCGGGATCGCCGTGCTGGTCGCCGCCGACCTGTGGCTGGCAGAGGCGACAACGCTGTGGGCGGTGGCGTTAGGCGTCATTCTGTGGGGCGCGCATATGGCGCTGACCCAGGGGATATTCGCGCGAATGATCGCCGATGCCGCGCCCAAGGCTCAGCGCGCTTCCAGCTTCGGTGCTTTCTTCTTCGCCAGCGGAGTGTCCGCCCTGCTCGCCAGCCTGGGCGCCGGCTTGTTGTGGGACCGCGGCGGACCCGCCGACACCTTCCTCACCGCCGCCGGCATCGCCGCGCTGGCGGGTACAATGGCCTGGCTAATGCCGAAGCGCGACTAACGACGGCGTCTAAACGGCCACATCCGGTCGGCGACATTGGTCGGGGACAGGAACTGGTTGTAGAGCGCCGCACTGACATGAAGCACGGCAAGTGCCACGGTCGTCCAAACCAGCACCTCGTGAACGTCGCCGAAATCGTTGTCGGGACCGATGCCTGGGATTGCCGGCAAGCTTAGGCCCAACTGCAAGGGCACCCAGCCGTCCTCGGCGCGTCCGGAAACGGCCGCGAGCCCGGTCAGCGGCAAGGCCACCAGCAGGAAATAGAAAAGGCGGTGATTCCACACTGCAACGAATCGCTGCCACCGCGGATAGTCGGACGGATAGGGCGGCGGCGGGTTGATCAACCGGACAGCCAGCCGGATCAGCGCCAAGATCAGGATCGCAGCGCCCCAGGTCTTGTGCCACCCGAATACGAACGCCCGTTCCTCCGTACCCTTTGGCAGGTTCTTGAAGGTGAAGCCGATGTAGATTTGCATCAGCACCAGGACCGCAGTGATCCAGTGAATCCACATCACGATCTTGCGATAGCGGACCGTGCGCGGGCCGGTGCTTTCGGACACCATATAATCGGACATCGAATACTCCCTGCTAGGCTCGGTCACGCTTGCCGGTGGAACGCCAAGTTGCAACCCCAAGCATTAAGGCTCCGGCGATGGCGCCGGCCAGTGCAACGAGCGGAATGACGAATTCGCTCCACCGCGGCCAGGGATCGTCACCGAACAGGAAAATCCAGGCGAAGCCGGCTGCTCCGCCGCCAACCGCGATCAGCCCTGCCCATCCGCCAATCATGGCGGCCAGGGCGGTCAACACGATCCGCGACCAGCGGGACATCGGCTCAGCGGCCGAACTTCTCGCCCTTTTCGGCCTTGTCGAGCAGCAATTGCGAGAAGCTGAAGTCGCTTCCCATCCGCGCTTCCTGTGCCTTCAGGCCGTCGACGATCTTCGTGAGCCCCTCGGTATCGGCCCAGAACATCGGGCCTCCGCGATAGACCGGCCAGCCATAGCCATAGACCCACACCACATCGATGTCGGACGCGCGCTGGGCCATTCCTTCCTCGAGGATCTTCGCGCCCTCGTTGACCATCGTGTAGAGTGTGCGCTCGACGATTTCCTCGTCATCGATCTGGCGGCGGGTGACGCCATGCTTGGCCGCGAAATCCTCGATGATCTGCTGCACGACCGGTGATGACGACGGACGGCGCTTCTCGTCATAGTCGTAGAAGCCGGCGCCCTTCTTCTGGCCCCAGCGGTCGATCGCGCACAGTGCGTCACGGATATTCTCGATCCGGTTCGGGTCGCGGTGCCAGCCGATGTCGACGCCCGCCAGATCGGCCATCTGGAACGGGCCCATCGGCATTCCGAATTCGACATGGACGCGGTCGACCTGCTCGGGCGTCGCGCCTTCCAGCAGCAGCTTGGTCGCCTCGACCTGGCGCGGCATCAACATGCGGTTGCCGATGAAGCCGTGGCAGACGCCGGCAATGACTGCGACCTTCTTGATCTTCTTGGCCAGCTGCATCGCGGTGACCAGCACGTCGGGTGCGGTCTTGGCGCCGCGCACTACCTCGAGCAGCTTCATCACATTGGCCGGCGAGAAGAAGTGGAGGACGACGACGTCCTGCGGCCGCGAGGTGACCGCGGCGATCTCGTCGATATTCAGATAGCTGGTGTTCGAAGCGAGGATCGCGGCGTGCTTCACGGTCTGGTCGAGCCGGGTGAAGAT
>NZ_JAHFPY010000105.1 GCF_023266535.1 Sphingomonas sp. | reverse complement strand
ATGAAGATCGCGCTGAACTGGATGACCACCGCGACCAGTGAAATCAGCAGCAGCTGCTGCGCCCAGCGCCGGCGAAGCAGCAGGCCGAGCGTTCCGATGAGCCCGACCCATACCGCGGCCCCGAACGCGACATAGTACCAGTCTGGCTTGGCGCCCAGCATCGCCGCCTCGTCGAGCGGCAACATGGCGATCTGCTCCTGCGTCAGGCGCACCTCGCCCAGGAAGAGCAGGCAGCCGAGACATTCGAACAGCAGCGCGCCGATCGCGGCAACCCAATACCAGACGGGAACCGAAGTTGCTCCTCCGGCTGTCGCCTGGTCCTCAGTCATGGCTTTTCCCCCGCTAGATTACCGCCGCCAGCTTGGGCTTGAACGACTTTACTGGCAAGCAAGCTCCATCGCGGACAAGTAACATTTGAGCAGGCCCATCCGCATCTGCTAAAGCCCTCTCCGCTCGGTCGGAGGAGGCGCTATGCGAATCGCGTCGTTCAACGTCGAGAATCTCTTTTCCAGAGCAGCCGCGCTCAACAAAGCCGAGTGGGTTGGCCAGCCAAATGACAATCTTGCGCCATGGTCCGCCGGGCGGAAGGCGTTGGATGCCTACTCCAAGCTCAATGCGCTGCTGGCGAAACCCGTTTATTCAGCGGGGGACAAGGCTGATATCCTCACTCGGCTCGCCGATCTGGGCCTTGAAAATCGTGATGAGAGCGACCTCGTCATCCTGCGCCGCAATCGCGGTTCGCTGCTCAAACGACCGGTTAGCGGTCCTGTGCAAGTCGTTGCGAACGGCCGAGGCGACTGGATCGGTTGGCTCGAACTCAAGAAGCAGGCCGTCAACGAGGTCGCGACCCAAAACACCGCGCGCGTCATCGATACGGTCAACGCCGACATCCTCGTGGTGATCGAAGCGGAGGACCGGACGTCGCTATGCCGCTTTGACGAACAGGTGCTTAAGGCGATCGGCGGGGCGCCCTACGATCACATCATGCTGATCGACGGGAATGACGAGCGCGGGATCGACGTCGGACTCTTCCTCCGCGCACCTGCCGAGATTTCGCTAATGCGCAGCCATGTCGACGACGCCGGTCCGTCCGGACCCTTGTTCAGCCGCGACTGCCCCGAATACCATATCGCGCTTCCCGGCGGGAAGCGCTTGTGCGTGCTTGCCAATCACCTCAAGAGCAAGGGCTATGGAACGCCCGCACAATCCAATGCGCGGCGTAAGGCGCAAGCCAAGCGCGTTCGCCAGATCTATGACGGGCTTCGCGCGGACGGCGTCGATCACATTGCGGTCATGGGCGACTTTAACGACACGCTCGACAGCGATCCGCTGTCGCCGCTTCTTGGTAGCGGCTCGGACCTCAAGGACGTGAGTAGCTTCCCCGGATTCAGCGATGGCGGCCGCAAGGGGACGTTTGGCAATTGCAACGCGTCGAACAAGATCGATCACATCCTGCTTTCACCCGCTCTCATGGCGAAGGTGACTGCCGGCGGCATCGAACTGCGCGGCGCGTGGGGCGGTGTGCATGGGACCCTGTGGCCGCACTTCCCCGAAATCACCAAGGCGAGCGAAGCCGCATCAGACCATGCGGCCATTTGGGTGGATCTGGCGATTTAGCCTGCGGGTACCGCAGTCATTCAACTAATCGGTTGACAATCAAAAACCGCATCCGCATATTCAACCACATGGTTGATAATGATTCGCCCCAACTGGACATCGTCTTTCGTGCTCTCGGCGACGCCACGCGCCGCGGCATGCTGGCCCGCCTCGCCCTCGGCGAAAAGTCGATCGGCGAACTGGCCGAGCCGTTCGCGATGAGCTTCGCCGGCGCTTCCAAGCATGTGAAGGTGCTGGAGGACGCCGGGCTGGTTCGCCGCGACGTGCGCGGGCGGACCCACATTTGCCGGCTCGAGCCTGGGCCCCTGGCCAGCGCCGACCAATGGCTACGCCATTACGAGCGCTTCTGGACCGGCCGGCTCGATGCTCTCGAACAGCTGCTGCGCGACGACGATATCCGCAAGGCGGAAGCCAAGAAATCCCGAGCCCCCAAAGGAGAGAAATGATGACCGAACTGGCAACCACCCAACAATATGGCGTGCTGACCGAGCCTGCCACCCTGACCATCGAGCGCCTGCTGCCCGGATCAATCGACCGGGTCTGGGCCTACCTCACCGAAAGCGATCTGCGCCGCCAGTGGCTTGCATCCGGGACGATGGACATGCGCGTCGGCGCGCCGTTCGAACTGACCTGGCGCAACAACCAGCTGATGGACAATCCGGGCCGGGCGCCGGAGGGCTTCACCGGCGAGCATCAGATGCAGAGCGAAATCACCGAGCTCCGTCCGCCCCATCGGATCGGCTTCACCTTCGGCACCGCCGGCGAGGTGACGTTCGACCTGGAACCGGTCGGTGACATGGTCCGCTTGACCCTGGTCCACCGCCGCCTGCCCGACCGCACGACGATGCTCAAGGTCAGCGCCGGATGGCATGCGCATGTCGACGTGCTGGCGGCGCGTCTCACCGGCGAAGAGCCGCTGCCCTTCTGGGACAATTGGACTGCACTAAGAGCCGAATATGAGCGGCGCCTGCCGGCCTGACGGCAACTGAACCGGGACGCCTCATTCAGGGGCGTCCCGATTGACTCGCCTCCGAAACGAGCGCACGGCGCCGCCGCCGGCACGGGGCAACCGGGAATGATGGTGCCGGCCATTTAGAGACCCGTTTGCGCACAGCAGGGGCAAGACATGAAACTTGCATCCACCTTGCGTACGCTCGCCATTGGCGGGACGGTTTGTGCTGCTTTCCTCGCAACCCCGGCTTGGGCTGGCGAAGATCCAAAGGTCGCTGCAGAGGTCATTGCACTGACCCGAGCCCAGTGGGCCTCGGACATGGCCGGCCAGCCCGCGGCGCAGCAAATGGCGAGCGTTGCGGACGACTATACCGAGTTCAACGCCGACTATCCGACCCGCATCGACGGCAAGGCCATGGCGACGCGCATCACGGAGATTACGCCCTATGAAAAGACGGTGTTCGCCGACATGCAGAACGCCAAAGTCCAGGTTTACGGGGATACCGCGATCTTGACCTACAATTACGCGGGGATCACCCGTGGCGCGGACGGAAAGACAGAGCCGAACCTCGCCAAGTCTACACGCGTTTATGTTCGGGAGGGCGGGCACTGGATGCTCGTCCACGCCAACTTCGCCCCGGTGCGCGGGCCGGATCAATAGGCGGCCTGGTGAGCGGGCCGGTGCGCCGGCTCGCTCACGCCCATCCGGCGATCAGGCGTCGCTGCGAAGGCGCCTGAGGGCAGCCAGTGCCAGGCTGAAGCATGCCGCGAGCAGGACCAGGTCCTTCATCAGGAACTGGCCCGACGAGCCGAGAAACGGGAAGCCGTAGCCCGGCTCGAACGCGGTCGGCGCGCCGATCATGAAGCTTAGCGTGACCAGGAAGGTGCACATCCCCATCGTGCCGCCGATCAGCGATGCCAGCGTGAAGCGGCTCCCCAAGGCCAGCATCAGCCCGGTCGAGAGTTCGAGCGTGCCGATTACATTGCTGGCGAACCGCACGCCGCCGAGGGGATAGAGCCAGAAGAACAGCCAATAGTCCTTGGCGATGGTCGCGACGCCCTCCGCTTCATAGGCGGCGAACTTGGCCGTGCCGAACAGCAGGAAAATGATGACGAGGCTCCAGCGCAGCGACTCCTCTCCCAGCCGCTCGCTACCTACTCCCGTTGCTTTCATTCTGTCCTCCTCCGATCCGCGAAATTGCTTGCGGCGCATCTCGGAGGAATCCCGGCCCCGACTCCAATGCCGGTCGGTTATCGTGTCGATGAATGGCGGCTCACTCCCACTCGATCGTTCCGGGCGGCTTCGACGTATAATCGTAGACCACCCGGTTGATGCCCTTGACCTCGTTGATGATCCGCGTCGCGCAGCGCGACAGGAAGGCGGCGTCGAACGGGTAGATGTCGGCGGTCATGCCGTCGACGCTGGTCACGGCGCGCAGCGCGCAGACGCTGTCATAGGTGCGGTAATCCCCCATCACGCCGACCGTCCTGACCGGCAACAGCACGGCAAACGCCTGCCAGATCGCATCGTACAGCCCGGCGTTGCGGATCTCCTCGAGATAGACCGCGTCGGCCCTGCGCAGGATATCGCAACGCTCCTTGGTCACTTCGCCCGGAATGCGGATGGCGAGGCCCGGCCCTGGGAACGGGTGCCGCCCGACGAACCGCTCGTCGAGGCCGAGCTCGCGACCCAAATCGCGCACCTCGTCCTTGAACAGTTCGCGCAAGGGTTCGACCAGCTTCATATTCATCCGCTCAGGAAGCCCGCCGACATTGTGGTGGCTCTTGATCGTCACCGACGGTCCGCCGGTGAAGCTGACGCTTTCGATCACGTCCGGATAAAGCGTGCCCTGGGCGAGGAAGTCGGCCCCGCCCAGCTTGTTGGCTTCTTCCTCGAACACGGCGATGAACTCGGCGCCGATGAACTTGCGCTTGGCCTCGGGGTCGGTGACGCCCGCGAGGCCGGCCATGAAGCGCTCTTCCGCGTCCACCACGACCAGCGGGATATTGTAATGGTCGCGGAACAAGGTCTCGACCTGCTGTCGTTCATTAAGGCGCAGCAGGCCGTGGTCGACGAACACGCAGGTCAACTGGTCGCCGATTGCTTCGTGGATCAGGATCGCCGCGACCGAGCTGTCGACGCCGCCCGATAGTCCGCAGATGACCTTGCCCCCATGCGGACCAACACCGACCTGCTCGCGGATCTCGGCGACCTTGGTCTCGCGATAGGCGGCCATCGACCAGTCGCCCTTCAGCCCGCACACGCGATGGACGAAGTTGGCGATCAGCCTGGCGCCGTCGGGCGTATGCGCCACCTCGGGGTGGAATTGCGTGCCGTAGAATTGACGCTCCTCGTCGGCGATCACCGCGAACGGCGCGCCGTCGCTGACCGCGACGATCCGGAATCCGGGAGCGAAGGCAGTGACCTTGTCGCCGTGGCTCATCCACACCTGGTGCCGCTCGCCGACCGCCCACAGCCCGTCGAACAACGCGCATTCCTCGGTGATGGTGATGAAGGCGCGGCCGAACTCGCCGTCCCATTCGCCCTGGTTGCCCGGCTCGACCCGCCCGCCAAGCTGGTGGCTCATCACCTGCTGGCCGTAGCAGATGCCGAGGATCGGCAGGCCCTTTTCGAACAGCTCATGCGGCGCGCGCGGGCTGCCTTCTTCCGGAACCCCGGCGGGTGATCCCGACAGGATGATGCCCTTGGGCTTCATCCGCTCATAGGCGGCCAGCGCATGGCTGAACGGGGCGATTTCGCAATAGACGCCAGCCTCGCGCACCCGGCGCGCAATCAGCTGCGTCACCTGGCTGCCGAAATCGACGATGAGGATAGTTTCGGGGTGCTCCATGGCGGGCCGATAATGGGCCTCGGCCTCACTGTAAAGTTAAGTGATGACTTAAGTGTGTTGACTCAGCTATCGCGACTCGATAGTTAAGCACATGCTTAAGGATTTGACTCGTCTCGATCGTGCCTTTCAGGCGCTCGCCGATCCCCACCGCCGCGGCATGCTTGCCCGGCTGGCGCAGGGACCGGCTTCGGTCAGCGAGTTGGCCCAGCCGCTCAAGATGAGCCTGCCCGCGGTGCTCCAGCACCTGCAGGCGCTCGAAGGCAGCGGGCTGATCCGCAGCGAGAAGAAGGGCCGCGTCCGCACCTGCCGGTTGCAACCGGGCGTGCTGGCCGCGGCCGAGCAATGGCTCGTCGACCGCCGCTCCGAATGGGAAAAGCGCCACGACCGCTTCGAAGAATATGTGATGGAATTGAAAGATAAGGGAGAATGACGAATGGTCTGTGAGATAAGCCCTGCGGACCGTGGGCTCCTGACCGCCGGCCAGCTGGCCGGGGTCCTGTTCCTGGGCGTTGCGACCTATGGCATCATGACCCGGCCTGGTTTCGACCTGCAACGCCAGGCGGTCAGCAACCTCACCCTCGGCGAAGGCGGCTGGACCATGACTGCCGCGTTCATCCTGTCGGGCCTGATGACCATATTATGTGCGATTGGCCTGTCACGCATCATCGCCGAGGGACGCGGACGGCGCGCCTTGCCGGTCCTGATCGGTCTTTACGGCCTCGGCCTGGTGGTCGCCGGCATCTTCCCGCCGCCGGCGTGCTGCGGCTTCCCGGCCGGAACGCCGGACGACCAGCTGCCGCTGATGACGCCCGGCGCCATAATCCATTCCATGGCCTTCATGGTCGCGTTCGGTTCGCTGATCGCCGCCTGCTTCGTCGCCGCGCGGCGATTTTCAGGCGGATCATCCCTGCCTTCTTTGCTGGCCGGCATCTTCATGCCGCTGCTGGTGGCGCTCGGCATGACCGGCGCCATGGCCCCCGGTGTCGCCTTCCTCATCGCCGCGATCATTGGCTGGGTCTGGCTGGCGATCGTCGTGATGCAGCTCGCCGGCCAGTCGGCCCAGGCCGGGGCAACCGCCCTTGCCCCGCAACTCTAACATCCATCGAAACATTTGATTGAAAAAAGGAGAACAATGATGACCGACAAACTTGACCTGGTGCTGGAGCGCACGATCGACGCCCCGATCGATCTGGTGTGGGAAGCCTATACCGACCC
>NZ_JAHFPY010000030.1 GCF_023266535.1 Sphingomonas sp. | reverse complement strand
CCGCATGAACGTCGTCATCTCCGGCGGTACCGGTTCGGGCAAGACGACCATGCTCAACGCCCTGTCGAAGATGATCGACCCCGGCGAGCGCGTGATCACCATCGAAGACGCGGCCGAGCTTCGCCTGCAGCAGCCGCACTGGCTGCCGCTCGAAACCCGCCCGCCGAACCTCGAAGGCCAGGGCGCGATCACCATTCGCGACCTCGTCATCAACGCCCTGCGTATGCGTCCCGACCGCATCATCCTGGGCGAAATTCGCGGCAGCGAGTGCTTCGATTTGCTCGCCGCCATGAACACCGGCCACGACGGCTCGATGGCCACGCTCCACTCCAACAGCCCGCGCGAATGCCTGGCCCGTATGGAAAACATGGTGATGATGTCCGACATCAAGATCCCGAAGGAGGCGATCAGCCGCCAGATCGCGGACTCGGTCGATCTCATCGTCCAGGTCAAGCGCCTCCGCGACGGTTCGCGCCGCACCACCAACATCACCGAGGTGATCGGCATGGAAGGCGACGTCATCGTCACCCAGGAGCTGTTCCGCTTCGAATATCTCGACGAGACGCCCGACGGCAAGATCGTCGGCGAATATCGCTCGATGGGCCTCCGCCCCTACACGCTCGAAAAGGCCAAGCAGTACGGCTTCGACCAGCCCTATCTGGAAGCCTGTCTCTAGACCCAGCCGAAGCCGATCGCGGCCAGCGCCAGCCCCGCGATAATCAGTGTTTCGACTATCATCAGCACGACCGGCTTCCAGCCGATGTCGAGCATTTCCTTGAACTGCGTGCGGACGCCGAGCGCGGCGATCGCCGTGACCAGGCACCAGCGCGACGCGGCGCCGCCGGCTTCCTGGACGAATGCGGGAACCGGCAGCAGGCTGTTTAGCGCGACCAGCGCCAGGAACACCGCCAGGAACCAGGGGAGCAGCGGCGGCCGCTCGCCCTCGCCGGCTCCATTGGCGCGGATGACCATGGTGGTCGCCAGGATCACCGGCAGCAGCATGGCGACGCGCATCAGCTTGACGACCGTCGCCGTATCTCCCGCTTCGGGCGAGATGGCATAGCCGGCGCCGACCACCTGGGCGACGTCGTGGACGGTGGCGCCGATGAACATGCCGTAGTGGACATGGTCGAGGCGCAGCAGCTGGATCAGCACCGGGTAGATGATCATCGCCAGGGTCGAGAGGGTCGACACGCCGATGATGGTGAACAGCGTGTTGCGCTCCTTCTGCGGGTCGGGCGGCAGGGCAGCCGAGATCGCCGCCGCGGCAGAGGCGCCGCAGATCGCCGTGGCGCCGCCGGTCAGGAGGCCGAACCGGCCTTCGAACCCCATCCGGCGCGCCAGCCAGATCGATGCCAGGATGGTCAGTGTGACCAGCGCAATGACCAGCGCCACCGGCTTCCAGCCCAGCGCCGCGATCTGCTGCAGGGTGATCCGGAAGCCGAGCATTGCAACACCGAGGCGCAGCACCGTCTTGGATGCGAACTGGACCCCCGGCCGGCAGCGATCGACATCGCTCAGGAAATTCATCGCCATGCCGAGCAGCAAGGCGAACAGCATCACCGGCCCGCCATAATGGTCGGCGAGGAAGGTCGCCGCCACCGCGATGACCAGCGAGGCCAGCAGCCCCGGGCCGATGCCCGCCAGCGCCTGCGGCCGATATTTACTGAGCGATGCCATTGGCCCATCCCCTCGCCACGGCCCTAATCGGGAGGCAAGCGAGCGGCAAGGCGTCAGGGCATGACAAGCTCCGCTACGGCAGATGCTTTCGGCTGATCCCAGCCCGCCACCTTGGCCGGACGCGGAGCGAGTCCCGATAGGAAGGCGTCGGTGCAGCGGTCCCATTCGTAGTGGGCCGCCTCGGCAACGCAGGCCGTTCGATCGGCCGTCATTGCCCGCTGGATTGCCTCGGTGAGGTCCTCATCGACCGCCCCGATTGGCAGAGCTCCGCCGTTGCGGCCCATCCCGTCCCGGCCAAGGATGTCGATCGGACCAGGTACCGGAAAGGCCGCGACCGGCACACCGCTGGCCAAGGCCTCGATATTGACCAGGCCGAAGGTGTCGGTCCGGCTGGGAAAGACGAACAGGTCCGCTGCGGCATAGGCCGAAGCCAGCTCACGGCCATGGAGAGCCCCGAGGAAGACTGCTTCGGGATAGCGCATCTTGAGGTCCGCCAGCGCCGGACCGTCGCCGACGATCACCTTGGTTCCGGGCAGGTCCAGCGATAGGAAAGAATCGAGGTTCTTTTCGACCGCTACCCGCCCGACGTTGAGCATGATCGGCCGGGGCAGTTTGGCCATTTCGGCGGCCGGTTCGGCATTTGGCGAGAAGAGTCCGAGATCCACTCCCAGCGGCCAGAGGTGCACTGGGCCGATGCCCCGCGCCTGAAGCTCGTTGGCCAAGGTCGGGGTGACCGCGAATACGCGCGATGCCGCGCCATGGAAGCGGCGCATCACCGGCCAGAACCAGTCGACCGGGAGCCCGGTCCGCACCGCCACATAATCCGGGAAGCACGTATGGAACGAGGTGGTGAACGGAACCCCGCGCTTGCGGCACCAGCGCCGCGTCGCCCAGCCGATCGGACCCTCGGTCGCGATATGGACCGCGTCGGGCGCGAATGCGTCGAGCCGCGTCGTGACCTTCCTGCCGCAGCCAAGCGCCAGCCGGATTTCCGGATAGGTCGGGCATGGCACGGTTCGGAACTGGTCCGCCGTGATCGTCTCGACTTCGATGCCGCGCTGGCGGATGCGCTCGACCGTTGCGCTAAGCGAACGGACCACGCCGTTGACCTGCGGATGCCAGGCGTCGCTGGCCAGTGCCAGCCTCATGCCAGCGCCGCCTTGGCCGGCATCGCCGAAACCCGCTGGCGTCGCTGGGACCGCTCGGCCTCCAGCCGCTTGCGCTCGGCCCAGTCGATGATTTCCATCCGCCCGTCGAAATGCTCGACCAGCGCGGTGCAGCTCTCGACCCAGTCGCCGTCATTATAGTAGGTGGCCGTGCCTATCTGGCGGACCTCGGCGGTGTGGATATGTCCGCACACCACGCCGTCCGCGCCATGTTCGTAAGCGGCGTGGGCGACCGCCTGCTCGAAGTTGGAGATGAACTCGACCGCGTTCTTGACCCGTTTCTTGAGCAGTGCCGACAGCGACCAATAGGGTTTGCCCAATGCTCGGCGGACGCGGTTGAGAACACCGTTCAGCTTGAGCAACAGGGTGTAGGCCTGGTCGCCCAGCACCGCGAGCCACCTGGCGCACAGCACCACGCCGTCGAACTCGTCGCCATGCAGCACCAGCAGGCTGCGGCCGTCGGCCGTGACATGGATGCATTGCGGTACGACCTCGATCCCGCCGAAATTCAATCCGGCATAGTCGCGGAACAGCTCGTCGTGGTTGCCCGGGACATAGATTACGCGCGTGCCGTGCTTGGCCATCTTCAGCCAACAGCGGACGATGTCGTTGTGGCGCGACGGCCAGTACCAGCCCTTTTTGAGTTGCCAGCCGTCGACGATGTCGCCAACCAGATAGAGCGTGTCACACTCGATACTCTTCAGGAAATCGAGCAGCAATTCGGCTTTGCACCCCGGCGTGCCGAGATGGACGTCGGAGATCCACACCGTCCTAAAAACAAGCCGGGGAAAACCCGGCTCGAAATGCATCGGTTCGTCCTGGAATACCGCGGGAAATCCCGGCGGAAGCTTGAACCTGGTCTTGCCGCGGTTCTGCGGCGGTGGCTGGATAGCGCCCATCATCCCCTCCCGAGGCGGTTGACGATGATCTAGCCCAAGGCAGGGTCAGCCAGATTGCAGTTCAAAGGCAGATTTGTTGCGGCGCAAGGCGGCCGGTGACTCCGCCCAGCGCTTATGCCATGCTGGCCTTCGCCCGGGGGCGAAACATGGAGGCAGTTGCCGATGAGCACGCCTGCAGCAGAAGCAGTTTCGGCGATGGCCGCAGTTGACGACACGTCAGAGCCTCCTGACCACCCGGCGCGGGGTGGCGAGCTGGCTTACCGGCACCGTTTGCCGACGCGAATCTGGCACTGGGCCAACGCGATCACCGTCTTCGTCATGCTGATGAGCGGATTGATGATCTTCAATGCCCATCCGAGCCTTTACTGGGGTAAGTACGGCGCCAACTACGACACGCCCTGGCTTCATATCGGATCAACCGAGCGCAGCGGCTTCCTGCAGGTCGGCGGAGCCCGGATCGACACCACCGGCGTTCTCGGTCGCTGGACCGACAAGCAGGGCCGCCTGCAGAGGCGGGCCTTTCCCCATTGGGCGACGATTCCATCGAGCTACAATTTGGCCGCGGGGCGGCGCTGGCATCTTGCCTTCGCATGGATCCTGGCGATCGGGTTGACCGGCTACGCGCTTGGCAGCTTCGCCAACCGCCATGTCCAGCGTGATCTTGCGCCCACCCGTTCCGAATTATCGCCAAGGCATATCTGGCATGACATCAAGGAACATGCCCTGCTGCGTTTCCCGACCGGCGAGGCGGCGCTGCGCTACAACATCCTTCAAAAGCTCAGCTATGTCGGCGTGATCTTCGTCCTCATTCCGTTGATGGTCCTGAGCGGGCTCGGCATGTCGCCGGGGGTTGACGCCGGGTGGCCATGGATCGTCGACCTGCTGGGCGGCCGGCAGTCCGCCCGGTCGATCCACTTCATCACTGCCATGCTGCTGGTATTGTTCATCACGGTGCATCTGCTGATGGTTTTGCTTGCCGGACCGTTCAACGAAATCCGATCGATGATCACCGGCTATTTCCGGCTGCCGGCCGACCGGCAGGGAAAGGACGCACAATGATTTCCCGCCGCAAGTTCATCGGGTCGATCACCCTTGGTGCGGGCGGCCTGGTCCTGTCGGGGTGCGATCGGCTTGATGCGAGCCCCAAGTTTCGCGGCGCGCTGAGGTCGGCCGAGGGGCTGACCATGCGCGCCCAGCGGCTGGTCGTCGATCGCACTGCCCTGGCGCGCGAGTTTTCCGAGGCCGACATGTCGCCGGTCTTTCGGATGAATGGCAACCGCATGCCCGACACGCCGGAATATCAGGCGCATCTGGCCGAAGGCTTCGCCAATTGGCGGCTGAAGGTGGACGGGCTCGTGCGCAAACCCCTGGCGCTATCGCTGGCCCAGCTGCGCAGCCTTCCGACGCGAACGCAGATCACCCGGCACGACTGCGTCGAAGGATGGAGTGCGATCGGCAAGTGGCACGGCGTCCCGCTGGGGCTGCTGCTGCGGGCGGCCGGCCTGCGTGACGAAGCGCGATACATCGTCTTTCATTGCGCCGACCGATTTGGATCGGCACCCTATTATGAAAGCATCGACTTAATCGACGCATTCCATCCCCAGACAATCCTCGCCTGGGGCATGAACGGGCAACTGCTGCCGGTCGGGCACGGGGCGCCGCTGCGCCTCAGGGTCGAGCGCCAGCTGGGTTACAAACATGCCAAATATGTCATGCGGGTCGAAGCGGTGAACGACTTTGCCTCCATTCACGGCGGCCGTGGCGGCCTGTGGGAGGACCGGGTCGACTATGAATGGTATGCGGGCATCTGAGCGGCCATCACCGGACAGGTCTCTTGACGAACAAATGCACTTGGCTTCCGTCAGCTTCAATGCCGCAAGGGGGATCCAGTTCAACTGCACCCGCAGAACTTTCAACCCCGGCGTAAGAGAGCTTAACTAACCATCGGATTTTCCGAGAAGTAAATGGTGGGCGTGGCAAGGATTGAACTTGCAACCCCTGCGATGTCGACACGAGCCGCCCACGCAAAACTGCGGTTTTCTGCGGTTTCTGGGCAGTCCTGCGACCCGATTTGCCCAATGAATCCGCGAATCCCAAACCGATCGAGTTCAGATTGAACCAGTCGAACACTGTGTCTTAAAAATCGAGATAAAGCGGTTCTGCGGATAGCAAATGTTCCGAGGCCGTAATTGCATGTTAATGCTGGCTGCCTTAACTGACGGGCCATGCGACGCCTGCTCGCCCTGATCGTGTTAGTCCTGTCCCTGGCGCTTACGTCGGGGCCGGCATTCGCCGTTCCGGCGGCGGATTGCGCGATGGCGGGAGCGGCCTCTTCAGGCATGAGCCATGATGCGATGGACTGCTGCAAGCCTGATTGCGCGCCGAGCTGCGCCACCCTATGCCCAGCTGCGGTCGTTCCGACGATTGATCCAGCGGGAGTTCCGGCAGAACCCGCCAGGACGCTGCTCGTCGCGCTAAGCCCGGCTCCGCTTGTTGCCACCGATCTGTCGGGCACCGACCCTCCTCCACGAACCATCCTCAGCTGAGGCCGTTGCGCTCGCCGGCGCCAAGCCCGCGCGTGCCCTCGCGAACGGCCTGACTTAGTGACGCCGCGAACATGTGCGCCCGCGCGCCTTGTCGCTGCCGTTGGCCGGGAGCCCCCGGTGCAAAGCTGAAGATGGTGAAGAACAATGAATGTAGTCCGATCGGCCGGCGCGCTGGCGCTGGCGCTTCTCCTTGTCGCATGCGGCGAGAAGTATAGCCCCGTCCCAGAAAGCGGACATGCCGCCGCCAGTCCGACCCCCAATACCGAGGCCAAGAATTTTTCCGGCACCGGCACCGTTCAATCAATCACCGGCGACAAGGTGACGATCGCCCATGGTCCGATTGAGGGCCTCGGTTGGCCAGCGATGACCATGACATTCGCGGCCAAACCGACCCAGCTGGCTGGGTTCGACCTAGGCGACCGGGTGGCATTTGCCTTCCGCCAAGAGGGCGGCCGTTTCGTCATCTCCTCGATTGCAAGGCAACAGCCGTGATGAGCGCCCCACCAATCATCCACCCCATACCTTTTCGGCGTGAGGCTGTGGGCGCCGATGACCGCATATTGGATCTGAGGCAGCCGGACGCGACAGAGCTCGCTGGTCCGGAGCTCGGGATGACCAGACGATCCAACCGCACAGCTACACTGGCACTCCGGAGTGGGTGCACCGCGCTGCTGCTTGCAATTGCCGGCACTGCGCGCGCCGAGCCGATAACGTTTGACCAGGCGATTGAGCTGGCGAGCCATTTCTCGCCAGGCATCAAGGCGCGCGCCACCCAGGTTGACGCCGAGCGGTTGAAGGCATCGACCGCGAACCAGCTGCCGGACCCGAAGCTGCAGCTTGGCGTCCAGGATTACCCCGTCACCGGCCCTAACGCCTTCGATCCGCTGGCCGACGACTTCACTATGCTTCGGGTCGGCGTGAGCCAGGACTTCCCAAATCCGGCCAAGCGACGAGCGCGGGTGGGTCGCGCACAGGCCGACATTGCTGCCGCCGAAGCCGGCGTTGGTGTTGAGGCGCAGGGCGTGCGCATCGCTGCGGGGCTGGCGTGGATCGACCTCTATTTTGCCAAGCGAAAGCTGAAGGTGCTGGCCGAACTCGACAAGAGTATCGATGATTTGAGCGCCACCGTGGGAGCGCGGCTGACGTCCGGCAGCGCGCGGCCGTCGGACGCGATCCGGCCGGCGCAGCTGAAGGCGGATGTGGCGGACCGCCGCGCGGCCATCGAAGCGGATATCGCCAAGGCGCTCACCACCCTGGTTCGCTTCACAGGCGATCCTTCGCCGGACACGAGTGGCCCCGTCCCTGAGCAGTTGATCGATCATCACGCGCTGGCTGCCGACCTGGAAAGCCTGCCCAGCCTTCGCCGCCTCGACGCGGCAACTGGTCTGGCCGAGGCCGATGTGCGGCTGGCACGCGCCGACAAGCGCCCCGACTGGTCGGTCGGCGTGTCCTACGGAAAGCGCGCTCCCCGCTTTGGCGATCTTTTGTCGGTGGGAGTGACCATCGACCTGCCAATCTTTGCCAGCAGGCGGCAGGACCCGGTCATCGCCGCGCGGGCACGCGAGGTCGACCGCGCCCGCCTCGAACGCGAGGCGGCGCTGCGCGAACTCAAAGCACAGCTGGAAACCGACCTGGCCGAGCATGCCAAACATTACGCCCAATATGCTCGCGCAAAGGACACGATCGTCCCGCTGGCGGAGCAACGGGCGAAGCTGGACCTCGCCAGCTATGAGGCGGGCCAGCTCAACCTTGGCCTGGCGCTAACCTCGACAATCGATGCGGCGGAAGCCGAACTCAACCTCTTCGATCGGGAGGCGGAAACCGTGCGCGGAGCCGTCATGATCAAACTGACTTACGGGAGCGAACAGCAATGAAGCTCGATAGAACCATGCGCGCGCGGCTGGGGGCAGCCGCTGCCGCGATTGCGCTTATCGGCGGCGCGGCCGGCTATTATCTCGGTAGCTCTGGGGGAGGCGGCGGTGAAGTCCCGACCGCGTCCTCGACCACGGACGGCAAGGAAGTCCTCTACTATTACGACCCGATGTTTCCGAACCAGAAGTTCGACAAGCCGGGCAAGTCACCCTTCATGGATATGGAGCTCGTCCCGAAATATGCCGGCGAGGGCGGGGGCGGTGAGCCTGGTGTGACAATCGATCCGTCGGCCATGCAGAACCTTGGCCTCCGGACTGCGGTTGCGCGCATCGGAACGCTCGAAAGCCGTGTCGACGCAGTCGGCACCATCGACTTCAACCAGCGCGAAGTTGCGATCGTCCAGCCGAGAGCGAGCGGTTTCGTGCAGCGGACCTATCACCGCGCGCCAGGCGACGTCATCCCGGCGGGGGCGCCGATCGTCGATCTGCTGATCCCCGAATGGGGTGGAGCGCAGGCCGAATATCTCGCCGTTCGGAAGCTCGGGAATCCCGCCTATACGGCGGCTGCACGGCAGCGGTTGCGGCTGCTGGGCATGTCGGATGGCTTGATCTCAAGCGTCGAACGCAGCGGCCGACCCAACAACATCGTTACCATCACAGCGCCATTGGGCGGAGCGATCCAGTCGATCGACGTTCGCCCTGGCATGACGGTCAGCGCCGGGCAGAGTCTGGCCCAGGTTACCGGGCTTGGCACGGTCTGGTTGAACGCCGCAGTCCCGGAAGCCAGAGCGAGCGAGATCCGGCTCGGCCAGTCGGCCAGCGCCGAACTGACCGCCTTTCCAGGTGATCGCTTCAGCGGCCGGATTATCGGCATCCTGCCGACTACCAACGCGGACAGCCGAACCCTCACGGTGCGCATCGAGCTGCGCAATTCCGGTGGCCGCTTGCGGCCGGGGATGTTTGCCAATGTGCGGCTGGGCGAGGTCGCCCAAACCGCAATCCTCGTCCCGACCGAAGCCGTCATTCGCACCGGCCAGCGGACACTGGTGATGCTGGCGGAAGACAAGGGACGTTACCGACCCGCCGAAGTTCGCGCCGGGCGAGAGTCCGGCGGCCAGACCGAAATATTGGCGGGTCTGCGCGACGGCGAGCGGGTGGTGGCCTCGGGACAGTTTTTACTCGACTCCGAAGCAACGCTGACAGGAATCCCGGCGCGGCCGATCGATGAGGCGGCAAGCAAATGATCCAGCGCATCATCAACGGCGCGATCCGCGCCCGCTTCTTCATCCTGTTCGCATCGTTGCTGTTGGTCGTGGCCGGATTTTTCGCGGTCAAGACAACGCCCGTCGACTTCCTGCCCGACCTTTCGGACGTCCAGGTCATCATTCGCACCCAATATCCCGGTCAGGCGCCGCAGATCGTCGAGAATCAGGTGACCTACCCGATCGCCTCGCAAATGCTGTCGGTGCCTGGCGCGCGCGTAGTGCGCGGCTACTCCTTCGTCGGCGACAGCTTCGTCTATGTGCTGTTCGACGATGGCACCGACCAATATTGGGCGCGCTCGCGGGTCCTCGAATATTTGAGCCAGGTGCAGGGGCGATTACCCCCCGGGGCAACGGCCTCGCTGGGGCCGGACGCGACCGGTGTCGGCTGGATCTACGAATATGCCTTGGTCGACAAATCCGGGCGCCATGATCTGTCGCAGCTCCGCAGCCTGCAGGACTGGTTCCTGCGCTATGAGCTGAAGACTGTTCCCGGCGTGGCCGAAGTCGCCAGCGTCGGCGGCATGGTCCGCCAGTATCAAATTGTCGTCGATCCAACCAAGCTCGCCGCTTACGGTGTCACACATCAAAATGTCATTGAGGCGCTGCGTGGCGCCAACCAGGAAACCGGCGGCTCGGTGCTGGAAATGGCCGAGGCCGAATTTATTGTCCGCGCCACCGGCTATCTACAAAGCCTGGACGACTTCCGGGCGATCCCGGTCAAGACTGCCACCGGCGGCATTCCCGTCCAACTCGGCGACCTCGCCACGATCCAGGTCGGCCCGGACATGCGCCGCGGCCTGGCCGAACTCAACGGCCAGGGCGAAGTCGCCGGCGCGATCATCGTCATGCGCTCAGGCAAGAACGCCCGCGAAGTCATCGAAGGCGTCAAGGATAAGCTCGACAAGCTCAAAAGCAGCCTTCCGCCCGGTGTGGAGGTCGTCACGACCTACGACCGATCGAGCCTGATCGACCGCGCGGTCGAGAACCTCACCAGCAAGCTGATCGAGGAGTTCATCGTTGTCGCGCTCGTGTGTGGGCTGTTCCTGTGGCACGCACGATCCGCGCTGGTCGCGATCATCACACTTCCGCTGGGCGTGCTGTTCGCGTTCATCATCATGCGGTTGCAGGCGGTAAACGCCAACATCATGTCCTTGGGCGGCATCGCCATCGCCATCGGCGCGATGGTCGACGCCGCGGTGGTGATGATCGAAAATGCCCACAAGCATCTGGAACGATGGGCTCACGAGCATCCCGGCAAGGAAATGCCCGGCGCGGCGCGGTGGAAGCTGATCGCCAATGCCTCGATCGAGGTCGGGCCGGCGCTATTCCTCAGCCTGCTGATCATCGCCCTGTCGTTCATCCCGGTGTTCAGCTTCCAGGGACAGGAAGGACGGCTGTTCTCGCCGCTGGCTTTCACCAAGACCTACGCCATGGCCGGCGCGGCGATCCTCTCGATCACGCTGATCCCCGTGCTGATGGGCTTCCTGATTCGCGGCAAGATCCCCGACGAAAATGCCAACCCGATCAACCGCTGGCTAACCAAAATCTACCAGCCTGCGATCGATTGGGTCCTGAAGCGGCCGACAAAGACGCTGGTGATCGCCGGGCTGGTATTCGCCTCTTCAATCATTCCGATCAGCCAGATGGGCGGAGAGTTCATGCCGCAGATGGACGAGGGCGACCTGCTCTATATGCCCTCCGCGCTCCCAGGTATCTCGACCGCCAAGGCGTCGCAGTTGCTCCAACTCTCCGACCGTCTCATTAAGACGGTCCCGGAGGTCGAGAGCGTGTTCGGCAAGGCCGGCCGCGCCGACACCGCCACCGACCCCGCCCCGCTCGAAATGTTCGAAACGACGATCCGCTTCAAGCCGCGCGCTCAATGGCGGCCGGGGATCACGCCGGCCAACATCATCGAGGAACTCGACCGCGCGGTCAAAGTGCCAGGACTTGCCAACTTCTGGATCCCGCCCACCCGAAACCGCGTCGAGATGCTGTCCACCGGCATCAAGAGCCCGATCGGTATCAAGGTGTCTGGTTCCAATCTGCAGGACATCGACCGCACTGCCCAGCGGATCGAGCGCGTCGCGAAGAATGTGCCGGGCGTTTATTCGGCATTGGCCGAACGGCTGTCAGGCGGACGCTATATCGACGTCCAGATCAATCGCCTGGCCGCCGGCCGCTACGGACTCAATGTCAACGACGTGCAGTCGGTAGTCGCAAGCGCGATCGGCGGCGAGACAATCGGTCAGACGGTCGAAGGGCTCGCGCGCTATCCGATCAATGTCCGCTATCCGCGCGAAGTCCGCGACAGCATCGACAAGATCCGCAACCTGCCAGTTCTGACGCCGTCACGTCAGCAGATCACATTGGGCACGGTTGCCGACATTCGCGTCATGGAAGGCCCGCCGATGCTCCGCAGCGAGAATGGACGGCTGGTCACCTGGATCTATATCGATGCGCGCGGGCGGCCGCTGACCACCGTGGTTGGCGACCTGCAGCGGTCCTTGGACCGGATGGTCAAGCTGCCGCCAGGAATCAGCATCGCCTACACCGGGCATTTCGAGTTTCTCCAACGTGCCCTCGAACGGCTGCAATGGGTCATACCCGCGACGTTGCTGATCATTTTCTTCCTGCTCTACCTGACGTTCCGCCGGTTCGATGAAGCTGCGCTGATCATGGCGACACTGCCGTTCGCGCTGACCGGCGGGCTGTGGCTGCTCTATCTGCTCGGCTATAACCAATCGGTCGCAACCAGCATCGGCTTCATTGCTCTCGCCGGCGTCGCCGCCGAGTTCGGCGTCGTCATGCTGATCTATCTGAGGCACGCGCTTGATGCGCGAGGGCCAAACCCGACCCCGCAGCAGATCGCCGAGGCCGTTCGCGAAGGCGCGCTCCTTCGTGTCCGCCCCAAGGCAATGACGGTGGCGGTGATCCTAGCCGGCCTGTTCCCGATCCTCATCGGCAAGGGAACCGGGTCGGAAGTCATGAGTCGGATCGCAGCGCCGATGGTCGGCGGCATGATTACCGCTCCGCTCCTGTCGATGCTGGTCATTCCGGCCGGCTACCTGCTGCTGCGAAGGAGCAGGAGAGCCACAAGGGGCGAAGGCGAGCTGACGGAGATGCCGGCATGACCCATCGGCATGCATCACCTTGCGAGCCCAAACGGGGCGTTCTCCAAGCACTTTCACCGCAGTTTCACCGCACCCGCCGATGACGCGGTGGAGCCCGCCGCTTTCCAAGTAGCTATTTTGAAAGGAGATAATGGTGGGCGTGGCAAGGATTGAACTTGCGACCCCTGCGATGTCAACACAGTGCTCTACCACTGAGCTACACGCCCACCGGGGTCATCCGAAGCTTGGTTCGGGCGACATCTGGAAGCGCGCCTTTAAGGGCCGAAATCGCTTACCGCAAGGGGGTTAGGTGCTGTTAGAAGCGCCCGAGCGCGGTGATTAGAGACGGCCGTGCTGATCCTCGGACTGAAACAGCCGGTCGACCTCGGCGACGAGGTCCTTCAGGTGGAACGGCTTCGACAGCAGCTTGGCCTCCGGTGCCGTCCGGCCGCCCTGCAGTGCTACCGCGGCAAAGCCGGTGATGAACATCACGCGGATCGCCGGATCGATCGCGCTCGCCTTCTGCGCCAGCTCGATCCCGTCCATTTCCGGCATGACGATGTCGGTCAGGAGGAGGTCGTACTTGCCGGCCTCGAGCAGCGGCATCGCCTCGGTTCCGCACCCGACCGATTCGACCTCATAGCCGACGCGCTGAAGCGCACGCTGCAGATATTCGCGCATCGACGTGTCGTCTTCGGCGAGGAGGATCCTGATCATCTTGGGGCCTTCTATGCACTTCTAGCTTAAGATTTTCCAGCCGCCGCCAGCGCTTGAGCCGATTGCTGTCCGTATTTGGCACGGTTAAGCAGTCCGTGTTGCACATGGGCCGCTATCCTTCCCCGATCATTCACCCGCCTCGCGGTTCCCTCCCGGTGCTGCTTTCGGTGCCCCATAGCGGGCGCGACTATGATCCCGCGTTGATGGCCAACGCCGTCCATGGGCTGGCGGCCTTGCAGGCGCTGGAGGACCCGCTGGTCGACCGGCTGGCGTGGCGCGCGATTTCGGCCGGAATTGGCGGCGTGGTCCAGCCGGTGCCGCGGGCGGTGATTGACTGCAATCGTGACGAAGATGAGCTGGACCCGGCGGCGATCGATGGGATTGGCCCGACCCCGATCGGGCCGCGCGCACGCCATGGCCTGGGGCTGATCCCGTCGCGAACGCATCGCCATGGTGCACTGTGGCGACGCCCGATCGACCGCGCGGAGCTCAAGCGCCGGATCGTTGAGGTCCATCGGCCCTTTCACCAAGCGCTGGCGGATGGCCTGGAGGCCCTGAAGACGCGGCACGGAGAGGCACTGCTACTCGATTGCCATTCTATGCCTTCGCGCCGCAACGCCCCGGCCGAGGTGGTGATCGGCGACCGGCATGGCGCGTCGGCTGCGGGATGGCTCAGTTCCGAAGCTATGCGGATCGTTCGCGGCGCCGGCCTCAGGGTGGCGCTCAACGATCCCTATGCCGGGGGCGCGATCACTGCCCGTCATGGCCGGCCGGCCACCGGCGTCCATGCGCTGCAGCTGGAATTCGACCGGTCGCTCTATCTCGACCGTGATGGCAATGCTGGTCACGGCTTCGACCGGATCGCATCCCTGATCGAAGCGCTGGCGAAGCGCTTGGGCGAAGCACTGCTCGCCAGCCAGATGCGCGAGGCGGCTGAATAAAAAAGCCGCCCAGGCGATGCCTGGACGGCTGGAAGTCAGGGAGGACGCACCGATGGTGCGTGCAACCGTGCCGCGGCTGAAGGGGAGCCAGCCGGACGCGGCGCTCCCCCGATGTGGGCCTTGGCTGTTTCGTTTCAATGACCGTTGCGCACAATTGCGCGCATCGGCGTCACGCGTCGGCGGTGGCCGGCTCGCGGAACCCGACCGGGCCGGTTCCTTGCTGCACCTGGCGACCGAAAATCTCGCGGATCACCGACAGGGAGAAGAGGTGGGCCATGATCAGCGCCAGCCCGCCGTTCTGGTTGAGCTTCCTGAGCTCATCGCCGCGCAGGTTCTGGAACTTTTCCTCATCGACCATCTGGAAGCCGCGATAGATGAACGGCTGGTCGGCACCCTCGGGCTGGATTGCGACTTCGCCGTCCATCAGCAGGCCCGATTCCTTGAGTTCGTTCATGAACGCCTGGGTGCGGTGACCGGCCTGTTCGAACTGCTCGCAGAACTGCAGGACAGCCTTGGTCGCCTCCGACGGATTCTCGCCATCGAACAGCGCCTCGCCCTCGTCGAACTCGCCAACCGCGCCAGACGTCGGGTCGAAGCACAGCGACAGTTCGTCGCTGTCCTCGCGCAGGCGGGCCAGCACGAACGGGAAGCGGCGCAGGTAAGCGGGGATATAGATGTTCGGCTCACGCGCCTCGCCCTTCTCGTCGAAGAAGGTGTTGGTGCCCTCGTGCAGGCCCATCAGCGCGATCGGAATGCTGTTGTCGCCAGTCGAAAAGACGATCGGGAAATGGCGCTGGGCCACGGCGAACTCGTCGACCGTCACCGGAATGGCATGAGCGCCGGCCACCCGGTCGAGCCCGCCAAGACGGCGAACCTTGAAATTGGCGTGGCTGTTCCGGTTGAGCGGCTCAAGGCCATTGTACAAAAGCGGCAACATGTTCGGCGCTTGGCTCGCCATGGGATCGACTCCGTTTGTTGGGGCGGGCTGGCCCGGGAAACCTCCTCCGGCCGGCCTGCGGAAAACTGCGGGCCCGGCTCTAGTGGCAGGGGGGGCGGAGCGCAAGCCGTTTGCGGGGCTTGAAAAATCATCCCTGTTGGCGACCTCAACCCAAGTTAATCCGCCATTCAACGCTTGCCGCTAGACCGCTGACCGATATGGTCTCCGGCAGATGACGTTCTTCGCCCTCTTCAGCCTCTTTTCGGCGCTGTTCGGCAGCACCGAACAGACGCCGGGTGACGCGCCGGTCGTGCGCCGGGTCATCGTCCAGGACGAGGTCATTTTTCGCATCCCGATCCGGCCGCGCGTCTCGCCGATCGAATGGGTCGAACATAAAGGGCCGAAGTGCATCCCGGCGAACATGCTCGCCGGCGCGATGTTGTCGGGGCCGTCTTCGATCGATTTCGTGCTCAGGAACCGGCAGCGGGTGCGGGCCAAGATGGACAGCGACTGCCCGGCGCTCGATTTCTACGACAGCTTCTATTTGCAGCCCGATGACGACTATATCTGCGCCAAGCGCGAGACCATCCGCATCCGGTCCGGCGGCAGCTGCCGTATCGAGAAATTCCGGACGCTGGTTCCGCAATATAGGCAAGCCAACCGCTAAACCATGGTCTCACCTTGACATTTTGCCCCTCTCGCCTGTAGCGCGCCCACGGCGCGACGCAATGCTGCGGACGCGCCTTCACTTTTTTCCGGATTAATTGATGCCTTTTGCCGATCTCGGCCTTTCCGACCAATTGCTGCGCGCTGTCACCGACAGCGGCTATGACGTCCCGACTCCCATCCAGAAGGGCGCGATCCCCTCTGTCCTGATGGGCAAGGATTTGATCGGCATCGCCCAGACCGGCACCGGCAAGACCGCCGGTTTCGTCCTGCCGATGATCGATATCCTCGCCGAAGGCCGCAGCCGGGCTCGTATGCCGCGCTCGCTGATCCTCGAGCCGACCCGCGAGCTCGCCGCCCAGGTCGCCGAGAATTTCGAGAAATACGGCAAATATCACAAGCTTTCGATGGCCCTGCTGATCGGGGGCGTGCAGATGGGCGACCAGGTCAAGGCGCTGGAGAAAGGCGTTGACGTGCTGATCGCCACGCCCGGCCGGCTGATGGACCTTTTCAGCCGCGGCAAGATCATGCTCAACGACTGCAACCTGCTGGTGATCGACGAAGCCGACCGCATGCTCGACATGGGCTTCATCCCGGACATTGAGGAAATCTGCACCAAGCTGCCGAAGGCGCGGCAGACCCTGCTGTTTTCGGCGACCATGCCGCCGCCGATCAAGAAGCTGGCCGACAAGTTCCTGACCGATCCCAAGACGATCGAGGTCGCCCGTCCTGCTACGGCGAACGTTAACATCGACCAGCGGCTGATTGTCACCCGCGGCGACAAGAAGCGCGATATGCTGCGGACCATCCTGCGCGGCGACGAGTTCAAGAACGCGATCGTCTTCTGCAACAAGAAGACCACGGTTCGCGAGCTCTACACCAGTCTCAAGCGCTCGGGCTTCGCCGTCGGCCAGATCCAGGGCGACATGGATCAGAGCGACCGCATCGCCGAGTTCGACCGGTTCAAGAAGGACGAGATCAACATCCTCGTCGCCTCGGACGTCGCGGCGCGCGGGCTCGACGTCAAAGGTGTCAGCCATGTCGTCAATTTCGACGTGCCGTGGCAGCCCGACGACTATATCCATCGCATCGGCCGCACCGGCCGCGCCGGAGCCAAGGGCATCGCCATCACGCTGGCGACGCGCGAGGATGGCGAAGCAGTCGCGGCGATTGAGAAGCTGACCGGCATCAAGCTACCGCGGGCCGACGGCGAGAAGGCCGAAGCCGCTCCGGTTGATGAGCCCCGGCGCGAAGAACCGCGACGCGAGGAGCGGCCGGCCAAGGGCCGTGGCCGTTCACGGTCGAAGGCCGAACCCAGGCCGCAGCGCGAGGAAAGTCAGCGCGCCGAGCCGGTCGTCGCCAAGGCCAAACCAGCCCCCGAACCGGCGCGCGAAGACAAGGGCGGCTGGAACGGGCCGGTCCCCGGCTTCCTGTCGTTCAGCGCGGTTTAAGCCGCCGCTCTTCCCTTCCGGTAGCGATCGAGAAACGCCGCGGCGTGCGCCGCAAAGCGCCCCTCGCGGACTGCATCGCGCAATCCCTGCATCAGCCGCTGGTAGAAGCTCAGATTATGCTCGGTCATCAGCATCGCACCGAGGATTTCGCCTGAGCGCACCAGATGATGGACATAGGCCCGGCTGTAACTGGAGCAGGTCGGGCAGCCGCAATCGGGGTCGAGCGGACCCTGGTCCTCGGCAAAGCGCGCATTGCGGATATTGATCGGTCCGTCGGCGGTGAAGGCCTGGCCGGTGCGGCCCGAGCGCGTCGGCAGCACGCAATCGAACGTGTCGACGCCCCGCCGCACCGCCTCGACGATGTCGTCGGGCTTACCCACCCCCATCAGATAGCGCGGCTTGCCCTCGGGCAGCTGGCCGGGCGCATAATCGAGCACCGCGCACATCGCCTCGTGCCCCTCGCCCACCGCCAGCCCGCCGATGGCATAGCCGTCGAATCCGATGTCGATCAGCGCATCTGCCGACGCCTTGCGCAGCGGCTCGTCGAGCCCGCCCTGCTGGATTCCGAATAGCGCGGCCTTGGCCGCGTGGTCGCCGCCGCCGTCAAATCCTTCGCGCGACCGTTTTGCCCAGCGCATCGATCGCTCCATCGCCTCTGCCGCCTGGTCACGCGTGGCGGTCGCCGGAACCAGCTGGTCGAACGCCATGACGATGTCGCTGCCGAGCGCCCGTTGGACTTCCATCGACCGTTCGGGCGACAGCATGTGCCGGCTGCCGTCGAGGTGGCTGGCGAACGCCACGCCTTCCTCACTGACCTTGGTCAATTCGCTAAGGCTCATCACCTGGTAACCGCCGCTGTCGGTCAGGATTGGGCGCTCCCAGTTCATGAACCGATGCAGCCCGCCGAGCCTGGCGACCCGCTCGGCACCGGGGCGCAGCATCAAATGATAGGTATTGCCCAGGATGATGTCGGCACCGGTTGCGCGCACGGCTTCCGGCTTCATCGCCTTGACCGTCGCCGCGGTGCCGACCGGCATGAACGCCGGCGTGCGGATCTCGCCCCGCTGCATGGTGATGGTGCCGGTACGCGCGCTGCCGTCGGCGGCATGGATGTCGAACTGGAAGCGGGTCATTGGCCGCGCTCCCTAGCGGCTTCACATGCTCGCCGCTACAGGCCCATCCATGATCGAGCCCTGGGTCTATGCCGCCCTCACCGCCACCGCCGTCCTGACCGGCTTCATCGACGCCATCGCCGGCGGCGGCGGACTGATCATGATGCCGGCGCTGCTGTCGGCCGGCATCCCGCCGATCAACGCGCTGGCCACCAACAAGCTGCAGTCGATGTTCGGCACTGGCGTCGCTTGCTCCAACTATGCGCGCAAGGGGCTGGTCGACTGGCGGGCCAATTTGTTGACCGTCCTGCTGGTTTTCGCCGGTGCCACGGTCGGCGTCATCATCGTCCAGACGATCGATACGAAAGCGCTGTCGCTGATCATCCCGCTGCTGTTGGTGGTGGTCGCCGTCTATGTCCTCGTCAGCCCGCGGATGAGCGACGAAGACGCCCACCAGCGGATCAGCGCGCGGGGCTATTCGCCGGTCGGTGCGGCGATCGGAGCCTATGACGGCTTTTTCGGGCCAGGCACGGGTAGCTTCTTCACCGCCACGCTGGTCGGCCTGCGCGGCCTGGGTCTCACCCGCGCGACAGCGCTGACCAAATTGCTGAACCTCACCAGCAATGTCGCGTCGGTCATCTTTTTCGCCATCGGCGGCAAGATGTTCTGGCTACTTGGCCTGTGCATGGCGGCGGGTGCCATGGCCGGCGGCTGGATTGGCAGCCACACGGCGATGCGGTTCGGCGCCCGGCTGATCCGTCCGCTATTGGTTATCCTGTCCGTGGGGCTCACGGCGCGACTGCTTTGGAGCTATTTCGCGGCCTGACTCCCGCCGCAATCTACCCCTAGGCGCTGCACCATGTTCAAGCCGCTCGACAGCCAGTCGCATTTCGCCTTCATCGTCGGCGCTCCCCGGTGCGGCACGACCACGCTGGCGAGCTTCCTGCAGCAACATCCCGACGTCTGCTTTTCGGCAGTAAAGGAACCGCATTTCTTCTCGCACGACGAAGTGGCTGCCCTGTCTGAGGATGAACTCCGGGCCGTCGTCGAGGAAGAATATTGGCAGCGCTTCTTCGGCCATTGCGAGGGCCATCCCAAGCTCTATGCCGAGGGCTCGGTCACCTATCTTTACGCTCCGGAGCGGATGGAGACGATCCTCAAGCTCTGGCCCCAGGCCAGGTTCGTAATCGCGCTGCGCGATCCGCTATCCATGCTGCCGTCGCTCCATGCCCGGCTGCTGGTTACCGGCGACGAGACCATCCGCGAATTCCCCAAGGCCTGGGCCAGGATTGCCGATCGCGCCCAAGGCAAGTCGCTACCCAAGCGGGCGGTCGATCCGCGCTGGCTGCGTTACGACTGGGCGGGCCAATTGGGAGCGAACGTGGAACGCTTCTTCGCCGCCGTCGGCCGCGAACGTTGCCACATCGTCCTGTTCGACGATTTGAACCGCGAACCGCAGGGCACCTACCGCGAGCTTTGCCGCTTCCTCGGCATCGAACCTTGGGAGGGGACTGATTTCGAGCCGCAGCGGACCAACAAGACGATCCGCATCGGTTGGCTTCAGCGGCTGATGAAGCGGCCGCCCAAGGCGATCCGCACCGCCCTGGCCGGCGAGCATTTCCACAAGCGCGAAAAGAAGGTCGGCGCCAAGGCGAGCCCGGTGCTGGCGGCCATTTTCCGCCTGCGCACGCGGCTGCTCGAGTGGAACAAGGTGGAGACCAGCCGCCAGCCGCTGGATCCAATCGTGCGGCAGGAAATCATCGAGCGGCATCGCGATGACGTGATCCTGCTTTCGCGGGTCATCGGCCGCGACCTCAGCCATTGGCTGGGCGGCGTTCCGGAAGCCAGGCCCGACGCGAAGGCCGCCTAGGGTAGCAGCAGGGAAGAATCGCCGTAGCTGTAGAAGCGGTACCCGTGCTCAATCGCATGGGCATAAGCCCTCTTCATCGTCTCCAGGCGCATCAGGGCCGAGACAAGCATAAACAGCGTTGATCGGGGCAGGTGGAAATTGGTCATCAGACCGTCAACTGCTTTGAAGCGGTAACCTGGCGTGATGAAGATCGCCGTGTCGCCTTCGAACGGGTGCACCTTGCCGTCGTCACCGGCGGCGCTTTCCACCAGTCGCAACGAGGTCGTGCCAACCGCGATCAGCCGCCCTCCCCTGGCTTTCGCCGCATTGAGCCGGTCAGCGGTGGCCTGGTCGATCCGGCCCCATTCGCTGTGCATCCGGTGGGCGCTGGTGTCGTCGGCCTTGACCGGCAGGAAGGTGCCCGCCCCGACGTGGAGGGTCAGCATTTCGCGCTGCACGCCGCGCTCATCGAGCGCTGCGATCAGCCGGTCGGTGAAATGCAGTGCCGCGGTCGGCGCGGCCACCGCGCCCGACTCCCGCGCGAACATCGTTTGATAGTCGTCGCGGTCAGCGTCGTCGGTCGGTCGCTTGCCGGCGATGTAGGGCGGCAGCGGCATCTCCCCTGCCCGCTCGAGCAGCAGCTCGACCGGCTCGTCCCCATGAAAGTGAAGCAGGATCGCCCCTTCCGGGTCGCGCTCGACCGCGCTCGCCTTCACCCCGGAGCTGAACTCGATCACATCGCCGTCACGCACCCGCTTGGCGTTGCGGACGAAGGCCCACCAGCTCCTCAGGTCTGCGCGCTTATGGAGCGTCGCTCCGACCCGCGCTTCCCCTCTTCTACCTTCGAGCTGAGCGGGGATGACCCGCGTGTCGTTGAACACCAATACGTCGCCCGGCCGAAGAATGTCCGACAGATCGAGAACGCCGCGATCGGATAGCGCGTCTCTCTCGACCAACAGCATCTTCGCCGCGTCGCGCGGACGCGCGGGGCGTAGGGCGATTCGGTCGTTCGGTAGGTCGAAGTCGAAGAGGTCGACGCGCATTATTGGCCTATTGAGGAGTCGGAGCCTCTTGCACCGGTCCATCCACGGCCGGTTGAGGAGGCGTCGCCGCCGGGTCAGCCGTGGCGGGCACGGGCGCCTCGACGGCGGGAGGTGCCGCAGGCGTGTCCGTGGCCGGTGTTGCAGCCGGAACGGCAGCCGGCGGGGTGGCTGGCGGTGCGGCTTCTGGCGCCGGCGCCGGCGCCGCTGCCACCACTACCGGCGGCGCGGGGAGCGGCCCGCCGATCGACGCACGGACAATGCGGGTCGGGCGCTCGGGCGGCTCGCCGACGGCAATGCCGTCGACCGAGTTCATACCTTCGATCACCCGGCCGAACGCCGTGTAATGATGGTCGAGCTTGAAGGTCGGGGCGAGCATGATGAAGAACTGGCTGTTGGCGCTGTTTGGCTGTTCGGCCCGCGCCATCGACGCAACCCCGCGCATATGCGGCAGGTCGTTGAACTCGGCCTGGAGGTCCGGCAGCGTCGAGCCGCCTTCACCGCTACCCTTGAGATCGCCGCCCTGGGCCATGAAGCCCGGAATGACCCGGTGAAACGCGAGTCCGTTATAGAAGCCCTGCGTCGTCAGCAGCTGGATGCGATAGACGTGCTGCGGTGCGACGTCCGGCCGCAGCTGGATCACCACCTTGCCGCCGTTCGACAATTCAAGCGTCCATTTGTTGGCCGGGTCCGCGGCGACCTCGACCGGCGCGGTCAGCGACACCAGCGGCTTGGGCGGAGGAGGCGGCGGGTCTTTGGCGGCAATCAGCGTGAACGCCAGAAAAGGCAACGCGAACAAGGTCTTGCTCATTTTCACTCCCCAAACCCCCAATGCGGCCCCGACTATCGCAGCACCTTGCCCGGCGCCAGCGCTATTTCAGCTTCTCGGCAACATCGGCGGCCACCGCCGGCGTCACGAACTTGTCGATTGCTCCGCCATAGCGGGCGATTTCTTTCACCAGCCTTGACGCGATCGGCTGCAACGACACGTCCGCCATCAGGAAGACCGTTTCGATGCGGTCATTGAGCTGTTGGTTCATGCCGGCCATCTGATACTCATATTCAAAGTCGGCGACGGCCCTGAGGCCGCGCAGAATCAGGGTCGCACCCTGCGATTCCGCGAAGTCCATCAGCAGCGAGTCAAATTCGACGACCGAAACGCCGGCGACGTCCGCAACTTCGCGGCGGACCATTTGCATCCGCTCCTCGACCGTGAACATCGGCTCCTTCGACGGATTGGTGGTTACGCCGATCACCAGCCGGTCAACCAGGTGCGCGCCGCGCCGGATGATATCGAGATGGCCGAACGTGATCGGGTCAAACGTCCCCGGATAAACGCCGATTCTTTCCCTGCCCCCCATCAGCGATCCCTTTCCTCGACATAGCGGGCCACCGCGCGCAGCAGGTCGGCCTCGGCTCCATGGTGCTGGAGATGCTCGATCGCCTGGTTGACCAGCATCGCGCATTGGGCGCGCGCCCGCTCTTCCCCGAGCAGCGACACGAAGGTCGCCTTTCCGGCCCGCTCGTCCTTGCGCAGCCTTTTGCCCGCCGCCACTTCGTCACCGGCATGGTCGAGCAGATCGTCGGCGATCTGGAAGGCGAGCCCGATGTCGCGGGCATAGCCGCGATAGGGCGTCCGCGCCTCGGGAGGCATTCGGCCCATGATGCAGGCCGCCTCGACCGCGAACTCGATCAATGCGCCGGTCTTGAGCTGCTGCAACCGGGTGATCGCGCCGATGTCCAGCTCCTGCCCTTCGGCCACGAGGTCGAGCATTTGTCCGCCGGCCATCCCTTGCGGCCCGGAAGCCCGGGCCAGCTCGATGACCAGCTCCGATCGGACGAACGGGTCCTCGTGCGTCGCCGGATCGGCGATAATCTCGAACGCCAGGTCGTGAAAACAGTCTCCGGCCAAGACCGCCGTCGACTCGTCATAGGCGCGATGAATGGTCGGCTTGCCGCGGCGAAGATCATCATCGTCCATACACGGTAGGTCGTCGTGGATCAGCGAATAGACATGGATCGCCTCGATCGCCGCGCCGGCGCGGACACTGCAGTCTTCGTCGATCCCGAAAAGCCGGCCAGTGGCGTAGGTCAGCAGCGGCCGAATCCGCTTGCCGCCGCCGAGCCCGGCATGGCGCATGGCTTCGAACAGCCGGTCGCGGCCGTCTCCGGAGCTTTGCAGATAGTGCGAGAAGACCGCTTCGACCCTGGAAGCGATGCGGTTGGCCTCTAGTCCGAGCTCCGCCGCCGACACGCCGGCCTCAAGCAGCACCGGGCGGCCCGGCATCGAATGGCTTTACGCCCTGCGGCTGGCCATCGGGCCCGAGCGCAATCTGCTCGATCCGCGCCTGCGCCGCCTTCAGCCGCGCCTCGCAGTGCCGCTTCAGCCGGTCGCCGCGCTGGTAGAGCTCGATCGATTCATCGAGCGGCGCCTGCCCCTGCTCGAGGCTGCGCACGATCTGCTCGAGCTCGGCCAGCGCCGCCTCGAAGCTCAGATTCTCGATTTCGTTCGCATCCATGGCTCAACCTTGGCCGTCGGACGGCGCCAAATCAACGCTTGAACGGATCCTTGATGCCGGGGACGATCTCGTCCGACGGCTGCTCGCCAGCCAACTCGGCGGCCATCGCCGCCTCGACGTCGCGGTGATGCTGGTCACGTTCGGCGCGAAGCTGCACGATCAGCGCCTCGCGGTCGCTGGCCAGCCGCTCGTCGGTCGGCGCGACCGTGCCCGCCGCCTTTTGCGCCTTGGCCACCGCCGCATCCAGCTCGCGCTGGCTGGTCAGGCCCAAGGTCACCGGGTCCTTCGGCTGGATATTGGCCATGTTCCAGTGGGTCCTCTCGCGGATCGCGGCGATCGTCGTCCGGGTCGTGCCGATCAGCCTGGAGATCTGCCCGTCCGACACTTCCGGATGATTGCGGATGATCCAGGCAATGCCGTCGGGCTTGTCCTGCCGCTTCGACACCGGCGTGTAGCGCGGCCCCTTGGTGCGGGTGACCGGGTCCGGCGCCTTGTGCATCTTCAGCACATAGTCGGCGTCGGCCTGGCCCTTCTCGATTTCCTCATGGGTCAGCTCGCCCGAACGGATCGGGTCGCGCCCGGTCAGCTTGGTGGCGGCCGTATCGTCGGCGATCGCCTGCACTTCGAGCACGTGCAGGCCACAGAAATCGGCGATCTGCGAGAAGCTGAGGGGCGTATTTTCGACCAGCCAGGAAGCGGTCGCATGCGGCATGAGCGGCTGGGCCATGCTTATTCTCCAAAAACAAGAACGGCCGCCCCACCGAAGGAGCGGCCAGCTGTTGGATGCGCCTCTAATCCCGAGCGAGGGTCAGGGCAAGCGGAGAGTGGTGGGTGACGCAGCTCGGCTGGGTCGAACATTTCGCTGGCCTAGCGTCGAACCGGGGACATGCTATTGCGTATCTCCGGTTCGCCTCGCGGCGCCGGGATAGTTTTGTGCATTTAGTAAACTGTCACCGTAATCCCTCTAAATCCCTCTAATCCCAGTTAAACCGGGCCAACTTAGAAACGAGCGAGGGCACTATACAGACAGATTTCAGAACGAATCTGGAACACCACTAGGTGAATCAGTTGGAGATACGATTGGATCAAATACGTGCTCGTAAAAATTTTGACTACGATCTCTGTTATACTCGTAGGATGCATAATTCATATCTACTATGCTTTGAGAGAAACTAGGAATGGCGAGAGCCCGCTATGGCTCTGGTCGCCTCGTTCTACGTCCGGTAGAGACAGAATCGCGAGGTATGCGTTCTACGGGTGGATAGGTTCGTTTGTGTTTATTTTCTTACCAGTTGATCTGAAAACAGCTGTTGTAATAAATGGATCAGTGCTCTTCACGCATCTGCTGCTGATCTCGTTGCGTAATGCGTGATATTTTGCAAACCGTAGAATTCCGGCGTCGAAGACGAGGATTACGGTGACAGTAACCGATATTGGCCTTACTAACTCCCGATTATCGCCCGGCCGCCTACCGGGCTCGCCAAGAAATTCACCTATACCCGCGACGGCCTGGGCCGCGTCACCGGCTAACGCGCGCGCGTGGCCGGTGAGACTTTTGAGACTTTTGGCCGAACCCGTGAAATTAGGGAAGCTAGGGCGCCTAAGCGGGCGCCCTAATCGTCCAATCCGACATGCTCGTCCATGGTCATGATCCGCTCCATCCAGCGGATGATCTCCGGATAGGCTTCCAGGTCGAAATTGGCCTCGTCGGCGACGTGGGTGTAAGCGAACAGGCAGATGTCGGCGAGGCTGAACTGGTCGGCGACAAACCATTTCCTGTCCGCCAGGTACCGGTCCATCAGGTCGAGCGCGGCGAGCCCGTTCTCGCGCTTGCCGGTGATCTGCATCCGCTGCGCGTCGGTCAGCGCATCGAGCCCGATGAACCGCAGCCAGAAGCGCAGCGTGGCGATATTGGGCTCGTGACTATATTGCTCCCAGAACATCCAGCGCAGCATGTCGGCCTGGTCGAAATGGCCATCGGGGATCAGCTTGCTGCCGTTGGCCAGGTAGAAGCAGATGGCGTTGCTTTCTGGCAGGAAGCGGTCGCCATCCTGCAGCACCGGGATGCGGCCATTGGCGTTGACGTCGCGCAGATATTCGGGCGTACGCGTCTCGCCTTTCAAAATGTCGTAGTTCTTGCGCTCCAGCTCGATGCCGAGGTGCGCCGCGGTCAGCCGGATCTTGTAGCAATTGCCTGACCGGCAATCTTCATGGAGGATCAGCCCGCTCATCAGCCGAGCACTAGCACGATCTTGCCGACATGGTCACCCGACTCCATCCGGGCATGGGCGGCGGCGGCCTCCTCGAGCGGGAAGCTCTCGTCCATCACCGGCTTCAGGCGATTGCCCTCGACATAGGGCCAGACGGTTTCAAGGATTTCGTCGCGGACCATGGTCTTGAAGGCCGGCTCGCGGGCGCGGAGCGTCGAGCCGGTCAGGGTCAACCGCCGGCGCATGATGTCGACGATCGACACTTCCGCCTTGGGCCCGCGCTGGAAAGCGATCGAAACATGACGTCCGTCGTCGGCCAGGCAAGCGAGGTTCCTGGGCACATAGTCGCCGCCGACCATGTCGAGCACGACCGCCACCCCCTTCTCCTCGGTCCAGCGCTGGACGGCGTCGGTGAAGTCGGTGGTCTGGTAGTTGATGGCATGGGCGGCGCCGAGCTCGATCGCCGCGGCGCATTTCTCGTCGCTGCCGCAGGTGACGATCACCTCCAGCCCGAACAGGGTGCCGAGCTTGATCGCCATGGTGCCGATGCCGCTGGTGCCGCCGTGAACCAGCACCGTATCGCCTTCGGCGGCGAAGCCGCGCTCGAACAGATTGACCCACACAGTGAACAGCGTCTCCGGCATCGCCGCCGCCTCGGTCATCCTAAGCACTTCTGGCACGGGCAGGCAGGTTCCGGCTGGCGCGACGCAATATTCGGCATAGCCGCCGCCCGCGACCAGGGCGCATTGCCGGCTGCCGATCAGCTGAGCGGCGCCCTCGCCCGCCGCGACCACTGTTCCGGCAATCTCCAGGCCGGGGATGTCGCTGGCACCCGGCGGCGGCGGGTAAACGCCCATCCGCTGCAGCACGTCGGGCCGGTTGACCCCGGCCGCGGCCACCTTGACCAGAACCTCTCCTTTCCCGGGACGCGGCGTTGGCCTCGATGCCAGGCGAAGCCGCTCGGGACCGCCGGGCGCGGCAATGTCGACCACGCGCATCACATCCGGGATGATGTCCGTCATAGGCGCCCTCAATCGCTCGACCGCGGCGACTTATTGACTTGGGCGCGCTACCGGTCAACGCTGCACGGCATGGACGAGGATGACTTCTTTTCCAGCCGGCCGCAGGACCCTTTGACCCAGGTCACCAAGCAGGACCTTGGCCCCCTTTCGATCAATGAGCTGCAGGAGCGGATCGAGCTGCTCAAGGGCGAAATCGCCCGGGTCGAGCAGCACATGTCCGACGCCACCCGCCACCGCAGCGCCGCCGACGAGCTGTTCAAGAAGTCATAAGCGACGGGTTGCGCAATCGCCGCCACCCTTTGCCCTTGATTGCCGCGCCGAAGCGGCCAACATTGGGAATCGAGCCCGCCGGCTCCCCGGTGGGCATGGAGTATCCGAATGCCCAGTTTCGCTCGCGAACTTGAGACCACCCTGCACAATGCCCTCGGCGAGGCATCGAAGCGCCGTCACGAATATGCGACGCTCGAGCATCTGCTGATCGCGCTGGTCGACGACACCCACGCCAGCCAGGTGATGACCGCCTGCGGCGTCAACCGCGACGAGCTCAAGTCGACCGTCAAAAACTATCTCGACAATGAGCTCGGCGCCCTGGTCGCCGACAGCGCCACCGACCCGACCCCGACCAGCGGTTTCCAGCGGGTGGTCCAGCGCGCTATCCTCCATGTTCAGTCCTCGGGCCGGGATGAAGTCACCGGCGCCAATGTGCTGGTCGCCCTGTTCAGCGAGCGCGAAAGCTACGCCGTCTATTTCCTGCAGCAACAGGATATGAGCCGCCTCGATGCGGTGACCTACATCAGCCATGGCGTCGGCAAGGGGGAAGCTTCGGTCGAGCCGGCTCCGCCGCAGGGCACCGAGGAGAAGACAGAAGGCAAGAGCGACAAGAAGGAAAGCGCGCTCCAGCAGTTCACCGTCAACCTCAACGACAAGGCCAGGGCCGGCAAGGTCGACCCGCTGATCGGGCGCATGCCGGAGGTCGATCGCACGGTGCAAATCCTCTGCCGCCGGTCGAAGAACAATCCGCTCTATGTCGGCGACCCGGGCGTCGGCAAAACCGCGATCGCCGAAGGCCTCGCCCGCAAGATCATCGAGGGCGACGTCCCCGATGTCCTCAAGGAAGCAGTGATCTATGCGCTCGACATGGGCGCGCTGCTGGCCGGCACCCGGTACCGCGGCGATTTCGAGGAGCGGCTGAAATCGGTCGTGACCGAGCTGGAGAAGCTGCCGCACGCGGTCCTGTTCATCGACGAAATCCACACGGTGATCGGCGCCGGCGCTACCAGTGGCGGGGCGATGGACGCGTCGAACCTGCTGAAGCCTGCCCTCTCTTCGGGGACGATCCGCTGCATCGGCTCGACCACCTACAAGGAATTCCGCAACCATTTCGAAAAGGACCGCGCCCTCCTGCGCCGGTTCCAGAAGATCGACGTCAACGAGCCGACGGTCGAGGACACGATCAAGATCATCGCCGGCCTGCGTTCGTCGTTCGAGCAGCACCATGGCGTCCGCTACACCACCGATGCGATCAAGTCGGCGGTCGAGCTCAGCGCCCGCTACATCCACGACCGCAAGCTGCCCGACAAGGCGATCGACGTGATTGACGAGGTCGGGGCGATGCAGATGCTGGTGCCGCCGTCGCGTCGCAAGAAAACCATCACCACCAAGGAAATCGAGGCGGTGGTGGCGACCATGGCGCGCATCCCGCCCAAGTCGGTATCGACCGACGACAAGCGGGTGCTCGAAACGCTGGAAGCGGATTTGAAGCGTGTCGTGTTCGGCCAGGATTTGGCGATTGAAAAGCTCGCTTCGGCAATCAAGCTCAGCCGGGCCGGCCTGCGCGATCCCGACAAGCCGATCGGCAATTATTTGTTCAGCGGCCCGACCGGTGTCGGCAAGACCGAAGTCGCGCGGCAGCTCGCCTCGGTCATGGGTATTCCTCTGCAGCGGTTCGACATGTCCGAATATATGGAGCGCCATTCGGTCAGCCGGCTTATCGGCGCGCCGCCGGGCTATGTCGGCTACGACCAGGGCGGCTTGCTGACCGACGCCGTCGACCA
>NZ_JAHFPY010000029.1 GCF_023266535.1 Sphingomonas sp. | reverse complement strand
CCCCGTCCAATCCCAGTGTCACCGTCACCGTCTTGTCGAGGAAGTCGCGGTCGTGGCTGACGATCAGCACCGTCCCCTCATAATCGGCGATCACCTCCTGAAGCAGGTCGAGCGTCTCCAGGTCGAGGTCGTTGGTCGGCTCGTCGAGCACCAGCAGGTTCGAGGCTCGCGCAAACTCGCGCGCCAAGAGCAGCCGCGACCGCTCCCCGCCCGACAGCGACCCGATCGGCGCTTCGGTCAGCGACGGATCGAACAGATATTCCTTCAGATAGCCCTTGATGTGCTTCTTGTGGCCGCGCACCTCGATCCAGTCGCCACCCTCGGCCAGCACGTCGCGCACGCGCTTCTCCGGCGCCATCAGCTTGCGCTGTTGGTCGATGACGATGCCGCTCAGCGTCTTGGCCTGGGTCACCGTCCCCACATCGGGCTTCAGTTCGCCGGTCAGCAGTTTCAGCAGCGTCGTCTTGCCGGCGCCGTTGGCCCCGACCAGCCCGATCCGGTCGCCGCGCTGGATGCGCAAGGTGAAGTCGCGAATGATTGGGCGGTCCCCGAAGCTCTTGGTCACCCGATCGGCGTCGATCACCGTCTTGGTCTTCACCTCGTCCTTGGCGAGGCCGAGCTTGGCCCCTCCTGCCGGCCCGAGCATCGCCGCCCGCTGCGCACGCATCTCGTTCAATTTGGCTAGCCGTCCCTGATTGCGCCGCCGCCGCGCCGTCACCCCGCGCTGCAGCCAGTGCAGCTCCAGCGCCAGCTTGGCGTCGAGCTTCTCGGCCGCGCGCTGCTCTTCGGCATAAACCGCTTCGGTCCACGCCTCGAACCCGCCGAAGCCAATTTCCGCGCGCCGCATCGTCCCGCGGTCGAGCCACAGACAGCTTCTGGTCAGCCGAGTGAGGAAGGTCCGATCGTGGCTGATGGCGATGAACGCCCCCTTGAACCGCTGCAGCCATTGCTCGAGCCAGTCGATCGCGCCCAGGTCGAGATGGTTGGTCGGCTCGTCGAGCATCAGCACGTCGGGATTCTGCGCCAGCGCCCGGACGATCGCCGCCCGGCGCCGCTCGCCGCCGCTGGCGGTCGCCACGTCACGGTCAAGGTCGATGCCAATCTGGTCGGCGATCGCCGCCGCTTCATGCGCCGCCGGCGCATCCTCACCCGCCAACACCCATTCTTCCAGGGTGGCGTGGCCGGTCATCACCGGGTCCTGCTCCAGCAGCACCACTTTGGTGCCCGGCACCAGCTTCCTGGTCCCCTCATCGGTCTCGATCATCCCGCCGAGGCATTTCAGCAAGGTCGTCTTGCCGGCGCCGTTGCGGCCGATCAGCGCCAAACGGTCCTTGGGGCCGATGAAAATATCGAGATTGCGGAACAGCCAGCCTTCACCCTGGATCAGGCCCAGCTCTTCATAGGACAAAATTGGGGGTGCCATCGCCGCGCGCCCTAGCGTAGCTTCTACTCGTCGTCACGGGGGTGCAACCGAGTAGACATGCTGGGGGCATGCCGTCGCGAGGCTGCGAGGATGAACGGCAGGCAACGGGGGCATTCATAGCTTGTTCAATGGATTGGCTATAGTCAGGCCGGCGAGAGTAAAGCCAATGAGCCTGTTTCGTACCCTTGTCCTATCGCTGTGCGTCGCCTCTGCCGCGGTCGCCACCCCTGCGCTCGCCCGCAAGAATGATGGCCCGCAGGCCACCGTCGCAGTTCCTTCATCCGGCACGCCGCGCATCGCCTGGCTCGACCGGCCGCGCGACCAGGACCGCGCCTTCCGCGCGACCCAGGAGGGCCGTTCGATGCCGTTGCCGCAGATCGAGCGGCGCGTGCTGCCGCGGATGGGCGGCGCCGACTATCTCGGCCCGGAAATCCGCGGCCCCAACGTGCGCATGAAGTTCCTCGACCGAGGCAAGGTCATCTGGGTCGATGTCGATCCCCGCACCGGCCAGATCGTCGACAAGTCGGGCGATTAGGGCCGCTTCCAGGTAATTACCCGCACCACATAGGCCAGGACCACTAGCCCCAGCACCACGCTGGCGATCGGGCCGAGATAGTCCTGCACCCGGGCATATTCCGCGCGGAGCAGATAACCGGCGGACATTAGCAATCCATTCCACATGCCGTCGCCGATCGCGGTGAACAGCAGGAATTTTCGCCAGTCCATGCCGAACACGCCGGCCGGAACGGAGATGAGGTGGCGGGAAATCGGGATCAGCCGCCCGATGATCACCGCCGGGGCGCCATGCCGATGAAACCAGCCGTCGACCCGGTCGATTTGGTCAGGGCTAAGCGTCAGCCAATGTCCGTGGCGGGCGGCGAACCCCTTCACCCGCTCCGTGCCGAGGCCTTTCCCCACTAAATACCAGATGAGCGCACTTAAGGTTGATCCGGTAGTTCCGGCCAGCACCACCAGCACCGGCGACAACCTGCCTGACGATGCCTCGAACCCGGCCAGCGGCATCACTAGCCAGGACGGGATCGGCGGAAACACCCCTTCCAGGAACATGACGAAGGCGATTCCGGCATAGCCGGCCCGGTCAATCAGGCTGGTAATCCACTCGAACATCGTGTCGCGACTCACCTACTTTTCAATATCCGCTTGCCCGTTCCTTTCGTTGCGGCCAAGCAACCGTTCAGGTTGCCACGTGTTTGTGACTGCGAAAGCATATCAAGGATGAACGAATGCGCGTGTTGATCGTCGAAGACGAACCCAATCTGGGCCGCCAGCTGCGCTCGACGCTGGAAGGCGCTGGCTATGCGGTTGATCTCGCCACCGACGGCGAGGACGGCCATTATCTCGGCTCGACCGAAACCTATGACGCGGTGGTGCTCGACCTCGGCCTGCCCGAAATTGACGGGCTGACGGTGCTCGACCGCTGGCGCAAGGAAGGCCGCAAGATGCCGGTGCTGGTCCTGACGGCCCGCGACAGCTGGTCGGACAAGGTCGCTGGGCTGGATGCCGGCGCCGACGATTATCTCGCCAAGCCGTTCCAGACCGAGGAACTGATCGCTCGGCTGCGCGCCCTGATCCGCCGCGCCGCTGGCGTCGCCAGCTCGGAACTCATTGCCGGCGATATTCGCCTCGACACCCGTTCGGGCAAGGTCACCAAGGCCGGCGAACCGGTCAAGCTGACCGCGCAGGAATATAAGCTCTTGAGCTATTTGATGCACCACAAGGGCAAGGTCGTAAGCCGGACCGAGCTGATCGAGCATATCTACGACCAGGACTTCGACCGGGATTCGAACACCATCGAGGTGTTCGTCACCCGCATCCGCAAGAAGCTTGGCGCCGACGTCATCACCACCATTCGCGGCCTCGGCTACAGCCTTGAGGACGTGCCCGCTTGAACGATGCCGCCGTCACCGACGGTGCGGTGAAGGTCAGGGAACGCCGCGGAGGGTCGCTGACCCGGCGCATGATCGTCGTTTCGGCGATCTGGATCAGCGTGCTGCTGCTGATTGGCGGCTTCGCGCTCGATCGGGTGCTCAGCCGCCAGATCGTCGAGAATTTCGATGCGCAGCTGGAACGCGTCCTCAAGTCGATGATCGGCGCATCGGAAATCGGGCCCGACGGCGAGGTCCGGTTCAGCCGCCCGCCGGCCGACCAGCGCTTCCTCGAGCCCTATTCGGGCGTCTACTTCCAGATCAGCGGCGTGGGCCAGGAAACCTTTCCGTCGCGCTCACTGTGGGACAGGCGGCTGAAGGTCGATACCGGCCACAATGATGTCGAGCTGCACAAGCGCGATAGCAGCGAGTTCGCTGACGAGCCGCTCCGCATCCTGGAACGCGATGTCGTCCTGCCCGGCAGCAACGTCCGCTGGCGGTTCCAGGTCGCCCAGTCGCGCCAGGCGATCGACGGCCAGATCAAGGAACTTCGCTCGACGCTGATCGGCAGCTTCGCCGGGCTCGGCCTCGGCCTGCTGGTGCTGGCTGCGCTGCAGGCCATTTACGGCCTTTGGCCATTACGCCGGATCAGGCGCGAAGTGTCAGCGATCCGTGGCGGCGTGAAGACCCGCATCGCCGAGGATTTCCCGCGCGAGGTCGAGCCGCTGGTCGATGAGATCAACGAACTGCTTGCCCATAGCGAGGCCCAGGCGGAGGAAGCGCGGCGCCATGCTGGCAACCTCGCCCATGCGCTGAAGACCCCGCTGACGGTGATCACCAACGCCGCCACCGCCCATGCCGAGGACCTCGACAATACGGTGATCCGCGAAGCGGCGGCGATGCGCCGACAGGTCGACCACCATCTGGCCCGCGCCCGCGCCATCGGCCGCCGCGCCTCGACCCAGGCCCGCGTCACGGTGTGGGAAAGCCTCGAAGCGGTCGAGCGGGCCGTTTCGACGCTTTACGACCGGGTCACCATTGACATTGCCGGCGAGAAGCATGCTCAGGTCCGGGTCGAGCGGCAGGACCTCGACGAAATGCTCGGCAACCTGGTCGAGAATGCCGCCAAATATGGCCACGGCCGGGTGTTCGTCACGGTCGACCCGCCGGCCAGGGGCATGGTCGGCATCCAGATCGAGGATGACGGGCCCGGCATTCCCGAGGCCAAGCGGGCCGAGCTGTTCACGCGCGGCACGCGGCTGGACACGACCGGCAAACCGGGTACCGGGCTTGGCCTCGCCATCGTCCGCGACGTCGCCGAAATCTATGGCGGCAAGGTCTGGCTTTCCGAAAGCGAGGATCTGGGCGGCCTGATGGTCACTTTGTCGCTTCCTGAGGCACCGCAAATCGGCTGAGTCAGCCGTTTATCGAAAATGGGCTTGGCATTGGCGCGGCACCGACTAGCGTGCGCGCCAATCGATCAGGATAAGGGATTGCCATGAAACGGAAATTGCTGCTGCTGGCCGCTGCGACGGCGCTTGTCACCCCCGCTCTCGCGCTGGCCGCGGCGCCGGCCTTTGCGCCGTGGGGCGTCGACCTTTCGGCGATGGACAGCAGCGTCAAGCCGGGCGACGACTTCTTCGATTACGTCAACGGTGCCTGGGCCAAGCGCACAGAGATCGCCCCCGACCGGACCTTCGTCGGCATCGATTCCGTGCTCAATGACCAGATCGACAAGGATGTCCGGGCGATTGTCGAGGACACCGCCAAGAACCCCGGCGGCTACGGCCAGATCGGCCAGCAGGTCGGCGATTTCTATGCCAGCTGGATGGACGAAGCAGCGATCGCCGCCAAGGGCGCCGCGCCCCTGAAGCCCTATCTCGACCGGATCGCCGCGGTGAAGGACAAGGGCGACTTGGTCGACCTGTTCGCGACCGTCGGTTACGAGTCCCCCGTCGGCGTCGCCATCTACCCCGACCTGTCTAACCCGACCCAATATGCGGCCTACGCCGGCCAGGGCGGCCTCGGCATGCCCAACCGCGACTATTATTTGCTCCAGGGCGCCAAGTATGACGCCTATCGCACCGCCTATCGCGCCTACGTGACCAAGATCCAGGAGCTCGCCGGGATCCCCGAGGCGGCGGCCAAGGCCGACCGGATCATCGCGCTCGAAACCGCCATCGCCAAGGTTCACTGGACGCCCGAGCAGAGCCGCGACATCGACAAGATCTACAACCCGATGGACCGCGCCAAGCTCAACAGTTTCGCGCCGGAGTTGATGTGGGACCGCGCGTTGGCCAAGTCCGGCCTCGGCGACCTCAAGACCGTGGTCGTCACCGAAACCACCGCCGTCCAGTCAATCGGCAAGCTGCTCGACAGCGTACCGCTTTCGACCTGGAAGGACTATCTCGCCTACCACTTCGTCAGCGACCACGCCGCTTACCTGCCTAAGGCGTTCGACGACACCAACTTCGATTTCTACTCGAAGACGCTGCGCGACGTCCCCAACCAGCGCGACCGCTGGAAACGCGGCGTCAGCATGGTCAACGGCGCACTCGGCGAGGCGGTCGGCCAGATCTACGTCCAGCGCCATTATCCGGCGGAGAGCGACCGCCAGATGGGCGAGCTGATCGCCAACATCCGCGCCGCGCTGCAGGAGAAGATCGAGACCAACAGCTGGATGGACGATGCCACCAGGAAGGAGGCTGTGGCCAAGCTGGCGGCGTTCGACCCGCGCACCGGGCATCCGGTCAAATACATCGACTATTCGACCCTCAAGGTCGACCGGGGCGACCTCATCGGCAACGTCATGCGCTCGGGCCAGTTCGACTGGGACCTGCTCTTGACCCGCATGAAGAAGCCGGTCGACCGCAGCCTGTGGGACATGACGCCGCAGACCAACAACGCCTATTACGATCCGACCCAGAACCAGATCACCTTCCCGGCGGCGATCCTGCAGCCGCCCTATTTCGATCCCAACGCCGATCCGGCCGCCAACTACGGCAGCATCGGCGCGACCATCGGCCACGAGATCGGCCATGGCTTCGACGACCAGGGCCGCAAGTTCGACGGCTCAGGCAAGCTCCGCGACTGGTGGACCCCGGCGACGGCCCAGAAATATGACGCCCACGCCACCGCGCTCGTGAAGCAATATGACGCCTATGAGCCGGTGCCCGGCGTTCACATCAAGGGCCAGCTGACGCTCGGCGAGAACCTCGGCGATCTCGGCGGTCTGGAAGTCGCTTATGCTGCCTACCGCCGCTACGTCGCCCAGCATGGCGAGCCGGCGATGATCGGCGGCCTCACCGGCGACCAGCGTTTCTTCATCGCCTATGGCTACAGCTGGGAGACCAAGCAGCGCGAGGGGGCCCTCCGCGCCCAGCTGCTGACCAACGAGCATTCGCCGGCCAAATATCGGGTCAACGGCGTCGTGAGAAACGTCCACGCCTGGTACAAGGCGTTCAACGTCCAGCCCGGCGACAAGATGTACCTGCCGCCCGAACAGCGGATTCACGTCTGGTAGGCGCCCTTAACTTCACTAATTTCATGGAGGCAGGCGCCATTTTCGTGAAGTTAGCGGGGCTTGGGCGATCTGGCTGACGGATGCTGACGATGCGAAAGAGCGCTTGCGCGCTGCATCGCATGATCGAGTGGCTGTAGGACAGGATTTTCTGCGCAGGCGTTCAACTGCCGGAGGCTAGGAAAACGGCCGCCCACCCGCTAGGGCAGCGGCCGTGACTGCCTCCGTCCACAGCCTCGGCGACAAGCGCGCGCCATCGCTCGATCCGATGATCGCGTTGACCTCGGCCGACATGAACGCGGTCAATGCCGTCATCCTAGAGCGGATGCAGTCGAAGGTCGCGCTGATCCCAGAGCTGGCCGGCCACCTCATCGCCGGCGGCGGCAAGCGGATGCGGCCGATGCTGACCCTGGCGAGCGCGGCGCTGCTCGATTACACCGGCGCGCGTCACCACAAGCTCGCCGCCGCAGTCGAGTTCATCCACACCGCCACCCTGCTCCACGATGACGTGGTTGACGGCTCCGGCATGCGGCGCGGCAAGCGCACCGCCAACATCATCTGGGGCAATCCGGCCAGCGTGCTGGTCGGCGATTTCCTGTTCAGCCGCGCCTTCGAACTGATGGTCGAGGACGGCAGCCTGAAGGTGCTCAGAATCCTCAGCCATGCTTCCGCCGTGATCGCCGAGGGCGAGGTCGACCAGCTGACCGCACAGCGCCAGGTCGAGACCAGCGAGGAGCATTACCTCCACATTATCAACGCCAAGACCGCCGCCCTGTTCGCCGCCGCCTGCCGCATTTCGCCGGTTGTTGCCGAGGCTGGCGAAGAGGCGGAGGAAGCGCTTGAATCCTACGGCCGCTACCTCGGCATCGCTTTCCAGCTGGTCGACGATGCGATCGACTATTCGTCGGACGAGGCGACCATGGGCAAGGGCCGCGGCGACGACTTCCGCGACGGCAAGGTGACACTGCCAGTGATCCTCGCTTACGCCCGTGGCTCGGCAGACGACCGCGCCTTCTGGAAGGCGGCGATGCAGGGCGACAGGATCTCGGACGATGATCTCGCGCTCGCCACGACCCTGATTCAAGAGACCGGCGCATTGTCCGATACGTTGGAACGGGCGCGGCATTATGGTCGCCGGGCGATCGACGCGCTTGCTCCCTTCCCCGCCAGCCGGGCCAAGGCGGCGCTAGCCGAAGCGGTCGAGTTTGCGGTAGCCCGGGCTTATTGAGGCGTAGCCGGCGCCTGTCGGTTAGGTGGAGGCGCGCATGAAGCTGGCGATGATCGGACTGGGCCGCATGGGCGGCAATATGGCGCACCGCCTGGTTCAGCACGGCCACGAGGTCGTCGCCCATGATCGCGACCCGGCCGCCGTCGCCGAAGCGGTCAAGAATGGCGCCACCGGCGCCTCCAGCCTCGCCGACATAGCCGCGCTACTTCCCTCGCCGGCCATTTACTGGATCATGCTTCCCGCCGGCGAGATCACCGAGAAGGTGATGCGCGAAATCGGCGAGATAGCGCGCGACGGCGACATCATCATCGACGGTGGCAACAGCTTCTGGAAGCATGATCTGGAGCGCGCCAAATGGCTCAAGGAGCGCGGTCTCACCTTCATCGATGTCGGCGTTTCGGGCGGCGTCTGGGGTCTCGATCGCGGCTATTGCATGATGATCGGCGGTGACGATGCGGCGGTGAAGCATATCGACCCGATCCTGCGCGCGCTGGCCCCGGGCGTCGGTACCATCCCGCGCACGCATCGCCCCAAGACCGAGGGCGAGTGGCAGGCCGAAATGGGCTATGTCCACTGCGGCTCCGCCGGGTCGGGCCACTTCGTCAAGATGGTCCATAACGGCATCGAATATGGCATGATGCAGGCCTATGCCGAGGGCTTCGACATATTGAAGCAGCGGGCCAAGGAAGATTTGCCCGAAGAGATGCGGTTCGATCTGAACCTGTCGGATATCAGCGAAGTCTGGCGTCGCGGCAGCGTCATTTCCTCCTGGCTGCTCGACCTCATCGCCATCGCCTTGGCCGACGACCAGTCTCTCCAGAAATATTCGGGGCGCGTCGCGGATTCCGGCGAGGGGCGATGGACCATCGACGCTGCCATCGAAGAGGCGGTGCCGGTCGACGTCCTCGCTGCTGCTTTGTTTGCGCGCTTCCGCAGCCGGGTCGAGTATAGCTACGCCGACCAGCTGTTGTCGGCGATGCGTTTCGGTTTCGGGGGACATGTCGAGATGCCGCAATAGCGCGTGAGCCGGACCCGCCTGCCGATCGATGATGTCTTGCCGGAGCTGCTGCAAGCGCTCCGCGACGGCTCGCGCGCGCTGCTGATGGCGCCACCGGGCGCGGGCAAGACGACCCGGGTAGCGCCGGCCTTGCTCGACGAGAGCTGGTGCACGGGCCAGGTGTTGCTGCTGGTTCCACGGCGCCTCGCGGCTCGTAGCGCGGCCGAATTTATGGCGCGGGAGCGGGGCGAAGAGGCCGGGTCGACAATCGGCTATGCGACCCGGCTGGACAGCAAGGTCGGCAAGGCGACGCGGGTCATCGCCATGACCCATGGCGTTTACCTGGCGCGGCTGCAGGCGGACCCCGAACTTGGCGGCGTCAGCGCCGTGCTGTTCGACGAAGTGCATGAGCGGATTCTCGATAGCGACCTGGCGCTGGCCCTGACCCTCGACGCGGCCGAGGGATTGCGGCCCGATCTCCGCATCCTGCCGATGTCGGCAACGCTCGACAGCGAGCGCTTCGCTCGCTTGTTGAACAACCCGCCGACTATCGAGAGCGAGGGCAGGAGCTACCCGCTGACCCTGATCCACGAAGGCCGCGACGCGGCCCGGCGGATCGAACCGCAAATGGCCTCGGCGATCCGTGCTGCTTTGAGCGAACATGATGGCTCGCTGCTCGCCTTCCTGCCAGGCGTAGCCGAGATCGAGCGCACGGCCGAAGCGTTGGGCAAGCTGCCGAATAATGTGGTGCTGCACCGCCTGCACGGCGCAATCGAGCCGGCCCAGCAGCGGGCCGCGCTTGCCCCGCCCAAGCCGGGCACGCGCAAGCTGGTGCTGGCCAGCGCGATCGCCGAGACCAGTCTGACGCTCGATGCCGTACGGATTGTAGTGGATAGCGGCCTCGCCCGCCGGCCCCGCTACGATCGCGGCGCCGGCCTGACGCGGCTGGTGACCGAACGCGCCAGCCGCGCTGCCGTCACCCAGCGCGCCGGGCGTGCCGCGCGGCAAGCCCCGGGCGTCGCCATCCGCCTGTGGGAGGAAGCGGCCAATGCCTCTTTGCCGGCACATGATCCGCCCGAGATTTTGGAAGCGGATTTAAGCAGCCTGGTGCTGACCTGCCTGCAGTGGGGCGAGAATGACCCGGCGAAGCTGCCATTTCTTGACCTACCCCCTGTCTCGGCGCTGGCCGAGGCACGGCAGCGGCTAGCTCGCCTCCGTGCAATCGATGATGCTGGGCACATCACGCAACATGGGCGCGCGATCGCGGCGATCCCGTTGGAGCCGCGGCTGGCGCACATGTTGATCGAGGCAAGGGAAGGCGGATTTGCCCGGGCGGCTGCCGATGCTGCCGCGCTGCTGACCGAGCGCGGGCTGGGCGGCAATGATCCCGACCTTGAACTGCGCCATCGCCGCTGGCAGGGCGACCGCTCGCCGAGAGCGCAGGCGGCGAAACGGATGGCGGATCGCTGGAGCAATTCCAGTTTCCCGGCGAAGGCCGGGATCCAGTCCAGCGCCGCAGGCGCTGCCTTTCAGCAGCGGTCTGGGCCCCTGCCTTCGCAGGGGCACATGCTGGCTCTCGCCATTGGCCTTGCGTTCCCCGATCGGATTTCACGCCGCCGCGATGCTACGGGCGAGCAATGGCAGTCGGTCGGCGGGAGGGGCTTTCGGCTCGATCCGACCTCGCCCCTGGCGCGGAGCGAGTGGCTGGCCGTGGCAGAGGTGGCTGGGGCAGCCTCGGGAGCGCGAATCCTGTCCGCTGCGGCAATCGAGATGGGCGAAATCGAAAGTTTGTTTGCGACGGAGATCGAGAGTTACACCGAAGTCCGCTTCGATCCGGCGACGGCGGCGATCAGCGCGACCAAGGGCCGCCGCCTCGGCTCGATCAAGCTGTCGTCCGCTCCCGATCCGCGACCCAATCAGGCGGCGATCGAGGCTGGCCTGCTCGAGGCGGTTCGCCGGCATGGACTTGCCATCCTGCCGTGGAGCGAGGCCGCCATTGCCCTTCGCCAGCGCGCCGCCTTCGCCGCCCTTCACGACGAGGTCATTGCCGATCTGTCGGACGGCGTGCTGCTGGCGCGGGCCGAAGAATGGCTGGCACCGTTGCTGCACGGCAAGCGGCGGCTGGACGGCATCTCCGCAAACTCACTGCACAATGCGCTACAGGGCTTGCTCGGTTATGAAGCGGGCCGGGCGATCGATCGGCTGGCTCCGACGATGTTCGAGACGCCGGCGGGCTCCTCCCATCCGATCGATTATGCCGCACCCGGCGGACCGACCGTCGAGGTTCGCGCGCAGGCGCTTTATGGGCTGAAGGAACATCCGATGGTGGCGGGCGGGCGCGTACCGCTGACGCTGGCGATCACGTCGCCGGCGCACCGCCCGATCCAGACCACCAAGGACCTCCCCGCTTTCTGGGCGGGAAGCTGGCGCGATGTCGCCAAGGAAATGCGGGGCCGCTACCCCAAGCATCCCTGGCCGGACGATCCGGCTGCCGCGCCGCCGACCCTCAAGACCAAGCGCGCAAGCTCTTGATTCCTGCCTCCGCTTCCGCCAATCCGCCGCACATGACCGTCGCCCGCATCGTCCAGGAACAGCGCAAGACCACGCAGTCGGGCAAGGCCCAGGCTGGTAGTTGGACGCTGGAGTTCGAACGGCAACAGGCGCAGCGGCCCGACCCGCTGACCGGCTGGAATGGGTCGGGCGACACCAACACCCAGATCCGGCTGCGGTTCGATTCCAAGGAAGAAGCGCTGGTCTATGCCGAGCGCAAGGGGCTGACCGTCCACCTGGTTCCGGCAGCGCCCGGCGTCCTCAAGTTGCAGGCCTACGCCGACAATTTCCGCTAGGGCTCAGCCCGTTCCGCGCGTTCACGGCCTGACCCCGTCAGCCCGTTCCGCGCTCCGTTAGGAAATTGCGGATCATCGGAATCGCGTTGCTGTCATAGGACGCAATCACATTGCGCGGCCCGGCTACGTCGAAGTGACTCAGCAGCCGCTCGCCGTTCCAATAGTGGAGCGCGAAGGCCGGCGGATCGGCAACAATCAGCGGCCGGCCGTCAGGCCTCTTGGGGTCAATGTCTTCAAGATCGAGCGCCACCCACGGCGCCGTTGAAGGACACACCGCCAATTGCTTGCCGGCGAAGCTGGTGGCGATCGGGCGGTGCACATGGCCGGCAACCATGCCGACCACCTGCTTGGCCGGTTTGACGATCGCCTCGAGCCGCTGGACCCACAGCTCGCAGCTGAGCGCGCTCATCCAGTCAATGCCGGTGTCGACCGGTGGATGGTGCAGGATGATGACGGTCGGCACATCCTTGCGCTCGCGCAGCCGTTTCTTGAGCCAGGCCGCCCGATCTTCGCAGATCATGCCGCCGTGGCGTCCCGGGTCGAGCGTGTCGAGCACGATCCACCGGAGGCCGCCATGGTCGAGCTCATATTGAACGAAGCCATGCTCGTCGGTCGGGACGTCCGGGAATATCTGGCGGAACTCGGCGCGGCCGTCATGATTGCCGAGCGCCCAAACCACCGGGCCCTCCCACCGGGCCACCAGCGCCTTCATATGCCGATAGGCGTCGAGATCCTCGGCATTCTCGACCAGGTCGCCCGTAACTAGCAGCAGCGACGGCTTCTGCTTCATCTCGTTGAGCTGGTCGATCACCATGTTCAGGCGGCGCACGTTCATTTCGTGCGGATTGTCGGAGTCGAAGCCGATGTGCAGGTCGGTCACCTGCGCCACCAGCACGCCGTCGATTGATGGTCTCTTGGCCAATCCGTCCCCCCGAATGAGGTGGCGATAGGAGCAAGGGGTGGCGGCCTTGTCCAGCCCTTTCCTAACGCAGGTTACGAACCGGCTTGCCAGCGGCGGTTGGTTCGGCAATGCTCCGTCCGCCGAAGCTAGGGGGAAAGCTGCGCCAGTATCGTATCGCGTTCATTGTTGGAACGCGCCCCGAAGCCATCAAGCTGAGTCCTGTCGCTCATGCCCTCGCCGCCCTTGGCGAGCCGCCGCACCTGTTCGTCACCGGCCAGCATCCGGGACTGGAGCTTGGCGACCATCGGCTTGAGAGCTTTGCCGCAACGCAGCTCAACTGCCCGGGCCAACCGGATCCAATGCTTCACGCCGAGCTGGTGCGTGGTGCGTTGCGGCGATTGCTGCCCCTCGACCTGCCCGATCTCCTGGTCGTCCAGGGCGACACGTCGAGCGCGCTTGGAGGAGCGTTGGCGGCTCGGGAGACCGGCACGCCGCTCGCCCATGTCGAGGCGGGCCTGCGGACCTACGACCCCAACATGCCATGGCCCGAGGAGGAAAATCGGGTGACCATCGACCGCCTGGCCGACCTGTTGTTCGCGCCGACATCGGGTAACGCCGCCAACCTGCGCCGCGACAAGGTCGGCGGGGAGGTGCGGATCACCGGCAACAGCGGGATTGATGCCCTGGCCGAGATTGCCGGGCCGCTACCGGCCAAGCCAAGGAGGCGGTGGTGGCCGGGACGGCAGTTCACCTTGCTGGTCACTTGCCACCGCCGCGGGAATTGGGGCAGCGGACTTGACCGATTGGCGGGCGCGATCGGTGACCTGGCCCAGCGCAAGGTCGATAGCGACGTGGTCTTGCCACCAAACCCCAGCGTCACCGAACAGCTCACCAAATTGCTGGGCGGCAGGAACCGGGTGCGGCTGGTTGCGCCGCTGTCGCACAGCGCGATGATCGACGCGATGCGCCGGGTCGACCTCGTGTTGAGCGACAGCGGCGGAATCCAGGAAGAGGCGCCGGCCCTCGGCGTCCCGCTGCTGGTGTTGCGCGACAAGACCGAGCGTCCCGAGGGCCTCGCGACCGGGACAATGGAATTGGTCGGGACCGATCCCGATCGCATCGTTGAGGCGGTGTTGCGGTTGAAGCGGGATCGCGCCGCCTTGCGGGCGATGGGGCGACCATGCCTGCCGTTTGGTGACGGGCAGTCCGCTTCGCGAATTGCCCGCTATTGCCTGATGTTTCTGGATGGGCAGGAGGCGCTTGAAGCGAGCAAAATGGCCTGATTGACTAGCGCGGCCGAACCCACCATATGCGCGGCCTTGCCGCCATGGCCGTGGCCCCTTCGTCTAGCGGTCTAGGACGTCGCCCTCTCACGGCGAAAACACGGGTTCGAGTCCCGTAGGGGTCACCAGCTATTCTTCCGGCCCGCCCTTGTCGGACAGATAATGCATCAGCTGGGCGAGCGTCGCCTCCATCTGATCCTGCATCTGACTGATCAGCTCATTCTCCCGCATATGCTCATGATCGAGCGGCTTGGAATAGCTGTCAGAGAAGGCGTGCAGGTCTTCGGCGTCGAACACGCCCTTGGCGACCAGCCGCGCGAGGATCACCAGCAAGCCGTTGGTATTGGCGATATTGCCCGCAACCAGTGCCTCGTCGACCATGGTCAGCGCCTGGTCTTCATCATCCTCGATCGTGTCTTCGGTCATAGGGGCCCAATGTGGCAGCTTCTTTTGCGCATGCAAGCGGGCCAAGCCGCGACCAGATAATCAACTTGTCGGCAAGGGGGATGGTGTAGGCCGGACTGGAGGATGGCAGGTCGATCAACTGGACCCGACCAACGCCGGCCAGCGCGATCCGGCCCAATCGCGCCGCTGTTTTTCCGTTGAAGGCAACCGCACCCAACCGCGGAAGCGTGGCTGCATACTCAGCTAACCGGTTCGGAGTTGCAGCCCGGATCGCTCCGTCGAGGCTGCCCTGCCTGGTGGCTTCGCCGACCACATCCCACAGGGCGATGCCCCGCGCTGCCAGCCGGGCCAGACGATCACCATAGCCCATTTCCGCAAGCTCTTCGCCGATGGCCGTCCCCAACAGCCGCCAGAATTGGTTGCGCGGATGGGCATAATATCGCTGTGCGCGCAGCGAGGCTTCGCCCGGCAGGCTGCCGAGAATTAGCAGCCGCGCGTCGCTTGAACCGGCGGGCGGCATGGAGCGCTTGGTGGTGATCGAATGCCTCCAGCGGTTGCAGCGGGCGCTTTTCTGCCGCTAAGGGCATGGCGGATGAAGCCCGAAGAGCTCCGCATCGCCCTGTTCTCGGGCAATTATAACTATGTCCGTGACGGCGCCAACCAGGCGCTAAACCGGCTGGTTGGTTATCTGCTCCGTCAGGGCGCGCAGGTGCGCGTCTATTCGCCGACGACCGACACGCCGGCCTTCGATCCGACCGGCGAGCTGGTCAGCGTGCCCTCGGTGCCGATCCCCGGCCGGTCCGAATATCAGCTGGCCGTCAGCCTATCGCCTCGGGTTCGCCGCGACCTCGATGAGTTCAAGCCGAACATCGTCCATGTGTCTGCGCCCGACATCGTATCGCACCGGGCGGTCACCTGGGCCCGAAAGCGCGGCATTCCGGTGGTGTCCTCGGTCCACACCAGGTTCGATACCTACCTGCAATATTACCGGCTGCAGTGGCTAGAGCCGGTGGTCCGGGCGATCACCCGGCGCTACTACCGGCGCTGCGACGCGATCGTCGCTCCCGCCGAATCCACCGCCGCCATCCTCCGCGCCCAGCGGATGAACAAGGATATTTCGATCTGGGCGCGCGGCATCGACCGGGCGCAATTCAATCCCGAGCGCCGCAGCCTCGACTGGCGCAAGGCGCACGGGATCGGCGATGATGAAATGGTGGTGTCATTCCTCGGCCGGCTGGTGCTCGAAAAGGGCCTCGACGTCTTCGCCGATGCGATCGACGCAGCGCGAGCCAAAGGCGTCGCGCTAAAGGTTGTCGCGATCGGCGACGGACCTGCCCGGGCCTATTTTGCCGATCGTTTGCCCGATGCCATTTTCACCGGCCAATTGACTGGCGAAGAGCTGGCGACCGCGCTCGCGTCCACCGACGTGTTCTTCAACCCGTCGATTACCGAGACGTTCGGCAACGTCACGCTGGAAGCGATGGCTTCCGGCCTGCCGGTGATCGCAGCAGTCGCGACCGGTGCGACCAGCCTGGTCAAGGATGATGTGACCGGCAAGCTGTCCGACCCCGGCGACATCGACTGCTTCGCCGATTCATTGGCCGAGTATCAGCGCGATCCGGCCTTGCGGGCCAGGCATGGCGCCGCAGGGCTGGAATTCGCCAAGACGATGGACTGGGACGCGATCAACTCGGTCGTGCTGCACGTCTATGAGCGAGTTATCGAGCGGCAGCGGCGGCTCAATCGTCGCCAGGATCCTCAGGCTTCGCGTCCTTGACCCGCTCGATCCGCTGAGCGGCTTCGTCGAGGATATCGACGACTTCGTTTAGCAGCTGCTCGTTCCACCCTTCATGGGCGATCCGGTTGCGGAGCGCGGTCATCAAATTGCCGATCGCCCGGCCGATCTCCGGCCGCTGTCCGCGGCGCCGGCTGTGGCCATGGCCTTCGAGCCGCTCGATCAGTTCGTCCACCTCGTCGGAGTTCTCGTCGAGATGGGTGCGGCCATCGGCGGTCGCCTCAAAGACCTTTTTGCTGTCCTTGGACTTCTTCTCGGCAATGTGACCCATGTCCTCAAGCATGGTCAGCGTCGGATAAACGACACCGGGGCTCGGAGCATATTCGCCGCCGGTCATGTCCTCGATTGCCTTGATCAGCTCATAGCCGTGCCGCGGCTGATCAGCGATCAGCTTCAACAGCACCAGGCGAAGCTCGCCACCCGAAAACATCCGCTTGCTTGTCCGGCCGCGGCGGCCGCCGCCCCAGCCGGCGCGCCCCGGAGCGCCGTCGAAATCGAAGTCAAAGTCGAATGGCCCGAAGCGGAACGACCGGCCGCGGCCGCCGGCATGACGCCGGTGATTGTCGTGATCGTCGCACTCATAGTGAAAATGCATCTTTCTCTCCTTACGATAGCTCTAAGATATATCGTAGATGCATCTCGTCAAGGATGGATGCAACTTTCTGCAGACCGGCTTATTGCAACGACCGATGTCCGATTTGTTCGCCGATGAGCTGCCGCCGGGCACGCCTAATGAGGAAGTGTCGGCGCATGCGCCGCTAGCCGACCGACTGCGGCCAAGGTTGCTCGACGAGGTGGTCGGGCAGGAGCATCTGACCGGCCCTGACGGCGCGATCGGCCGCATGGTGGCCGCCGGAAAACTGAGCTCAATGATCTTGTGGGGCCCGCCCGGGACAGGGAAGACCAGCATCGCCCGGCTGCTGGCCGATGCCGTTGGGCTGCGCTTTGTGGCGCTCTCGGCGGTGTTTTCGGGTGTGGCCGACTTGAAGAAGGTGTTCGCCGAAGCGAGGGTCGCCGCCAAAGCTGAGAAGCGAACCCTATTATTCGTGGACGAGATCCACCGATTCAACCGCTCGCAGCAGGACGGATTCCTGCCCTATGTCGAGGACGGGACGATCACGCTCGTCGGAGCGACCACCGAAAACCCCAGCTTCGAACTCAATGCGGCGCTGCTGTCGCGCTGCCAGGTGCTGATCCTCCATCGGCTGGACAGCGGGGCGCTGGGCAAGCTGCTCGACCGGGCCGGGGAGCTGGAGGGCAAGCCAATACCCCTGACGCCGGAAGCGAAGGAGGCGCTGGTCGCCAGCGCCGACGGCGACGGCCGCTTCCTGCTCAACCAGGCCGAGACCCTATTCGACGTCGGGTTGGAAGCGCCGCTCGATCCAGCTGGCCTGGCCAGCTTCCTGCAGCGGCGGGTCGCGGTCTACGACAAGGACCGCGAGGGCCATTACAACCTCATCTCGGCGCTGCATAAGTCGATCCGCGGCTCGGACCCGCAGGCGTCGCTCTATTATCTCGCGCGAATGCTGGTGGCCGGCGAGGAGCCGCTATTCGTGCTCCGCCGCCTGATCCGCGCCGCGGTCGAGGATGTGGGCATGGCCGACCCGCAAGCGCTGGTGCAGTGCATCGCGGCCAAGGAAGCCTATGATTTCCTGGGCTCGCCCGAAGGCGAGCTGGCGATCGTCCAGGCCTGCCTCTACCTCGCAACGGCGCCCAAATCGAACGCCGCCTACAAGGCACAGGGCGCGGCCTGGCGCTCGGCGCAGGAGACGGGCTCGCTGATGCCGCCCAAGACCATTCTCAACGCCCCGACCCGGCTGATGAAGGATATCGGCTACGGCAAGGGCTATGCCTATGACCATGACGCCGATGAAGGCTTCTCGGGCGCCAACTATTGGCCCGAGGAAATGAGCCTGCAGGAGTTTTACAAGCCGACCGGGCGCGGCTTTGAGGCGAAGGTCGCGGAGCGGCTTGCCTATTGGGAAGAAATGCGCCGAGAGAGGCAGTCAAAGGATTAGGACAAGGGGAGACTGATGTACCAGAGCACCGAACCCGCCCGTTACTGGCAGGACCAGCTTATCCTGTGGGGACCCAAGGTCCTGCTTGCCCTGCTGATCCTGGTCGTCACCCATTTCGTCGCCAAGGCGGTGCAGTGGGGCGTTGCCAAGCTGATCGACCGGATGCCGGTGCTGAAACGTCACCCCGATGTCGGCGGCGACAGCATCGGCACGGAGCTTGGGCGGCTGGCCTATTGGCTGGTGTGGCTGGTCGGCTTGATCGCGGCGCTGCAGCCGCTCGGGCTGTCGGGCGTGCTGACCCCGGTCACCGCCATGACCAACGAGGTATTTGCCTTCCTGCCCCGCATGCTCGGCGCCGGCCTGTTCTTCTTCGCCGGCCTGATTTTGGCGCGGATCGTCCGTCACATCATCGAAGCGGCACTGGGCGCGCTAAATCTCGAGCGGCTGGCCGGCCACGTTGGCGTCAGACTTAGCGAGACTCCGGTCGCCGTCGACACTGACGGCACGGCGAGCGAAGGCGTGTCGCCCGCGCGCAGCACGATCGCCCGGGCGGTCGGCATGACCGTGTCGGCGGTGATCATCATCTTCGCCGCCATCGCCTCGCTCGACATTTTGCACATCGAAGCGGTGTCCGAGCCGGCCAAGAACATGCTCAACCTGATCGCCCTGGCGATCCCCAATGTGCTGGCGGCGGTACTGTGGCTGGCGATCGCTTTCGTCATCGCGAAGTGGGTCAAGAATTTGATCGAAACCGTCCTGCCCAGCCTCGGGTTCGACAATTTCATTCACTCGCTCGGTGCGATGCCGCGCAACATCTCGCCGTCAAAGGTTGCCGGCGCAGTGGCCATGACTGCGCTGCTGCTCCTTGCCGGCATCGAGGCGCTCCACCGCTTGGGCGGCAACGACACGGCGGCATTGATGATCCAGGTCACCGAGCTTGGCGGCAAGGTCATCTTCGGGACGGTGATTATCGTGGTGGGCTTCGTGCTGGCCCGCATCATGGCCGGCCTGGTCGGTGCCTCGACCGAACGAACCAGCTATGCCGAGATTATCGTCAAATATGCGATCATCGCGTTGTTCACCGCGATCGGCCTGACCTTCATGGGCCTGGCCGACCAGATCGTCATGCTGGCGTTCGGCCTGATCCTCGGCTCCGCCGCCGTGGCGACGGCCATCGCCTTCGGCCTCGGCGGGCGCGACTATGCGGCGCGGCTGCTGGAGGAATGGCATGAGGGCAACGCGCCGCCGCCGCGGCTGAAGAAGGCAGCGAGCGAGGACGACAGCCAGCCGCCGCTGGTGTGAGCCGCTTCAAGGCCTGCGTTGCGGTCGACTGGTCTGGCGCGAAGGGCAAGCGGCACAAGGGGATCGCCATCGCCGAGGCGCGTGGGGACGATGCGCCGCGGCTGGTCCGGCCCGGCCATGCCTGGTCGAGACAGGAGGTGCTCGACTGGCTGATCGAGCGCGCGAACAAGGAGCCGACGCTGTTCGGTTTTGACTTCAGCTTCGCCCCGCCATTCGCCGAGCGCGGCGCTTACTTGCCTGGCGAGCAGGGAATTCCCGACAATGCCCGTGATTTCTGGGCCTATGTCGACGCACTCAGCCGTGACGAGGATTTGGGCGCGGCCTCCTTTCTGGAGGAGGCGCACCGCCGCCACTTTTATTTCGGCATCGCCGATGGAGCCAAGGGCGATTTCATCCACTTCCGGCAATGCGAAATGGCCTTAAACGCGGCGGGCGGCGGAAAGCTATCGACCGTTTACGACGCGATCGGCGCGGCACAGGTTGCCAAGGCCAGCTTTTCGGGGATGCGATTACTCCATCACCTCAATGGCAAAGTTGCAGTCTGGCCAATGGATCCGCTGCCCGTTGAAGGCAGCGCCGTCGTTGAGATCTACACCCGCATCTACCTTCGCAATGCAGGAATGAGTGGCAAGAAACTCAGGACCCGGGCCGACCTTAACCGGGCGCTGCTTGGGCTGGGCGGCAGGCCGGTTCGATTGCGGTTCGAGCCCAATGATCACCAGACCGACGCGCTGGTCACGGCGGCCGGGATGAGGGCACATCTCGAACATCCCTTGGCCTTTTCGCCAGCGGGCCTGACGAAGGAATTGGCGCAAACCGAGGGCTGGACCTTCGGCATCGTCTGACGCATTAGCGGCCCGTTCGGGCGCGCCGGCTTAGCACAGTGGTAGTGCAGCGGTTTTGTAAACCGAAGGTCGGGGGTTCAAATCCCTCAGCCGGCACCGTTCGCACTTCGATGGAGGACGGTTTGAAGTCTTGGGTAAGGGTCCAATTTCTGGTCTGCTCGGCCGTCTTCGCAGGACTGATTTATTTGCCTAAAATACTTTATCTATCGATTTCAGCGTCCTACTGGCTTTTCGGCGCGGCAATGATTGTCGCCCTGCTTTCCACGCGCATTCGTTGCGAGTCCTGTGACACGCTACTTTACAAGTATCTGCGCCATGGGTGGTTGCCGACTGGCACTCTCGAAATGGTCAGAAGTCATTGTCCCGTCTGCGGACTCGAAAGAATCTAGAAGGCCTACTCCGCAAGCGTCGCCAGCAAGGCGAAGCTCGCCAGCCAATGCTCGCCCATATAGTCGCCGGCGACGTGCGGCAGCGCGACGGCGAGATGGGCCTCGGCATGTGCGGGACAGCCGAGCTCGCGCCAGCACCAGGCGCGGCTGAGGTTGAGCCCGTCGAGGTGCGCGATCTTGCCATCGCTGCGGTCGCTGACGAAGGCAGGCGTGAAGAGAGTTGCGGGTTCGCGGTCTGCGACGCGCGGCAGGAAGGCAGCGAACCAGTCGGCGAACTCGGCTGAGGGCAACACCCGTGACATGCATAGCGCTTCGATCAGCGCGGGCGACAGGAACTCGTCACTTCCCGGCTCCCACGCCTGGCAGTCGCGGTCCCGGCCGAACCGGTCGATCGCCCATTCCCCGATGGCGTCGGCCAGCATGTCGTCGAACCGCTCGGCCCATTCGAGCGCCAGGATCAGCGAGAATGCCGTGTTGAAGTGGGTGCCGACACGGATCGGGTAGGTTAGCTTGGGCAGATAGGCTTTGAACCGCTCCGCGAAGGCGCGGGCCAGGGGCTCCAGCTGGGCGGCCCAACTGCGACCTTCGTGCCGCGAGGCCTCGAAGTGGAGATAAAGCAGCCAGCCCCAGCCATAGGGCCGCTCGAATCCGGCCGACAGCGGACGGTCGAGATAAGTGAGCTCAGCCGCGACCGTCTCCGCCGTGAAGCTAGCGCCCGCCGGCCTGGTGATTGCGGCAGCTTCTCCGATGTCCGGGAACAGCCGCTTGAGGGTCAGCAGGGTCCACCAGCCGTGGACGCAGCTGTGCCAGTCGAAGCTGCCGTAGAAGATCGGATGCAGCACACGCGGCGGAAGCGCATCATCGTCCCCCAGCAGCACATGGTCGAGCTTGTGGGGATATTCGCGCGTGACATGGCCCAGCGCGATGTGTGCGAAATTGCTGGCGAGGGCGGCGTCGAGCTTCATCGGAATGCCAGCCAGTAAATCAGCAATATGTGACGACCAGCAGCGGCAGCGCGGTCGCCACCTGCGCCCGGATCACGCCATATTGGTCCCTGAACTCGAGCAGCGCCGCCGGGACCAAATTGAAGTTGGCGGCCATGGGGGTCATCAGCGTTCCGCAGAAGCCGGCCAGCATGCCGATCGCGCCGACCACCGCCGGATCGCCGCCATAGCCCTGGATCAGCAACGGCACGCCGATCGCCGCCGCCATTACCGGGAAGGCAGCGAAGGCATTGCCCATCACCATGGTGAAGATCGCCATGCCCAGCCCGAACACGGCGACGGTGAGGAAGACGCTGCCTTCCGGTATGACCATGCGGGTGAGCGAGCCGATCGCATCACCCACGCCGGCGGCGGCGAAGAGGACTCCGAGCGAGGCCAGCATTTGCGGCAGCACCGCCGCCCAGCCGATGGCGTCGATCAGGCGGCGGCCTTCCTGCAGAGGAGCGACGGGGGGCGGTCGCAGCCAGGCGAAGATGGCGCCGAGGGCGAGCAGCACGCCAAGGCCGAGAAAGACATAGGTTTCGCGCTTGGGTTCAATCCAGCCATAAGTGCCGAGCGGGGTGTAATTATAGGCGAGCGTGCCGATCAGCGCAGTCGCGGGGATGATCAAGGCCGGCAGGAACAGCCTGTTGCCAAGGCGGTCAGACCAATCCTGGCGCTCCGCCTCGCTGGTGGTCGGCGGGTGGCTGCGGCCAATGAAGCCGAAGCCGGCGAGGCCGGCGAGACCGAGCACCAGCAGCCCATTGCCGAAATCACCGATCGCGTCGCCGCCCAACAGGCTGAGCGCCATCAGGCCCCAGAAGGCAGCATTGCCGAGGCGCTTTTTATTGGATTGGTCGAACGCCGAGAGCAGCGCAAAGGCGGCGAACATCGCCCCAGCGAGCGCATAGAGCCAGTGAAGCGTGATCATTGGCCGCGCCTCCCCAGCTTGCGATCAAACAGCAGCAGCCGGGTGCTATGAATCACGAAGGCACACATCGCACTCGGGATCGCCCATAGCGCCAACTCGAGCGGGGCGAGATTGTAGCCGTAACCGGCCAGGATTTGCTGGATCAGCACGATCGAACCGATTGCGACGAAGATGTCCTCGCCAAAGAACACACCGACGTTCTCGGTCGCGGCGGAGTATGCCTTGACCTGCTCGACTTCGTCTTTGGTCAACTCACCATGCAGCTTTTCCGCCGCGGCCAGCGCCATCGGGGCGACCAGTGGGCGCACGGTTTGCGCGTGTCCGCCGGTATCCTTCAATCCTACCGCCGAACTGACCTGCCGGTAAATCAGGTAAAGGACTAGAAGCCGGCCCACCTTGGCGTTCTTGAAACCGCGTATCAGGGTCATCGCGCGCTGCTGCAGCCCGAAGCGCTCGAGCAGGCCGATCACGGGCAGCACGATCCAGACAATCGCGATGATCCGGTTGTCGTTGAATGCCTTACCAAAAGTCGAAATGACTTCGTGCCTGTCCATGCCAGCGATCAAGCCAGTGACGATCGCCGATACCGTCACGACCAGCATCGGATTGAACTTTAGCGCGAAGCCGATGACGACCAGCGTGATGCCGATCAGCGGCCAGTAGTTGATCATGACCGGTCGGCCCCTCCACCATGCTGCGCATGGTCCCCCTCCCCGTTCCGGGGAGGAATACCAAACCCGCCGCCGCCCGGCGTTTGGATGACGAAGCGATCTCCGACACCAACCTCGGCCCAGTCGGTCGCGGTCAATTCCTCGACTGTGCCGTCCGCGCGCTCGACCCAGTTGCGGCCGGGCTGGGCGTCGCCGCCGCCGTTGAGGCCGCGCGGCGCCACCTTGCGGCGGTTGGCGAGGATGTTGGCACGCATCGGCTCGAGGAAGGTGACACTTCGGATGACGCCATCGCCGCCATTGTGAAATCCTACGCCGCCCGAATTCCTACGGACGGAAAACTCGTCCAGGCGGACCGGCAGCCTCGTTTCGAGGATCTCGGGGTCGGTCAGGCGGCTGTTGGTCATATGCGTCTGCACCGCGCTGGTCCCGTCATGGTCCGGCCCGGCCCCCGAGCCGCCGCAGATCGTCTCATAATATTGGTGCCGCTGATTGCCGAAGGTGAAATTGTTCATCGTCCCTTGCGAAGGAGCAAGCCGACCGGTCGCGGCGAACAGCGTATCGGTGACGACCTGGCTGGTCTCGACATTGCCGGCGACCACGGCGGCGGGATGATGCGGGTTGAGCATCGAGCCGTCGGGCACCACCAACCTGATCGGTCGCAGGCACCCGTCATTCATCGGAATGACATCGTCGATCAGGGTACGGACGACATAGAGCGAGGCGGCGCGGACGATCGAAAAAGGCGCGTTGAAGTTGTCGGGCTGCTGGGGCGACGTGCCGGCGAAATCGAAAGTGGCCGAACGCGCTACCTTATCGATGCTTATTTTCACCGAAACGCGCGCGCCGTTGTCCATTTCATAGGCAAATTCGCCGTCGTCGAGCCGGTCGAGCAAGCGGCGGACCGACTCCTCGGCGTTGGCGAGGACATGATCCATATAGGCCGCGACAACGTCAGAGCCATATTCGCGGGCGGTCTGGACCAGCGTCTCGGCGCCGCGGACGCAGGCGGCCAGCTGCGCCCTAAGGTCGGAGATGTTGCGGTCTGGGTTGCGCGCCGGAAGTTCGCCGCTGGCCAGCAACGCGCGCATCTCCGCTTCGCGGAAATGGCCTTCGTCGACCAACAGCTGATTGTCGATCAGCACGCCTTCGTCCGCGATCGTTCGGCTGTCGGGCGGCATCGAGCCGGGCGCGATCCCGCCGATATCGGCATGGTGGCCGCGCGCCGCGACAAAGGCGGAAGGCCCAGCCTCGTCGCCATAGAAGACGGGCACGATCACCGTGATGTCGGGGAGGTGCGTGCCGCCGCGATAGGGATCGTTCAGCACATAGGCGTCGCCGCGGCGGATGCCGCGCCCGTCCCTACCTTGCCCACGAGTGTCGATGATCGTGCGAATGCTTTCGCCCATCGAGCCCAAATACACCCGAATATGCGGGGCGTTGGCGATCAGGGCGCCCGATGCGTCGAAGATCGCGCAGCTGAAATCGAGCCGTTCCTTGATATTGACCGAGGTGGCAGTCGACTGCAGCGCCACGCCCATTTCCTCGGCGATGGCCATGAACAGGTTGTTGAAAATCTCCAGCCGGACCGGATCGACGTGGGTGCCGACGGCGTGGGTACGTTCGAGCGGTACTGTGCGGGTCAGGATCAGGGTGCCATCCCCTGCCCGCTCCGCGCGCCAGCCGGGCTCGACGATTATGGTCGAGGAGGGGTCGAAGATCAGGGCGGGGCCGATCGTCTCCTCCCCCGGATTTCCGGGGGAGGCGGCAGGCCGCAGGCCTGACGGAGAGGCCCCTCCACCATGTCGCTTCGCGTCATGGTCCCCCTCCCCGAGCAAGCTCGGGGAGGATTTGCCGATCGCTTGCGCCGTCAGCGTATCGAGGATGGGCTCGGCCTCATCGATGTAGCCGAAGCGCTGGCGGTGCAGCGCCTCGAACGCAGCACGCATGTCGTCGGCCGTGCCAAGCTCGATCGTAATGGTCGTGTCGCTGCCCGGCGTGCGCAGGCGGGCGCGGCGCTCGAAGCGGATTTGTGCTGGCTCGAAGCCCTGTTCGAGCAGGTCCGCGCCTGCCAAGGCTTCAAGCGCAAGCACGCCATCGGAAAAATCCTCGCCGAGCGGCTTCAGCCAGCTTGCCTCGCGAACCGCCTTCACTTCGGCGAGGCCGATACCATGGGCGGACAGCACGCCGGCCAGCGGGTGAACCAGGATGCGCTCCATGCCGAGCGCATCGGCAACGCGGCAGGCATGCTGACCGCCCGCCCCGCCGAAGCAGGCGAGCGTGTAACGCGTTACATCATGACCGCGGGCAATCGAGATTTTGCGGATCGCGGCGGCCATATTGTCGACCGCGATGTGGAGGAAGCCTTCGGCAATCTCCTCGAGGCTCTTGGTGCCGCCGAGCGCGTCGGAAACCTCCTGCAGCCGTGCCCGCGATGCGTCGGGGTCCAGCGGATGGTCGCCATCTGGGCCGAATACGGCAGGGAAATTGGCCGGGTCGATCCGTCCCAGGAACAGGTTGCAGTCGGTGACCGTCAGCGGGCCGCCGGCGCGGTAACAGGCGGGACCCGGGCGCGCTCCGGCGGACTCCGGGCCGACGCGGAAGCGCATTCCGTCGAATCGGCAGATCGATCCGCCGCCCGCGGCAATGGTATGGATCTGCATCATCGGCGCGCGGATGCGCACGCCGGCGATCAAATTCTCGTCACCGAGTTCATAATGTCCTGCATAGTGGGAGACATCGGTCGAAGTGCCACCCATGTCGAAGCCGATCAGGTGATCCGACCCGTGCGGGACGCTGACAGCGACCATGCCGACCACCCCGCCGGCCGGGCCGGACAGGATCGCATCCTTGCCGCGAAAGGCGCGGGCTTCGGTTAGGCCGCCGTTGGACTGCATGAACTGCAGCCGGGCGCCCTTGCCCAGCCCCGCAGCGACCTTGTCGACGTAACGGCGCAGGATCGGCGACAGATAGGCATCGACCACGGTCGTGTCGCCGCGACCGATCAACTTGATCAGCGGCGCGACCTCATGACTGACCGAGATTTGGGCAAAGCCGAGTTCGCGGGCGAGCCCTGCAAGCCGATCCTCATGATCGGTGAAGCGCCAGCCGTGCATCAGGACGATCGCCAGCGCGTCGAAGCCTCTCGCCTTCAGGATTTCGAGGTCGGCGCGGGCGCGGGTTTCATCGAGCGGCCGGACGATCGACCCATCGGCGCCGATCCGCTCCTCGATCTCGATGACCGTTTCATAGAGCATCCCCGGCAGCACGATGTGCCTGGCAAAAATCTCGGGCCGCGCCTGGTAGCCGATCCGCAGCGCATCGCCGAAGCCGGCGGTGATCGCCAGCGCGGTCCGCTCACCCGTGCGTTCGAGCAGCGCATTGGTGGCGACGGTGGTGCCCATGCGCACATCGCCGAGCGCGCCGCCTTCCTCGGCAAGGATGCGGCGGATGCCCTCCAGCGCGGCATCGTCATATTGGCCGGGATTTTCCGACAGCAATTTCTCGACCCGCTGCGGGCCGTCGGAGGCAGTCGCGACAATGTCGGTGAAGGTCCCGCCGCGATCGATCGCGAAGTTCCAAGTCTGGGGCACAACGGCATGCAAGCAGATGGCCGCGCTTGGCTCAATGACGCTTTGATGAAAATTATTTTGCAATCCGTGGAACTGCAAAAGGAGACGGCCGTTTTATTGGCGTGGTTCAAATCTTCGGAAGCGAACCATGGAACCCCGGAGACTTCGGTCTCCGGGGTTTACTGCGTCCAGCCAATCGCAGATATCTCCCAGATCAGGCTTGTTCATTCTGCAGAAAGCCACTGCGGATAAGCGCCCTGTCCGGCGTCTTGTCCCTGGAGCAAGCAGGTCATGGATTTGATTCGAGATCCGGACGTTCGGTCAATTGCGCTCGAAAGGGCCAGCCTTTTTGCGGGCGCCCCCGATCGCTCGCCAATGCGCAACTGCAGTGCCAAGGATCTCAGGATCGCGCTGTTTTCGGGCAATTATAATTGCGTGCGCGACGGCGCGAACAATGCCCTCAATCACCTCGTTTCCTATCTGTTGCAGCAAGGCGCGCAGGTCCGGGTCTATTCGCCGACGGTAGCCAGGCCGGCGTTCGAGCCGGCCGGAGACCTGGTATCGGTCCGTTCGATCGCGATCCCGGGGCGAAGCGAGTATCGATTGTCGCTGGGCATCGACAGGAAAACCCGGGCGGATGTCCGGCGGTTCGCGCCGACGCATATTCATGTCTCCGCGCCCGACCCCCAAGGATACCAGGCCCAGGCGTTGGCGCGCGAGCTAGGCTGCCCGCTGGTCACCAGCCTGCACACGCGGTTCGAAACCTATTTCGAATATTATGGGCTGCGGCCGCTCAGGCCGTGGGTCGAGCGTTACCTCAGGAATTTTTATGCCCGGTCCGACCTGGTGCTGGTCCCCAACCAGCAGATCCTGGAGGAACTGAAAGCCTGGGAAATGGGCAATCGCCTGGCCGTCTGGTCGCGCGGGGTCGACCGGCAATTATTCCACCCTTCGCATCGCAGCCTCGATTGGCGCCGGTCGCAGGGCTGGGGCGACGAGGACGTCATTCCCCTGTTCTTCGGCCGCCTGGTCCGCGAAAAGGGGATTGGCGAATTTTCCCAAGCCATCGCCAAATCAATCGAGGCGGGCCTGATCGTGCGTCCGATGATCGTCGGCGACGGACCGGCCAAGATCGAATTTGCGCGGCAACTGCCCGGCGGAGCGCGCTTCCTGGGGCATCTGTCGGGCAAGGAGTTGGCCACGGCCATTGCCAGCGCCGATGTGTTGATCAACCCAAGCACGACCGAGGCGTTCGGCAACGTAAACCTGGAGGCGATGTCGTCGGGCCTGGCGGTGGTCAGCGCCGACGTGCCGAGCGCTCAGGCGCTGATTTCGCACAACGACAATGGCGTGCTGGTGCCGCCGCACGATGTCGCGGGCTACGCCGAAGCGCTGACCGGCCTGGCGCGCAACGATCGGAAACGATCCCTGCTCGGCAGCGCTGCGGCCGCGGCGGCAACGGCTTTCACCTGGTCGGCCGCGCTTACCGACGTGGTGCAAGATTATCTCGGGCTGATCGGCTAGCCCTAGAGGCTGGCGGCGTCGGTGTCGGCGAGACTCATGCGCCGCGAGCGATCGGCCAGCGGATATTTGTTGCCGTTGGCGCAGTTGAACAGCACGACCCGCTCGTCCGCCCCGACCAGCTTGCGCTCCAGCGCATGGCGCCAGGCGGCGAGCACCGCCCCGCCCTCCGGGCACAGCAGCATGCCGTCGAGCCGGGCGGCATCGTCGACCGCTTCCATGATCGCCTCTTCGGAGACCGCAATCGCCGCGCCGCCGCTTTCCCGGACCGCGCGGAGGATCAGGAAATCGCCGACCGCCTTGGGTACGCGGATGCCGGTGGCCATGGTCGCCGCCCCTTCCCAGCGCTCGGCAAATTCATCGCCATTTTCCCAGGCGCGGACCATCGGCGCGCAGCCGGCCGCCTGGACCGCAATCATCCGCGGGCGTTTGGGCCCGATCAGCCCGATCCTTTCAAGTTCGTCGAAGCCCTTCCACATGCCGATCAGGCCGGTGCCGCCGCCGGTCGGGTAGAAGATGGCGTCGGGCAGTTCCCAGCCGAGCTGCTCGGCGAGCTCGAGCCCCATCACCTTCTTGCCCTCGAGCCGGTAGGGCTCCTTCAAGGTCGAGCAGTCGAACCATTTGCCCGCAGCGGCGCCCTCGCCGACAATGCGGCCGCACTCGTCGATCTGCCCATCGGCGACGATCACCTCGGCGCCGTAAGCGGCTGTCTCGCGGATGTTGATGTCGGGCGTTTCTGCCGGACAGATGACCAGCGAGCCCATGCCCGCGCGGGCGGCATAGGCGGCCAGCGCCGCGCCGGCGTTGCCGTTGGTCGGAAGGGCGATGCGGGTGACGCCAAAATGCTTGGCCATGCTGACCGCGGC
>NZ_JAHFPY010000028.1 GCF_023266535.1 Sphingomonas sp. | reverse complement strand
CAGCCCAGTACCGTCCCCACAAGAGCAAGACGCTTATGCCGACCGCCGCGTTTATCCGCGGGTCGCGGTGGCGTTGCCGGCATTTCTCCAGGCCGGACGCGAGCGCCACCATGTCCAGATGCTCGACCTTTCCGCCGGCGGCGCCAGGCTGCAGTGCGCCGCGCGCCTGCCGAACGGAACCGCCGTCGAGCTGGACTGCGGAACGTTCGTGCGGCCAGGAGGCGTCCGCTGGCAGAATGAGGAAGCGCTGGGCCTGTCGTTCGACAGCGAGCTCAACGCGCGCGAGCTTTCCGCGCTGGTCAACCGCTCCAACGCGCTTACCGCCCGGATGAATCCGGCGGACTAGGGGCCGAAGCTGAGGATCTGGATATCGGGCGTACGGCGCATTTGCGCGCCCGCTCCGCCGCCGCCCCATTTGTTCGGCTTGACCGGTTTGGCCGCGGCGACCTTGGTCGTTTGATGCGTCTTGCCGGGGCAGGTCTTCTGCTTGACCGGGGCAGCCGCCGAGGCCTGCGCGGTAAGCGCCAGCGAGACGGCCGTGATCACAGTTGCGATTCGCGACAACATGGCAATGACCCCTTAGGCCATCTTTATACGCGCATCAGGCCGCCGAGGCAGCGCATTTGAACTAGCGCCCGCGCCAAAATTTGGCAAGGTTCGAACGATGTTCGACAGTTTCGACCTCAAGCTCTTGAACGCGCTGCAGGAGGATGCCGACCGCACCGCCGAGGAGCTGGCCGAGATCATCGCCCTGTCGCCGTCGGCAATTGCCCGGCGGATTCGGCGCCTCAAGGAGAGCGGGGCGATTGCGCGGACCATTGCGCTGCTGTCGGCCGAGATCGTCGACCATCGGCTGCGCGCGGTCGTCCGGCTGCAGCTGCACGAGCATCAACAGGCAGCAGACTTCAACCAGTTCCGCACCCGGCTGAAGGCGCGCGACGAGGTGCAGCTGTGCCTGGAGGTCAGCGGCAGCGACGACATGCTGCTGCTGGTCGCGTGCCGCGACATGGCCGAATTCAACGCCTTCGCCGATGCCGAGCTGGCGGCGAGCCCGGTCGTCCGCCGCTACGAGACCAGCTTCGTCAAGAAAGAGATCAAGAACCGGCCGATGGTCCGGCTCGACGAGCGGGACGCCTAGCTGGCCTTCTTAGCCGCGATCCAGGCGTCGATTTTCCGTTCAAGGATCGCCAGCGGCAGCGAGCCGGTCATCAGCACCTGGGCGTGGAATTCGCGAATGTCGAACTTCTTGCCAAGCTCGGCCTCGGCCTTGCGGCGGAGGCGCTGGATGGTCATCGCCCCGGTCTTGTAAGCCAGTGCCTGGCTGGGGATGGCGATGTAGCGCTCGACCTCGGCGGTGGCGTCGGTCTTGCCGATGTCGCTGTGGCCCAGCATGTAATCGATCGCCTGCTCGCGGGTCCAACCCTTGCTGTGGATGCCGGTGTCGAGCACCAGCCGCATCGCCCGCAGCATCTCGTCCGACAGCGTGCCGAAGCGCTGGATCGGATCCTTGTAGAAGCCCATGTCGTAGCCGAGCGTCTCGGCGTAGAGCGCCCAGCCCTCGACATAGGCGGTGTTGCCGCCGAACCGCATGAACGGCGGCAGCGTGCTGTTCTCCTGCGCCAGGCTGATCTGGAAATGATGGCCGGGCGAACCTTCGTGGAGATAGAGGGTGGTCATGCCCGGCGTGGTCCGCGACGGCAGGTCATAGGCATTGAAATAGAAGGTGCCGGGGCGCGAGCCGTCCGGCGTCCCCTGCTCATAGCTGCCGCCGGCCTGGAATTTCTCGCGGAACGGCTCGTAGGGGCGGATCTGCAGCCTGGCCTTGGGCAGGGTCGAGAAATATTGGGGAAGCTTGGCGTCGACCGCCTTGCCGATATCGTAATAACCCTGGGTCAGCGCCTCGCGGGTCGGCTTCTTGAACTTGGGGTCGGTGCGCAGATAGTCGAAGAATTCGGGCAGCGTGCCGGCAAAGCCGACCTCCTGCTTGACCTTCTCCATCTCGGTGGTGATGCGGGCGACCTCCTTGAGCCCGGTCTCGTGGATCTCTTCCGGGTTCAGCGGCAGGGTCGTGGTGGACTGGACCAGGTAGCGATAGAGCTTGTCGCCGCCCTTCATGTACATCAGGCCAACGCCGTCGCGGGCCCGGGGCAGATACTCCGTCTTGAGAAAGTCGCGCAGGCGGGTCAGCGCCGGGTAGAGCTCGCCGGTGATCGCCGCCCGGTAGGCGGTGGTCAGCCGCGCCCGGTCGGCCGCACCGATGCTGTCGGGGAACTGCTTGACCGGTCCGAAATAGGGCGAGTCCTCGGGCTGCTGGGCGAGCTGCGTGTCGAGCTGCTCGATCATGTTGCGGACGGTCAGCTTGGTTTCGACCACTCCGCTCTGCTCGCCCTCGCGGAAGCGGCCGATGGCGCGATCGATGAACGTCACGAACTCGGCGTGGCGCTTGAGGTTATTCTCATAGTCCTCGACCGAGTTGAACGGCGCCGCGCCCTTGCCGCTGGCGAAGGTCGCATAGAAAGTGTGGAAGCCGGCGAAATGGTTGATCGGCCGGACGGCGGTTAGCGCCAGCAGGTCGGGCTGCAACCCCCTGAGCGTGTCCTCGGTCGAGAATTCGAACACGTCATAGGCGATCTGGTCGGTCGGGTTGAGCTCGGCCCGGTTGATGGCATGGAGCGCGGCGAGGTCGGCCTCGGCAGCGGCGCGCTCGCCGGCATAATATTGGTCGGTGATGTTGTCGCCGAGATGGGCAGCAAAACGCATGTCGCCGCGGAACAGGGCATTCAATGGATTGCGCTGGAGATTGGCCTCGTCGCTGTCCTGGAACAGCTTGAACAGCCGGTCATGCGCGCTTTGGGCAGGGGCCGTCGCGGCGGCGGGCTGCGCGAGGCCGGCGCTGGCCGGGAGGGCGATGGCGGCAGCGCAAATGACCAGGGCAAGCTTATGTTTCATCGTCGACCTCTTGATTGCCGCGCCACGCGGGCGCGAAGGCGCTTGGCCGACGGCAAAAGGGGCGCCGCGGTTCACCCGCAACGCCCCTTCGACCAACTGTTAGCTCAAGTCTACCAGAAGACGTTGTAGATCACGTCGACGACCTCGCCGGTGTAGATGTTCACCAGCAGCGCGTCGTCATAATAGCGCACCCAGCGGTACGGGCCGTAGACCGGCGGCAGGCGATACTGCCACGGATCGTTCAGCCAATAGTTCGAGCCATAATAGCTCGGCCACAGATTGAAGCCGATCGAGAAGCGGCTGTAGTTCCAGCCATAGGGGTCGTAGTAGCGGCCGAGCCGGAACAGTGAATGATAGCGGTTGCGGTAGCTGCGCCAGTCGTAACGATGGTCGTGGCGCCAGTCGCCCGACCAGCGGCGGTGGTGGTCGTCCCGGTCGCCGTCGCGGACAATGCGATCGTGGACGCCGGTGAACCCGCCGCCATCGCGATGCACCTGGACGCCATCCTGGTCGCGCACCGCCCCCTCGCGCCCGACGCGGGTGATCGAACCAACGAAACCGTCGTTATCGCGGTCGGTGCGGCGGACATGTTCGACATGTTCGACCGGCTGGACCTGCTGGACAGGCTGCGCGTCTTCACGGCGTTCGAACCGCCGAACCCTGGGCTGGTCGCCGCCCTGGACGTCGGCGCTGCGCTGGACATGCTCGGTCCGGTCGATTTGGACGCGCGGCGCATCATTGTTCGAGCGCTCGATGCGCTGCACGTGCTGCGGACGGTCGTTGGACGAATTGTCGCTGCTGCTGTCGGACCGCTCGCGGTGCTCGCGAGGCCCGTTTTCGCCGCGCTCGGCGTAGGCGGCGGCCGGCATCAATACGCCCGCCATCAGCATGGGAATGAAGAGCTTACGCATTACTGAAAAACTCCAACCTTCAACGTCATGAGTCGTTGGGGGGAATTTGGTCTTCGATCGATGAGCCGTTGCTGAACCGAATCGAATTCGATTGTTCAGCTTTGGGCGGTGCAAAGGCGGCCAAGGGAGCGGCCACCTGGGCCGCCCGTGCGACCGCCTTCAATATGCGCGGCGTCGCGCCGCAACGGCAGATGTTGGGCAGCTGCGCCAATTGCTCGGGCGCGGGATTGGGCGTCGCGCGCATCAGCGCCGCCAGCGCCATGATGAAGCCGGGATCGCAGCGGCCGCATTGGCTGACCTGCTCGCTCGCCCAGGCTTGCTGCAACGGATGGGCGCGATCAGCCGACAGCCCCTCGATGGTCGTGACATCGGCGCCTTCGGCGGCGGCGATGGTCAGCTGGCAGGACAGGACGGCGCGACCGTCGACGATCACCGTGCAGCTGCCGCAATCGCCGCTGTAGCAACCATGCTTGGTGCCGGTGAGGTTTGACGCATCGCGCAGCGCGAACAGCAGCGGTGTTTCAGGATCGAGCTTGTAGTGGATCGCCTCGCCGTTGACGGTCATGCTGGTCATGGGCCGAGCCTAGCTTGCAATAGGGGGATGCGCGACCCCATGATGCGCGTGATGGCGAGCATATCAACCGCGCGTGGCCGTACTGGTCTGCTGGAAAAGGGAAGCAGCAGCGCGACGCCGATCGTCTTCCTGCACGGTGTAGGCTCGGACAAGAGCGTTTGGGTGCCGCAAATCGAACATTTCGGAGCCAGCCGCCGGGCGATCGCCTTCGATTATCTTGGTTATGGCGAAAGCGATTATATGGAGGGGGCCAGCCGGGACGATCTTGCGGCGGCCATCTTCGCTGCAATGAGCGCGCTGGGCATCGATCGGGCGCATATATGCGGCCTATCGCTTGGAGGGGTGATCGCCATCGCCATGCACGCCGCGGCACGTCAGCGTTGCGCTTCGTTGATCATTGCCGACAGCTTTGCGGTGCATCCCGACGGTCAGGGTATCTACAACCGTTCCGTCACAGCAAGCTGGTCGATGTCGATGCGCGCCTTGGCCGAAGCCAGAACTGGAGTCCTGGTAGGCAGCGCAGCGAGTGAAGCGCTTCGCGCGGAAGTGATCGAGACGATGGCGGTGATCGACCCGGCCGCCTATCGCATCGGCGCGGAAGCGGTGTGGCTGGCGGACCAGCGCGACCGGGCCGCGGCGATCGACGTTCCGACGCTGATCCTGGTTGGGGACGAGGATGGCATCACGCCACCGCCGCTGTCCGAGGAGCTGCACCGGCTGATCCCCGGATCGAGGCTGGAAGTGATTGCCGGGGCCGGTCACCTGACCAATGCCGAGCAGCCGGAAGCGTTTAATTCAGCGATTGAATCCTTTCTCGCCGAACTAGGATAACCAACTGTTAACCTAGTGATTTAAGGCTGTTTTTTCCTTGTCCTGCGAAAAGCGGGGCATGGATACCGCCGCTCGCTTCGCCCGTCGCATTCTTCCCGGCCTCGCCGTGGTCGCGCTTGCCGTTCCGGCCCAGGCGCAGGTGGTCAGCCCGACCAACCGGTCGTTCACCAAGACCGAGGCGATCCTTGGCGGAGCGCCGAGCGCACTGGCGGCGATCACCGCCCAGCAGGGTGGCCGCCCGCTCTACAGCAGCTATGTCGTGCCCGCGGCCCGCACCTTGCCGATCCGGCCGGCCGTCATCACCTATGACCGCTCGCCGGTTTCGGCCGACCGGCCCGACGTGTTCAACAGCGTCGCGCTGTCGATCGGCCGCAGCCCGCTCGACGCCAGCTGGAACCGCGTCTCGGGGGCGGGCGTCGGCGGCAATGCCGGCGCCTTCGCCGCCTCGCTTCGCGGCCAGCCGGTTTTCGCCAAGCTCGAAGCAGTCAACAGCTACATCAATTCGCGCGTCCGCTTCGTCGACGACCGTGTCCAGTTCGGCATCGCCGACCGCTGGCAGGCGGCGATGGAAACGCTGGCCCATGGCCGCGGCGACTGCGAGGACTTCGCTTTGGCCAAGCGTGCCATGCTTCGCGCCGCCGGAGTTGCCGACAAGGATCTCTATCTGGTCGTGCTGAAGGATCTGTCGCGCCGCGCCGACCATGCGGTGCTGGTGGTGCGCGCCAACGGCCGCTTCCTGGTGCTCGACAACGGCACCGACCGGATCGTCGATTCGAGCGACGTGCAGGATTACAAGCCGGTGCTGACCTTCACCGCCGGCCATGCCTACACCCATGGCTATCGCCGCGACCTGCCGCCGGTCCAATATGCCAGCAACACGGTCGCTGCGCCGGTGGTGTTGGCCGAGGCGCGGTTCGAGCCTTCGTCGGGCGAACGCGACCTGCCGGACGTGCTGCGCGAGACCGCCAGCCTCGTCCCGGCGACGATCAGCCTCTAATCTTGCGTTGTGATCAGCGCTCGCGAAGCGCGTCGCTGCGCGCCTTGAGGACCGGCTTCAGCAAATAGCTAAGGATGCTCTTGCGGCCGGTGATGATCTGCGTGTCGGTCATCATGCCGGGCGTAATCGGCAGGCGCACACCCTTGGCCGTCAGATAGCTCTTGTCGGTCTCGACGATGACAATGAAGTAGGCTTCGCGTTCCTTCTCGTCATAAATGCTATCGGCCGAAACCTGGACGACCTTGCCTTGAAGTCCGCCATAGGACGAGAAGTCATAGGCGGTGACTTTGACCAAGGCCTTGTCGCCAACCTTGATGAAAGCAATGTCGCTCGGCTTGACGCGGGTCTCGACGAGCAGCTTCTCGCCCATCGGCACTACTTCCATCACTTTTTCACCAGCCTGGACGAAGCCGCCGATGGTGGTGACCTGGACGTCGTTGACGACGCCGTCGACCGGTGAGCGCAGCTCGAGCCGCCCCGACTGGCCGCCGGTGCCGCGCAGCGACTGTTCATTGACCGCGATCTTCTGGTTGACCTGGCTGGCCTCGTTGAGCGCATCCTGGCGGAAGGTGAACGAGGCCTCGCTGGCCTGGCTATTGGCTTCGCTGACCGCCGCCATGGCGCGGCCCTGCTGTTCGCGCGCCGCGGCAATCCGGCCTTGCAGGTCGACTACTTCGCGCTGCGCGGTGGCAAGCTCGGTCTGCGGAACGATGTTCTTGGCGGCGAGCGGCGCCAGCCGGTCGACATTGTCCTGGGCCAGAGCCAGGCTGCGGGTTAGCGAGCTGATCGTCGCTGCGGCTTCTGCTGCGTCGCGGCGGCGCTGCTCGGCCGATGCGCGCAACGCGGCAACGCGGCTCGACAGCGCCTGGCGCCGGACCGCGCTCAAGGTCGCTTCCTCGCCGCCCAATTGGGTGGACGCACCGGTGCCTTCAGCCTGCAGACGCGCCGAGCGAGCCTGCAGCGCCTCGGTTTCGGCCTCGATCGAGCGGCTTTCCGGATTGTCGAGACGGGCCAGCAATTGACCGCGCTTGACCCGCTGTCCCGAGCGAACCAGCAGCTCGGCGATCGACGCCGGCGCGGGCGCCTGGATGAGCTGGATCTTGCTCGACGGGATGACCTTGCCCTGGCCCTTGGTGACCTCGTCAACCTGCGCCAGCATCGCCCACAGCAGGAACAGGGCAAAGCCGACGGTTACCGAGACGATAATCAGCCGCGCCCCGGTTAGGGGCTCTCGCCGCCGCCCGATGGCGGGTCCTTGGAAGGGAAGCGTGGCCATTGTCCGAACCTTACTCTTTAACGCGCCGCCAACACGACCGGCGCTGGTGCCTTGGCCTGATGGTCAGCGACCGATTTGGATGCTGAATTGCTGTCCGAGGGCATCGGAATGTTGAGAGTCCATCCCTTGGACGTGTCGAGCAAGCCGCCAACATCATTTTCAGCGCGCGGAACGGGCGGCCCTGCGAGTGCCGGATCGTCGACCGGGACGATGCTGCCGTCGGTCAATACTGCCTGGCGAAGCGGCGGGCGAAGCGACAGCGGATCGGCCGGCTCGCCGATGTAACGGCCGGTGAACGCGGCGGTGGAGCCCCAAGCGCCCGGCCAGCGGTAAAAAATATGCGCGCCGATCTGGACGATCTTGGCCAGCTGCGGCGCCCAATAGGGCGCGACATAATCGGCATGATAATGAGTCGCGGCGCCTACCGATTTCTCGACATAGCCGTCAAGCGCGGCGGCCGCGACACGCTCCGCTTCCTGCCACGCGCCGAGTACCGGGCGCCGGTAGAGCGAGCCGTCACAGACGAAGCTGAACTGGCAAACTGGTTCGCGCGCGCCCTGATAGACGACGCCGCAGACCGACTTTGGAAAAGCCGGGTGACGAAGGCGATTGATCACCACCTGGGCAACCGCGCGGCGGCCTTCGAGAGGCTCGAACCCTGCTTCGTAATAAATCGCCTGGGTCATGCACAGCAGCGCCCGGCGCCGGTCGAGCGGATCCGAATTTGAGAGGTCGAATGGACGCGACGCGAACACTGGGGACCGGCTGAACGGCCTTGATGCATTGATCAGCCTGGCCTGGTCGCCGGTCGCCCGATTCTCGATCAGGCGCTCACCAGTCGTCGCGGAAATCAGCGACCGGGCAACCGATGGCGCAATGGTAACGGTCGCCGATGCCTCGCCGGACTGCAGCGAAAGCGTCGTGCTCCCGACCAGGCCGCCGAGCAGCAGGGCCGTCGCAAAGCCGAGGTGACGCCGGTTGGGCCTGAAGGAACGGATGGCGATCATTGCGCCGCATCCCCCTTTGCCGCGGCCGCCGCAGCCGACAGCTTGCCCAGCACCTGGTCGCGCGGACCGTCGGCGATGATCTTGCCGGCGTCGATCACGATCAGCCGGTCGCAGATCGACAGCATATTGTGGCGATGGGTCGACACCACCAAGGCTTGATCCTTGGCCAGCGCGCCCTTCAATTTCTCGATGAAATAGAGCTCGGTCTGCGTGTCCATCGCCCCGGTCGGCTCGTCGAGGAACAGCAGCTTCGACGGAGTGACCAGCGCGCGCGCCAGCACCAGCAGCGATTTCTGGCCGCCGGACAGCAATGCGCCGCGCTCACCAACCGGTCGGTCGAAGCCGGCCGCGTCGCGCGACAAGAAAATGTCGGCGCCCGAGCGGACCACGGCGTCGATCAAGTCCTGATCGTCGGCCTTGGCGGCGCCAAGCATCAGATTGTCGCGGACCGTTCCGGAGAACAGTTCGGCATCCTGCCCGACGTAGCGGAAGGATTCGCGCAGCTGATGCGGGTGATATTGGCGGCTGTCGAGGTTATCGACCAGCATCTCGCCGTCGGTCGGCGCATAAAGGCCGCACATCAGCCGGCCCAGGGTCGACTTGCCCGAGGCAACGCGGCCGATAATGGCAATCCGCTCGCCCGGATCGATCTTGAGATTGATTTCGCTGAGGCTGTCGATGCTGGCGGCGGGATAGCGGAAGCTCGCGCCCTTCATCTCCAGATGCCCGGCGCGGATTTCCGGCACGATGCTGCGTGCGGCGACCTGTCGCTCGTCGGTGGCATCCATCATCCGCTGCAGCGAATCCAGCGTCGTCATCGACTGGCGAGCGCGAGTGATGAGGAAGGCGAACTGACCGATCGGCGACATCGCGCGGCCGGCCAGCATGACGATGGCGATGATTGCGCCCATCGTGATCTTGCCGTCGTTGAACAGGTAGAAGCCACCGACCACCAGCCCGACGCTGATCGCCTGCTGGCTGATCGAGGCGAGGTTGACCGCGACCGCGGTCAGGCGGCGCAGCTTTTCCTGGGTTGCGGCCGACATGGCGGCATAGCGGCGCCAGCGCCCGAGCATCTGGCCCTCGGCACGGGCCGCCTTGAGCGTTTCAATTCCCGCGATGGATTCGACCAGCACCGAGTGCTGCAATGAGCTGTCGGCCTGCGCATCCTGTGCTGCGCCGGCCATTCGCCGCTGCAAGATCACGCCCGCACCGAGCATGAGCGCGATGCCGAAAATCGGGACCAGGACCAGCGGCCCGGCAAGGATGGTGATCAGCACCAGGAACACCAGCAGGAACATGATATCGACGATCAGCACGACCGAGGTCGACGCGAAGAAGTCGCGGACGCCTTCATATTCGCTGACCCGCTTGGCGAACGCGCCGGTCGAGCCCTGCCGTTCGGCCATCGGCAGGTTCATCACCTTCTCGAACAGCTTCTGGCTATATTTGGCATCGAGCCGCCGGCCGATCTCGTCGACCACCTGCGAGCGCGCAATGCGCAGGATGAAATCCCAGCCGAGCGCGAGGAACACGCCCAGCGCCAGCACCCACAGGGTCGGCACGGCCTTGTTCGGGATCACCCGGTCATAGACGTTCATCGTGAACAGCGGCACGGCAAGCGCCAGCAGGTTGACGATCAGCGCGGCCAGCAGGACCGGCCAGAATTCCTTGCGGACCTTCCACACTTCCGACCAGAACCAATGGGTCCGGCGGGCCTTGTCCCAGGGCCGCTCGCCGGCCCGCTCCGCGGTCGGATCGGGTTCGATCGCCACCGCATGGCCGGTGAAACTCTCTTCGAAGTCGCTGACCGGGACCCACATCGGCTCGGCCGTGCCGGGCGCATAGACCAGCGCCTCGCCAGCCTTCATCTCGAGCAGGACGATGGCGCGCTCTTCGGTGAGTTCAACGATCGCGGGAAGCTGTTGCAGCCGCCAGCCGGCAAGGCGGCGGCGAACCACGGGCTCGCCGCGCATTCCCACTTGTTCGAGCGCGGACTCGACTTGGTGGAACGGCAGCGTGCCCGTGGCCGAAAGCGCCAACCCCGCACGTAGCAAGACCGGGGAAGACGGCCTGTCTGCGCGGCGCGCGAGGAAGGTCAGGCAGTCGAGGACAGGGTCGATCTCACGCGACGGCGCGGAATCCAGCCATTGCATGATACTCAACACCCGTCCCCTTCATACCTTACTGGCCGCCCGTGGGAGCCGGTGCCGGCTCGGCCGGAGCAGGAGCCGCCTCAGTCGAGGGCGGACCCATTACCGGATACGGGAAGCTATTCTCCTGCCGGTCTTCCGGCGGGATCGGATTGACGTCGAACTTCGCACGCTGGTTCATGACCGCTTCGGCCGGCATCTGGACGCCGAGCGACTCGATCAGCTTGTTGGTAGCCGCCAGCACGCGATATTGCGCATAGAGCTTGGCCATCCGGGCCGTCTCCAGCGACGCCTGGACGCTGTAGCGCGTATTCTGCGCATCGAGCACGTCGAGCAGCGAGCGGCGGCCGACGTTGAACTGCTCGCGATAGGAGAGCAGCAGGTCGTCGGTGACGCGGCTTTGCGTCTCAAGTTCGCCGGCCAGCCGGGTCTGGTTGGTCAGGCGGCTCCACGCTTCACGCACATCGGATTCGGCCTGGCGGGTCCGTTCGAACAGCCGGGCGTGAGTTTCATTCTCGCGCTGCTTCTGTTCGCGGACATTGGCCGTGTTGGCGAAGCCGTCGAAGATCTTCCAGCGCATCACGATGCGCGCCGAAAGGTCGCTGGTGCGACCCTGGAAGCCATCGATGTCGTCGCCATAGCGGGCAGTCGCTTCAGCGTTGAAGCGTGGCCCGAGCAAGGCCTGCGCGGTCTTGATTTCCTGGCGCGACGTATTGAGGTCGGCCAAGGTCTCCTGAACGCGCGGGTTGTTCTGGCGGGCCATTTCTTCGGCCTCCGGCAGCGTTGCCGGAACCATCCCGGACAGATCGGGCGGCATGTTAACCGCGTCGATCGGAACGCCGGTCAGCGCCTGGAACTGGATCGCGGCAGTGTCGAGATCCTCATTCGCCTCGGTGATCCGCGTCCGGGCAGCCTGAAGCCGCTCTTCCGCCTGCTGTTGGTCGGCGACCGAGATGGAGCCGCGAGCGACGCCTTCCCGAAGGTCGGCGGCAAGCCGCTCATGGAAAGTGGCATTGTCGCGCGCAATCGCCACCAGCCGCTGTTGCAGCAGATAGTCGATGTAGGCACGGCTGACGTTGAGCGCGACGAATTCGCTACGCTCCTCGATGCGGGCCGCGGCTGCATCGGTGCGCGAAGCCTGCCGCTTGATCTCGGCGACACGGCCGCCCGAGTTCCACAGCAGCTGGTCGGCGACGACAAAGCCCTCGACCGGCTCAAGCCGCTGATCGGCAATGCCGAGCGAACGGCGGGTCGGGTTGCGCAGCTTGCGCAAACCTGCCGAACCTTCGACGGAGATGGTCGGATACCAGGTCCCTTCGGCCTGCTTCCGCTCTTCCTTCGTGGCTAGCTTGTTGTGCACAGCTTGCCGGATTTCCGGGTTAGTATTGAGGGCGGCCTGGACGGCCTCCCTCAGATCGACCGCGAATGCCGGTGATGCGCACAGCAGCACCGCCCCGGGAACGATCAACGTCCAGTGCTTCCTCTTCATGTCTTCCCCCTTCTGGTCAGAGGCAAAGACCCTCCCCGTCCACCAGGGAGGGCCATTACCAGGTTCAGCCGTTGTGGGTTGGCAGAACCATGTCATGGTGGAGCATTTCGGCACCCACCTTCATCAGCATCTCGGTGGCCCCAGCGGAACCCCCATTAGATGCCATGTCCCAAGCCGAGACGGCGTTGGCTCCGGCGCTTGCCAGATTAGCAATCGCCGCGCCGCTGCCATTTCCGCCATGGAAAGCATCGAGAATGGCGTCGATGGCGCCATGCCCGTTACCCTGGCCGAGCGCCTCGGCAACGATCTTCTCGACCGAACCGCTGTGCTGGGCATTGCCGTCCAGGCCAGCAGCCTGCAGCGCCGCGGCCGAAACCATCGCCACCGCCGGAGCGACCGGGCTGGCAGCAGCTGCGTCAGCCGCCGGTCCCTGATCGTTGGCCGGAGCGTGGCTCGAGCTGGCCGCCGCAGCAGCCTGACTGCCGTCGAGCGAATGGCTCGATTCCGCCGAGGCATCGGAATGACCCGACGAGGCGGCTTGCACCACATCGTCGGCGGCTTCCTTGGCCTCGTTGGACAGGGCCGAACGGCTTTCTGAAGCGTCATCAGCTGCCGCTACCACCGCCGGGCCAACGCTCGCGGCCGCATCGGCAACTGTCTGGCCGTGATCAGCTTCATCGGCCGGCGAAGCCGCCGCTGGCTGGCTTGCCGCCAAGCCGGCCGCCGCAACCGCTGCCGCGATGGCAATGCTGCTGCTCGAGCTGCTCAGCGCCGTCTGTTCATCAACCGCCGCGCGGCCGACATAGAAGCTGGCGTCGGCAACCGTACCAGTTGACCCGTCCGCGTTGGTGTAGGTCGAGCTGCCGGCCACGACGACGTCGCCACCAGCTGCGGTATAGGTGACGTTGTCACTGACCAGGTTGATGCTGGTGATGCCGGCCGCCGTCAGGCTCTTATATTCGCCCGCGTCGACCACGCCGTTCGAATTGGCATCCTGCCATACACCGAACTTGGCGAAGTCAGCATCATTTGCATCCAGCGTGTCGCCATAGAGAGCGCGCAGCCCTTGCAGGTCGGTGACGCTGCCTGAACCGAACACGAACTCGCCGGCTCCATCGACGGTCCCGTTGCCGTTCGCGTCGAGGACCAGGATGCCATCGGTCGGGCCAGCCCAGGCCGTGGCCTCCTTCACGCCGTCGCCATTATAGTCGAACCGGACCCCGGCATCGGCGGCGAGGAACTGCACGCCGTCACCGTTGAGGTCGAGCACGACCGGAGCGACCGTGGTGTTGGCCGCCGGAATGGTGGCTGCACTCACCGAGTCGACTGCCGGCGTGACGGTCGCCGAGATGGCCTGAGTGATCGAGTCACCATCGCCATCGGTTACCGTAACGTTGAAGTCGAGCTGGGCGTTCTGGGGCGTGGTCGACACCGTCGTGAAGCCGATCGACGAGATCTTGAACGGACCGTCGTTGGTGTCGGTCGAGAAGGCCTGCGTGCCCGTGCTGGCGACACCCAGAACACCACCGTAGTTGAAGTCGAGTGCCGTTCCGGTGAGCCCTTCATCGCTACCCGAAATCTGCGCGCCGACAATCACCAGGTTGGTATTGCCCTGCTGATAATCGTTCGGCTCGATGACGATCAGGCCGTCATTGTTGTCGAGCGTGATGCCCGAGTAGATCCCCGGACCCGAGCCCGGGCCCTTTTGGATGTCCGAGTTCTGAACCATCAGCGCCACGGTCGAATAGGTGTGCGCGACGGTGTCATAGACCTTGAGGATGACAATCATGTCTTCCCCAGAGCCGATGCCGTCGAACTTCAGGAACATCGACGAAGCCTGCGCATAGGTGCTGGGATCAGCCAGGATGCCGGTCGGGTTGGCACCCTGGACCAGGTTGAAGTCGAGCACCTCGCCGCCCTGGATCGTATCACCTGCAACGCCATTGGCATCGTTCGAGGTCGACACCCAGCTATCCACCTGATTGAACAGCTGACCCGCATTCCAGGTGGTGTCGCCACCGCCATTGACCGGCGCAGGGTTATTGGCACCCGGGACCCAATTGCTAAACTCCAGGTTATTGTCCCCGGTGCCCGAGCTCGGCTCGGCCACGCTGGTGAACTGCACGTAGATGTCGTTGGCAGTACCGGCCAGGTCCTGGATCTGCGTGACCGAGATTTCCGGCTGCGAACCGTCGAGGTTCGAAGTTCCAGGCTCATAGCCCTGGAACAGCGTACCCGTCGCGGTCTGCAGGATGGTGGTGACGCCCTGGATCGGGTTGGCAAGGTCGACCGTGTAAGTGCCGGCAACCTTGTCAAACACCAGCGTACCGGTTTCGTGCGCGGTATTGCCGCCACCAATCGGGTAATCGAAGCTGAACGAGTAGCTCGCGGTGGTCGCATTTTCGGCGCCCGGAGTCAGGATCCAGTTCGTCACGGCAACGCCGCCGACCGTCGCACCACCCGTCACGTTGGTGATGACGTCGTTCGTGGCAATGTTCGCGCCATCCGCACCCAGGTTGAAGGCGAAGGCAGCCGTGTGGGCAACGTCGCCGCTGTTCTGGATGTTCATGTTCTGCACGGTGGTCATCACCGGTCCCGAATCCTGGAACTGGATCTGGCTGCCGATGCCCACCTGATTGGTGGCTGAATCGCCATCCGAGTCTGTCACCGTAACGACCGCAAGGACCGCGCCATCCGCAATCGACACGGAGTCGTCAGGATTGGCAGTGTTGGTATGCTGGATCGACAGATATTCGACTATGCTGACCACGCCCGTCGCCGGGTTGATCGCGATGGCCAAAGCTGCCTTGCCATCATCGGCACCGCCGCTCACCCGACCAACGATCAGATTGCCTTCCTTGTACAGAAGGATGTCGTGACCGTCCGTCGTGTTAAGGCCGGAGTCGACGCCCGCCGCCGAGACATTCAGGCTGAACACCGTGTTGCCCGCGCCGTCGGCGCCGTAGGACGACCCGGTCGAAGCGACCAGGCCGCTTACACTCTGCGCATATTGCGGCAGGTGGGTATCGGTGCCCGTGTTGGTCACGCCGGCGAAGAGGGCGATGACGCCCGCCGAGGTGGTATCGTTCGAGTCAACCTGGATGCCGACAGATTCGTCAACGCTGACTGTCTGAACCGTCTCAACAACCGTCGCCGTCGGCGTATCGTCGTCGACATTGACGACGATCGAGCCATTGACGCTGTCGCCGTCATGGTCGGTGACCGAGTAGCTGATCGTGAACGAGACATTATTCTCGTCGAGACCGGCAGGATGATCGATCGGTGCAACCTGACTGACCGTGTAAGCGCCAGTCGTGGCATTGATCGTCAGGGTCAGGACATGCGTCGCACCCTGCATCACCCACAGGTCGCCATTGCCCTGCAGCGCATAGCTGAACCCAGCCGGAGCGCCGGTCGTGAGGTAGGCCATCGAGCCAGCGCCATCGGCGCCGTAGCTGTGCGACAGCGTGCCGCTGACATTGGTGGCATTGGCATCGTCGCCGACGCCGCCAGCATTGCCGCCGGCCAGCGCATCGTCGTCGAGCTGCACTGCCGCGTTGGCCGCAACCGTCGGCGTATCGTCGTCGACGTCGACAACAATCGAGCCGGTGACGCTGTCGCCGTCATGATCGGTCACGCTGTAGCTGATCGTGAACGAGACGTTGTTCTCGTCGAGACCCGCCGCATGATCGATCGGTGCGACCTGGCTGACCGTGTAAGCGCCAGTCGTGGCATTGATCGTCAGGGTCAGGACATGCGTCGCGCCCTGCATCACCCACAGGTCGCCGTTGCCCTGCAGCGCGTAGCTGAACCCAGCCGGAGCACCAGTGGTGAGATAGGCCATCGAGCCAGCGCCATCGGCGCCATAGCTGTGCGCCAACGTGCCGCTGGTGTTGGCCGTATCCGGGTTGACGTCGCCGACGCCGCCGGCATTGCCGCCGGTCAGCGCATCGTCGTCGAGCTGGACCGCTGCATTGGCAGTCGCCGTCGGCGTATCGTCGTCGACATTGACGACGATCGAGCCATTGACGCTGTCGCCGTCATGGTCGGTGACCGAGTAGCTGATCGTGAACGAGACATTATTCTCGTCGAGACCGGCAGGATGATCGATCGGTGCAACCTGACTGACCGTGTAAGCGCCAGTCGTGGCATTGATCGTCAGGGTCAGGACATGCGTCGCACCCTGCATCACCCACAGGTCGCCATTGCCCTGCAGCGCATAGCTGAACCCAGCCGGAGCGCCGGTCGTGAGGTAGGCCATCGAGCCAGCGCCATCGGCGCCGTAGCTGTGCGACAGCGTGCCGCTGACATTGGTGGCATTGGCATCGTCGCCGACGCCGCCAGCATTGCCGCCGGCCAGCGCATCGTCGTCGAGCTGGACGCCGGCGTTCGCAGCCACGGTCGGCGTGTCGTCGTCGACGCTGATCGAAATCGTACCGGGTGCAACGTCGTTATCCGAGTCGGTCACGGTGTAGTTGATCGTGAACGCCTGGTTGTTCTCGTCGCTGCCGGCCGCATGGTTGATCGGCGCATTCTGGACGACGCTATAGGCGCCAGTCGTGCTGTTGACGGTGATCGTCAGGACCGTCACGCCGCCCTGCTGCACGAGCACGACGCCGGCACCGCCGGAAACATAGGTGAAGCCCGCCGGCGCGCCCGTCAGGAGCACACCGAAGGCCAGCGGAGCATCGCCGCCGGAACCCGGCAGGAAGCCCGTCGCATTGACCGAGTTCGGGTCGTCACCGATGCCGCCCGGGTTGCCACCCGCCAGCGCGTCGTCGTCGAGCCCGACATCGACGTTACCTGCCTGCGGCGTGTTGTCCGCCAGCGTGATGGTCAGAGTGGCCGACACCGTATCGCCGTCACCGTCCACATAGGTGTAGGTGAAGGTGTCGGTCGCGCCGCCGGCGCCGCCGGTGCGGGTGTAAGTGTACTGGCCGAAGGCATCCATATGCAGGGTGCCCCACTGGCCGCTCACGTCGAAGCCGCCCGACGGGTTGCCGTCGGTGCTGCCGTTGAAGCCGACCAGGTTGGTGATCGCACCGAAACCATCGGCGCCCGGGACGTCGTGGTTGGCCGCACCCTCATTGGTGCCGACGCCAGTGATGACGTTGCCGTCCGCCTGGTCGGTGATGTTGCTGGTGGTGTCGGTGTCGTTGTTGGCCGAGGGACCGTCATCGAGGAAGGTCAGCTGGCCGCCAATGTCGACTGCCGGCGATGTCACCGGGTCACCGTCGCCGTCGGTCGCCGTGACCGTGACGCCAATGACGTTCGAACCGAAGCTGAGCGGATCGTTCGGGTTCGGGTTCACGGGATGGTCGAGCGACAGATATTGCTCAAGCGTCACCACGCCGGTCGTCGAGTTGATCGAGATGGCGAACGCCGCCTGGCCGGCGAAGGTGCCGGAAGCGACCACGCCGACAATGTTGCCGTTGACCAGCTGCAGGTTGACGGGCGAGCCGTCGGTCAGCGTTAGGCCGGAAGACACATTGAGGATGCTCAGCGCATAGCTGATGCTGCCGCTGGCGGCCGGGCCGTCGGCGCCGAACACCGCATGCGGATCGACAATCGCCGAGCCGCTGTTGCCCTGGCCGATGGCGAGCCCGCCGGAGAGATCCGGATCGTCACCCTTCTGGATAAGGCCGGTATCAATGCCCGGCGTGTTGGACGGAAGGGTCTCGTCAACCGTCACCGTCGCCTGCACGTTGAGCGTCGGCGCAACGGTCGGGCCGTCATCCTGGAACTGGATGTGGCTGCCGATACCGACCGAGCTGCTGTCGAAGTCGCCGTCCTTGTCGGTGACCGTCACGGTCGCCAGGATGGCGCCGTTGTCGATCGACAGGGAGTCGTCGGGATTCGGGTTCACCGGATGGTCGATCGACAGATATTCGACCATGCTGACCACGCCCGTGGCCGGGTCGATCGCAATCGCGAAGGCTGCCTCGCCATCGTGGGCGCCGCCATCGACGCGGCCGACGATGAGATTGCCTTCCTTGAACAGCAGGATGTCAAAGCCCTCGGTCGTGTCGAGACCGGAGTCGACGCCAGCCGACGAAACATCGAGGCTGAACACGGTCGTGCCCGCGCCGTCGGCGCCATAGACACTGCCGGTCGAATTGACGACGGCAATGGCGTTTGAGCCATATTGCGGCGACATGTCCGGATCGGAACCGGCATCGGCGACGCCGGCGAACAGGGCGATGACGCCGGCGTTCGTCGTATCGTTGGAGTCGCCCTGGACGCCCGCCGTCTCGTCGACGCTGACGTTCTGGCCAGTCGTGCCCGACGCCGCGGTCGGTCCGTCGTCATGGAAGCTCAGGTTCGAACCAATGTTGAGCGACTGCGAAGAGGTATCACCGTCAAAATCGTGAGCGGTGGCCGTCAGCGTAATCAGATTGTCAGGAATGGTCGTCGCGGCTTCGCTCGTGTCCGGATCACTGGATATGTCGTGGACCACGGCGCGCTGCTGATCGAGCGTGACGACGCCGTTGGCATCGACGCTGACGACGAATACCGTCGGACCGCCCACGCCGGCCGTGCCGACGACCTGGCCATTGACGACGGTGAGGACGACCTGCGCACCGGTAGCGGTGTCAAACAGGCCGGTCGCACCGGCATTGACGCCGAGCGCATAGGTGATCGAACCCGCGGCCGCCGGTCCATCGGCGCCGAAATTGGCGCTGAAGTTGGCGGCGAAGCTGGCGCTGTCATTGGTGCCGAGATTGGTTTCGTCGACGTTGAGCGTCGGCTCGCCATGATCGGCGAGACCGATGGAGGGACCATCATCGGTGAAGTGGAGGTTGGCGCCGATGTTGACGGTCGCCGAACCGGTGACCTGGTCGCCGTCGCCGTCGACCACCGTTTCGGCACGCGTCAGCGTGACGAAGCCGTCGACCATGCTGATGAATTGGTCAGCGAAGGGCGCGCCCGACGGGGTCGGGTCCTGGCCAATCGGATGATCGATCTGCTGGAGCTGGGTCAGCGTGACGACGCCGGTATTGGTCGTCGCCACGGTGAAGATGGTGTTGCCAGTATTGATGGCACCGGCGCTCGCCGCGGTCGTGCCGACCACGACGCCACCAACCACGAACAGGTTGATCGTCGCGCCATGGCTGGTCAGGCCGGAATTCTGGCCGGTCACCGCCAGCGTATAGGTGCTGCTCGTGCCCGGTCCGGAGCCGTCCGCGCCGAAGGAGACAGTGGTGCCGCTGAAGACACCGCCGAAGTTGGCCGACGTGCTGTCGGTATCGCTGTCGGTCGGGTCGCCATCGGTGTCGGCGTCGTCGGTCGTCAGGATGACATTCGCATCCGGGCCTGCCTCGACATGGACGACAGGCGTGTCGTCGTCGACGTTGACCGTCAGGTTTCCGATCGCGACGTCGCCATCCTGGTCCGTGACCGAATATTGGATGATGAAGCTGAGATCGTTCTCGTCGCCGCCGGCCGGATGATCGATCGCCTGCAGCTGCGTAACCGTGTAGCCGCCGGTAGCCGGATTGATCGTGATCGTGAGCACGTGATCCGCGCCCTGCAAGATCCAGATATCGCCATTACCCTGCGACTGGAAGCTGAACCCGGCGGGCAGGTTGCCGCTCGCCAGCAGGTCCCACGTCAGCGCTCCATCGCCGCCCGATCCGGGCAGCGAGCCGCTGACGAATGAAAGGGTCGGCTCGACGTCGCCGATGCCGCCGGGATTGCCACCCTCCTGGGCATCGTCATCGAGCTGCGCCGAAGCCGTGCCGGCGCTCGGCTCGCGGTCGAGGATGTCGCCGATCTCCCGAACGTCGGGCGGCGTGTAGCCATATTCGGTCGGCGGGATCAGGTCGCCGAGCGGCACGCCCGGATCCAGCGGCGGCGGCGGAGTCCCGAAGTTACCACCGCTCGACGGCGGCGTTTCGCCGGCGGCCGGAGCCACTTCCTGGCCGATCAGCAGCGCGGCAATGTTGGTCGAGGGAACCTCGACACCGCCAAGCACCAGCTGCGGTACGAACACCGCGCCGTCGATGATGATCATCTGCGTGCCGTCGGGCAGATCGACGACAAGGTTACGACCAACAACATGGACGTCGCTGAGTTCGACACCGGCAGGCAGCGTAACGACGCCGTCGGGGCCGACAATGACCTGCTGGGCGTCGGCCTTGACGGCGAACGGGGTCTTGCCGATTTCAATGATCAGCGCTGCGGTATCGGTGGCGCCATTGCTATCGGCGAGCGTGTAGGTGAAGCGGTCGCGGACGTTCTCGACGCCCTTGTTGGCCTGGTACGAATAGTTGCCCTCTGCATCGACGCTGAGCTTGCCATATTCACCCATGACGCTGAGCTTGCCGCCGGCAAAGTTCGAGTCATCGCCGCCCTTGCCTGCGATTTCGGTGATATGGCCGCCGGTCGCAATGTCGGCGCCGACGGAACCGGTCTGGGTCCCCTCGCCCGTGATCAGATTGCCGGTGGCTGTGCTCTTTGCACCAGCAGCCATCTGATCCGTGTCGTCATTCGCGATTGGACCTTGGCCCTGGAACGCGCTCGTGTGCGAAGCATCTTCGTACCGCATAACCACCTCTGCCTTTTTCGCCGCGGATCGCCCGCGACGCGTTAATTGCGTTCTGGCAGGGGCGTTGCGTTAACCGGAATTGGTTAATGCAGCCGCGAATAGTCGAGACCGCCCCCGCGCTCGTAAGGCAAAAGAAACACCCCAATTGTGAAATTTACAAGCTTGGGCCGATTCCGTGCAGAAGAGACGCGGCTCATTCTGTGACTTCGCGTTAGAAATTCTTGGTTAACATTGATACTTCTACTAAGTAATCATTGTTCATATTTATGGAAACGACGAAATCTAAGTCAAAGATACAGTATGTTTTGCCTGAACTGTCGCAGAGGAGGCTCGCGAATAGATTCGGGGAATAGGCAAAAAGTTAATTCGCGTTAAATTTATAACTTGGGTTACTGAAAGGTTAACAGGGTCCGGGGAGCGGATAGGCCGTGATTCAACCGAGATTCCACCCGCGCTGGAGCTTGTGGAAAAAATTGTGCGTGAAACGTCCCGCTTTGGGAAAATCGGGCGCTTCAGAAGCCAATTCCGGAGCGACTCGGATTTGGGCTGAGTCGCAATTCCGGCTCTTTTGAATGGATTTGGCGATGGCAGGTGCATCCGCGCTCCCGCCTCGCTAGCATGATCGGGCGAGCGGGAGGAAACAGCTTGAAGATTGCGTGCATCGGTGGAGGGCCGGCCGGCCTTTACTTCGCGATATCGATGAAGCTGCGCGACCCCCGGCACGAGGTCCATGTGTTCGAGCGTAATGCCGAGGGCGTAACCTTTGGCTGGGGCGTCGTCTTTTCCGATCAGACCGTCGAGAACTTGATGGCCAACGACCCGGTGTCCGGCCAGGTCATTTCCGACGAGTTCGCCCATTGGGATGACATCGACGTCCATATCCACGGCGCCTGCGTGCGGTCGTCGGGCCATGGCTTCATCGGCATCGGCCGCAAGCGGCTGCTCGAAATTCTCGCCGGGCGCGCTCGCGAGCTCGGCGTGGAGCTACATTTCGAGCGGGAGTGCGATCCCGACCTCGCTGCCTGGCGGGATTGGGACCTGGTCATTGCCGCCGACGGGATCAACAGCCGGTTCCGCGAAGCCCATGCCGAGCATTTCGGGGTCGACATACAGGAACGGGCCAACCGCTTCGTCTGGCTTGGCACACCGAAGACCTTTGACGCCTTCACCTTCGCGTTCGAGAAAACCGAGGCCGGGTGGATCTGGGCCCATGCCTATCGCTTTGCCGAGGACTGCTCGACCTTCATCGTCGAGTGCAGCGAAGAGACTTGGCAAGGGCTCGGCTTCGACCGGATGGAGCAGCCCGAAGCGATTGCGCTGTGCGAGAAGCTTTTCGCCAAATATCTCGATGGCCAGCCGCTCTTGAGCAACGCCCTGCACCTGCGCGGATCGGCGGTGTGGCTCAAGTTCCGGCGGATCATTTGCGAGCGGTGGCACCATGACAAGCTGATCCTGCTCGGTGACGCCGCCCATACCGCGCATTTCTCGATCGGGTCGGGAACCAAGCTGGCGCTGGAAGATGCCATCAAGCTGGCCGAGGTGCTCAATCGTCCCGGCCTCGACCGGATCGAGGCGCTGGCCGAATATCAGGCCGAGCGGAACCTCGAGGTGCTCAAGCTGCAGAACAGCGCGCGCAATTCGACCGAGTGGTTCGAAACGGTCGAGCGCTACCTCGACTTCGAGCCGTGGCAGTTCGCCTATTCGCTGCTGACCCGATCGCAGCGGATCAGCCACGAGAATCTCAGGCTCAGGGACAAGGATTGGCTGGAGGAAACCGAGCGGACTTTCTGGAAGCGGGCGACCGGCAAGGAGAAAGCCGCCTGGCCGATGTTCGCGCCGTTCCGCTTACGCGAAATGGAGGTACAGAACCGGATCGTCGTTTCGCCGATGGCGATGTATTCGGCGGTCGATGGAGTGGCGGGCGACTTCCACCTGGTCCATCTGGGTGCGCGGGCGCAGGGCGGAGCCGGGCTGGTCTTTACCGAAATGACCTGCGTCTCGCCCGAAGGCAGGATTACGCCGGGTTGCGCCGGCATGTGGAACGATGGTCATATTGCCGCCTGGAAGCGGATCGTCGATTTCGTTCATTCCAACAGCAAGGCCAAAATCTGCCTTCAGTTAGGTCATTCCGGCAGCAAGGGCTCAACCAGGGTTGGCTGGGAAGGCTATGACGTTCCACTCCCCGACGGGAATTGGCCGGTCGTCGCGGCGTCGGATGTCGCCTGGTCCCCGGCCAATCAGCGCCCGTCGCCGATTACGCGCGTCGAGATGGACGAGGTCAAGGCCCAGTTCGTCGCCGCGGTACGGATGGGTGTCGAGGCCGGCTTCGACATGATCGAGCTGCACGCGGCCCATGGCTATTTGCTTTCCGGGTTCATCACGCCGCTGCAGAACAAGCGTAGCGACGAATATGGCGGCAGCCTGGAGAACCGGCTGCGCTATCCGCTGGAGGTCTTCGCGGCGATGCGCGAAGCCTGGCCGGCGGACCGGCCGATGTCGGTGCGGATCTCCGCCAATGACTGGGCCGGTGCCGAAGGCGTCACTCCTGACGAAGCGGTGCTGATCGGCGAGGCGTTCGCCCAGGCCGGCGCGGACCTGATTGACGTATCGGCGGGACAGACCTGGGCCGACGCCCAGCCGGTCTATGGCCGGCTGTTCCAGACGCCATTCTCCGACAAGATCCGCAACGAGGCCAGGCTCGCCACCATGGCGGTCGGCAACATCACCGACCCCGACCAGGCCAACGCCATCCTGACCGCGGGCCGTGCAGACCTGGTGGCGCTGGCCCGGCCCCATCTGGTCGACCCGATGTGGACGCTCCGCGCCGCGGCGATGGCCAATTACCGCGACCAATGGGTGCCTCCGCCCTATCTCGGCGGCATGGCGCAAATGGCTCGCCTGTTCGAGCGCGAAGCGGAAATGAAGGCGGCCGAGCTAAAGGCCTAGTTCACTTGCCTGTAGCTGCCTGACCCAGAAAACGATCTCGTGCCTTGCGCAGATGGTTCAATATGATCCGTTGCTCATCCGCCGTTCGATAGTCGGTGCGGTGCTCGGCAGCGTCGATCACGCGATCGAGCCAGGCCACGAAATAGGCGGCGTCCTGCGGTGCTGGCGGAGCGCCGCCGGGCAGGTCAAGGTAGATCGGGCTGGTCGTGGCGTAGGGATAGAGATCGAGCACTTGCGGGTCCGATCCGTCATTCCAGGCGCGAAGGAGGAGCCAGCCGCCGGCATCCACCGGCAATTCGCCAACAGCGTCGAGCTTGCGGCGATCGCCGGTCAGGGCGAAGCTCTTCACCACCTTGCCGTTCCGGACCAGTTCGAGGTGGTCGACCGCGACCGGCGAACGCAGCGCGATCCGATAGCTTAACCTGCCCGGCGCGGTCCGTGCGATCGTGTCTCCAGGCCGCTTGCTGTCGACGATCAGGCCAAGCAGCGGCCCGTTGCTGGCGAACGTCCTGCCGGCCTTGAGCGCCGCCAGATATCCGGCGGGGCTGTTGTCGCCGTGCGTGTCGAGGAATACGCGGTTCATGCCGACCGGTCCGCGCAGCGAGGCGTAATTGGTCATGGCGTCGGTGCCCGCGCCTGCGGGGAGGCGGTAACCGAGGTTGAGCAGCCGGTACCACACGCTGGCGGTCGACTTGTGATCGGAAAAGCCGACGATCTCGATGTAATCGACCTTGCCGTTGGCAACATCGGCAGGAAGCTCGTTGGTCAGCGACGTGTCGGTTGCCGGGTCGGGCACCGTGTCGAACGGATGGACGTAGCCGACAAGCGCGCCCTGGGCATGGGCCAGGTCCGCCACCGCGCCATTGTCCGGAAACGGGCTCGCCAGCGGGCTGTTCTTATAGGCCGAGAATCCGGGTGACAGGACATGATCGGTAAGGCCGAGCAGCCCCAGGTGACCCCAGTAGCTGGTATGAAATTCCTGGCTGTGGAAGATCGTCACGCCGTCGCGGCTGGCCGGATCGGGATCGGCGCGGAAGTAGCCAATGTCGGGAACCCGCTCCTCCTTGTTGACGATCAGATTGTAGACAATGTCGAGGTCCTCGGCGCGGGCCTGTGCGGCCAATGTCTCCGGCGTTGCTCGGTAGTACCCGCCGTAATTCATGTGCACGTGAAGATCGGCGCTGACAAACGAACCGAACGCCGGCGGCAGATCGTCGGGCTCCAGCAAGGCCATGACATTCGGACTGCCGCCGACAAACGTCATCGTCTGCTGCCAGGGCGCGTTACGGAACCCGCGCTGCACCCAGATTTCGGTCTTCCCCAGCGGTACATTGAATATGCACGCCGACAAGCAGTGAAAATAGTACGTCTCTTTCGATTGCCGCTTCCGGTCGAACCCGTCATCGGCATGCATCCATGCCGAGTCCGGAGCCGCTGCTCGGCCATCGTTACCGACCACCGAAATACGAGCGGCGACCGGCCTGCCCTGTTCGTCGCGGACATCGAGCGTCACCCGCGCAGTGGGGCGCAGATAGCGCCGATTGGTCGTAACGATCGGGACTTCGGCGCCACCGGCGACATCGCGCACGACAAGGCCGGTATTGCCAAGTTCATTGCTGATCAGCGCGATGCGCCTGCCGTCGGGCGACCAGCGCGCGTTCCATCGGTCAAACTCGCCGAACGATAGCGGCAGCGGAGCCGCTCCGTCGGGCGTCGTCACCCACAACTGCTTCCACTGACGGCCATGATAGCTGGTGAACAGCAGCTGCTTGCCGTCCGGCGAAACCTCCGGCCGGGCGCTCCAGCTGGTCTCCTCGCTCAGCAGCTTGCGCCGGTCCTGCGGATGATCGACCGCGACCGACCAGATGTCGCCCGTGCCCCAGGCCACCTCATTGTTGGTGACATAGAAAATGCGCTGGCCATCGGGGCTCCATGACGGGTTTAACGCGTGATCGGTGGCCGAATAATAGTACCGCGCGATCTTGCTCTGCCGCTCGCCAAGCAGGGGGCGGGCGTTGCTCAGGCCACTCGGGCCGACATCGGCGATGAACAGGTTGAAGTGGCCGGTCCCTTGGGTCGAGACCCAGGCGACGCGCTTGCCGTCGGGCGACAAGCGCGGCTCGACATTGACCGCGCCGCCGGAAGTGAGCTGCAGCTCGCGGCCATTCTGCAGGTCGAGCCGCCACAGTTCGATCCCGCCGCCATTATAGCGGCTGAACACAACGCTGGTCCCGTCGTGCGCGACATCGGGCTGATAGTCATAGGCGCCGCGCGGGTGGGTTAGTTCAATCGCCTCGCCGGATCCGATCGCCTGGCGCCACAGCGAGCCGCCCATGCTGTAGATGAGCGCGGCGCCGTCGGAGGTGAAGCTGGCGCTCGACGGGCCGGTCGTCAGCTGGGGGATGTAGAGTTCGCGCCAATAGTAGCTGTGCGGGAGGTCGACCTGTTTCAGCACCGGCTCGCGTTCCGCTATGGCGGCGCCGGCCACGGCGCACAGCAGGATCGCGGCGAAGCCGGAGCGCCGAAGCATCAGCTGGCCTCCTCCTCGCGCGATCGGGTGGTCAGCTTTTCGATGCGCTTCTCGTTGATCGTGCTCTTGACGATGCGGTGCACATAGATGCCCGGCGTGTGGACGCAGTCGGGATCGATCGTGCCGGCCTCGACCAGCTCCTCGACTTCCACGACGGTGGTTTGCGCGGCGGTGGCCATTACCGGATTGAAGTTGCGGGCCGTCTTGCGGAACTGGAGGTTGCCCGAGGTGTCGGCGCGCCAGGCCTTGATGATTGCGAGGTCGGCCCGGAGCCAGGTTTCGCGGACATATTGCTCGCCGTCGAACTCTTCATGCGGTTTACCATCGGCGACAATCGTGCCGACGCCGGTCCGGGTGAAGAAGGCGGGGATGCCGGCGCCCCCCGCCCGGATCCGCTCGGCCAGCGTGCCCTGCGGGTTGAACTCAAGCTCCAGCTCGCCGGCGAGATATTGCTGCTCGAACAACCTGTTTTCGCCAACGTAGGACGAAATCATCTTGGCGATCTGGCGGGTCTGAAGCAGCTGCCACAGCCCGAACCCGTCCGCCCCGGCGTTGTTGGAAATGACCGTCAGTCCCGTGACCCCGGCGGCCCTGATCTCGGGGATCAGGCTTTCGGGATTGCCGACCAGCCCGAAGCCGCCCGACATGATGGTCATGCCGTCGCGGAGCAGGCCGGCGAGCGCAGCCTTGGGGGAATCGTAGAGCTTGTTCATTGCGACCCGAACAGGGTGTGGCTCTGTTCCCGCATGAACTGCGGGACATACCAGCTGCCGAGCCCGCCCTTCCCGGTCGTGCCCGAGCCTTTCCAGCCGCAGAAGGTCTGGAATCCGGGCCAGGCGCCGGTTGTCGCGCCGCTGGCACGATTGGCATAGAGCACGCCCGCCTCGATGGTCCCCAGGAACCGGTCGAGTTCGCTTTGGTCCTGGGTGTAGACGCCAGCGGTGAGACCAAATTCGCTACGGTTGGCGTCGGCGATTGCGGCGTCGAGGTCGTCGAATGGCAGGATGCTGATGAATGGAAGGAATAGCTCGTCGCGGTTGAGGCGATGATCGCCTGGCAAGCCCGCGACAATCGTAGGCTGCACATAGGGGCCGCCATCAAAAATGCCGCCCGCCAACTGCTCGCCGCCGGCAACGATCGACCCCGCCGCCGCGGCATCGCGCGATGCGGCGATGAACCGCTCCAGCGACTTGTCGTTGATGACCGGGCCCATGAACACGTCCTGCCGGCGCGGGTCGCCGACCATCAGCTTGGCCGACGTCGCGAGCAACGCATCCATGAAATCGTCGAGAATGTCGCGCGCGACATAAGCCTTCGAGGCCGCACTGCACTTCTGCCCTGACAGGCCGAACGCCGAGCGCGCAACGCCCGATGCAGCGATTGCCAGATCGGCATTGGCGGTGACGAAAACGGGGTTCTTGCCGCCCATTTCCGCCAATACGGGACGCATCGCGGTGGCCGATGCCGAGTTGCGGAGGATCGTCATGCCGACGGCATTGGATCCGGTGAAGGCAAAACCATCGACGCCGGGGTTGTTGACCAGCGCTTCGCCGGTCGCGCGGCGACCGTGGACCAGGTTGGCCACGCCGTCAGGCAGCCCGCCCGCGACCAGTGCTTCAACCACGAGCCGGCCCGTCAGCCCTGCGGCGTCGCTCGGCTTGAACACGACCGTATTGCCGGCGACCAGCGCCGCGTACATCATTCCCAAGGATAGCGCGACCGGGAAATTGAACGGCGCGATCACACCGAACACGCCAAAAGGACGCAGCACCACGCTGCACCGCTCGGCGGCCGAGGCGCCGGGCATCTCCTGCCGATAGCCGTCGGTCCGCTCCATCTCGTCGCAATAGTGGCGGATCAGGTCGATCGCTTCCTCCACCTCGCCGACCGCCTCGAGGCGCGATTTGCCGACCTCGATCAGACAGGCGACCGAAACGTCCCATTTGCGGCTTTCGAGCGCATCGGCGCCCCGACGCAGAATCTCGACGCGTTTTGGCCAGCCGAGATCGCGCCAGGCCGGATAGGCGCCGCGCGCCGCAGCAACCGCCTCGTCAACCAGCGTTGCATCGGACTGCGGAAACTCGCCGAGGATGATGCCGCGATCGATCGGGCTGTGCGCGGGCAAGGTTTGGCCATCCGAGCGGTCGCGCCCGCCGATCAGCGCGGGCCGGCTTTTGCCGAGCAACCGCGCCTCCACTTCGGGAATGATCGCGTCGAGGTGCGCGTGGACGCCGGAAAAATCCTCGCCGGTGTTCGAGTAGGTGACGCGTGGCAGGTCGGTCATTTCGCTGGCCCCTCGAGCCGGTTGTAGCGCTGCAGGATCGCGCGAAGCTCATCGTGCGGCAGCCCGAAATAGCGGGTGCCGTTGTTCCCGGTCATCGTCTTCGCCGCGACCAGCGCATTGACGACCGCTTCCTCACTGGCCTGAACAGTGGCCTCAAAGATCGGGTCGATGCTGGCGTTGCCGATCGGGGAAATAGGATTCGGCCGCTGCTGATCCTCGTGGTTCACCTCTGCAGGATTGGTCGAGAAGGTCACGATCAAATCGCCGGAGGAATTGCCCGAATAGGAGCCGAGCCGGGCCAATCCCATCGCAGCGCGCTTGGCCACTCGGTTCAATTGCAGCGGCATCAATGGCGCATCGGTGCCGACGACTATGATGATCGAACCCTGGTCGGGCGGAGCAGCGCCTCTCGATCCATCCGGTGTGCAAGGAGGGCGATCGTTGGGCTTGGCCGCCAGCTTGGGATCGGCGCAGGGCAGCCAGCGGTTGGTCCATTCCCGCCCGACAGGGGCGCCGGCGATGCGGAGCACCTTGCGGTCGCCGGTATTGCACTGGACCAGCACGCCGACCGTATAGCTTTTGCCTTCGACCGTGACGGTGCGCGACGCGGTGCCGATGCCGCCCTTGAGACCGAAGCAGACCATCCCGGTCCCGCCGCCGACATTGCCCTCCTCGACCGGTCCGGATTTCGCGGCGTCCAATGCGGCAATCGCCGTTTCGGCCGTAACATGGAAGCCGTCGAGGTCGTTCAAATAGCCGCTCCAGGTTTCGCCGACGACCGGCCAGGTCGCCTCGCCGAACGTCTTCGAGCTCCATTGCTGGATGCCGGCATAGACCTGGCCGACGGCATTGGTGTCGCTGATGCCGATCGGGCCCTGGACGATGCCGAAATCCTCGAGATAGGCGCGGCCGGTCATCTCGCCATTGCCATTAAGGTCGAAGAACCCGCCATAGACCGGCTTGGGATTGGCCTTCCCGCGCGGGAAAATGACCGTCACGCCGGTCCGAATATC
>NZ_JAHFPY010000027.1 GCF_023266535.1 Sphingomonas sp. | reverse complement strand
GACTGCGACCTTCTTGATCTTCTTGGCCAGCTGCATCGCGGTGACCAGCACGTCGGGTGCGGTCTTGGCGCCGCGCACTACCTCGAGCAGCTTCATCACATTGGCCGGCGAGAAGAAGTGCAGGCCGACGACGTCCTGCGGCCGCGAGGTGACCGCGGCGATCTCGTCGATATTCAGATAGCTGGTGTTCGAAGCGAGGATCGCGCCGTGCTTCACGGTCTGGTCGAGCCGGGTGAAGATGTCCTTCTTCACATCCATCTGCTCGAACACCGCTTCGATGATCAGGTCGCAATCGGACAGCGCGTTGAAATCGAGCGTCGGCGTCAGCAGCCCGATCGCCTGCTCGACCTGCTCGGCGGTCATGCGACCCTTCGACGCGGTCGCCTCATAATTCTTGCGCATCACGCCGGTGCCGCGGTCGAGCGCTTCCTGGTTCATTTCGAAGATCGTCACCGGGATTCCGGCCGACAGGAAATTCATCGAAATGCCGCCGCCCATCGTGCCGGCGCCGATCACGCCGACCTTCTTGACGCTGCGCGGCTGCGTATCCTCGGGGATATCGTCGATCTTGGCCGCATTGCGCTCGGCGAAGAAGAAATATTGCTGCGCCCTGGCTTGGGTCCCGGTCATCAGACCCATGAACAGGTTGCGCTCATCGATGACGCCTTCGGCATAGGGCTTGGCCACCGCTGCTTCGACCGCCTTGATATTGGCTTCGGGCGCTTCAAACCCGCGGAATTTGCGTCCGTTGGCCTTGCGAAACTCGTCGAAAATCGCCGGATTGGCGCGCGCCTCGGCCAGCTTCTCGTCGCGCTCGCTCGATCTTGGCAGCGGACGGATGTCGCGCACCTCCTCGGCAAATGCGACCGCATGTTGCAGCAATTCGCCTTCGACGATCCGGTCGACCAGGCCGACGGCATAGGCTTCCTTGGCCCCGATCGGCGTGCCGCTGGTAACCATCTCCAACGCCTTCTGCACGCCCGCGACGCGCGGCAGGCGCTGTGTCCCGCCCGCGCCCGGCAGCAGGCCGAGCTTGACTTCGGGCACGCCCAGCTTCGCATCGGGCAGCGCCACCCGGTAATGGCTGGCCAGCGCGACCTCGAGTCCTCCGCCCAGCGCCGTGCCATGGATCGCCGCGACCACCGGCTTCGAACAACCTTCAATGATATCGACCACCTGCGGCAGCCATGGCATGACCGGCGGCTTGCCGAATTCGGTGATGTCGGCGCCGGCGAAGAAAGTTTGCCCTTCACAGCGGATCACGACGGCCTTGACCGCGTCGTCACCCTCGGCCTCTTCGATCGCCGCGACCAGGCCCTGCCGCACCGCCGCGCCAAGCGCGTTCACCGGCGGGTTGTTCGACGTGACGATCAGCACATCGCCATGGCGGCTGGTGGAGATCGGGCTGGTGGTGGGCTTGTCGATGACATCGGTCATGTCGTGGTCCGTCCGTAGCTTTGATGGTTGAAGGGGTGCGATGCGCTAAGGCCGCCGTCTACGACGATCGCTTGTCCGTTGACATAGCTCGACTCGTCCGAGGCGAGGAACAAGGCTGCGTTGGCGATCTCTATCGGAGCGCCGCTTCGCTTCAGCGGATTAAGTTGGCCGATCTGGCTTTCCTGGCCCTTGGCCCGGGCCCGATCGAAGATGAATTCGGTCATGCCGGTCTCGATCAGGCCGGGACAGATGGCATTGACCCGGATATTCGCGCCCGCCAGCTGGGTCGCGGCCACCTTAACCAGGTTGATGACGCCCGCCTTGCTGGCCGAATAGGCCGGGCCGCCGGCGCCCGATCTGAGCCCGGCGACCGAGGCGGTGGCGATGATCGATCCGGCGCCGCGCTCCTTCATCACCGGAGCTCCATATTTCATTGCCAGGAACGGCCCGATGAGGTTGATGCGCAGTATTTCGGCCCAGGCCGCCGCGTCCTGCTCGAACAGGCTGTCGAATCCACCGGACACGCCGGCATTGGCAAACAGGATATCGAGCCCGCCATGTTCGGAGACGGTTTTGGAAACCAATGCTCTGACCTGTTCCTCATCGCCGGCATCGCACTCGACATCGGCGCCCTTGAGGTCGGCACCGACCACCGTCGCGCCTTGCTGGCGGAACAGCTCGACGCTGGCCTGGCCGATGCCGGAGCCCGCGCCTGTGACGATCGCGATCTTGCCTGCGAGTCGTCCGCTCATAGCCCGACCCCGATGGTCGAGCCGCCGTCGACGATCATCGCCTGGCCGGTCATGAAGGTCGACGCCGGCGAAGCGAGATAGACCGCCGCGCCGGCAATCTCATGCGGCTCGCCGATCCGGCGCAACGGAGTGCCCTTGGTGACCAGCTTCAGCGTGTCCGGATTCTCCCAAAGGGCGCGGGCGAAATCGGTCTTCACCAGCCCCGGCGCGATGCAGTTCACTCGAACACCCTTGGGCCCGAATTCGGCGGCAAGGTTGCGCGCCAGCTGGAAATCGGCCGCCTTCGAAATGTTGTAAGCGCCGATCATGGTCGAGCTGGTGAGCCCGCCGATCGACGATACGATAATGATCGATCCCTCGCCGCGCTCGAGCATTTCCGGCGCGACCATCGAGATCAGCCAGTGATTGGCGATGACGTTGTTCTCCAGGATCTTGCGGAACTGGTCGTCGCTGATCCCCGCCATCGGTCCGTAGTAAGGGTTGGAAGCGGCGTTGCAGACCAGCACGTCAACCTTGCCGAACACCTTGCGCGTCTCGTCGACCAAATTCTGCAGGTCATCCTTGCTCGAAATATTGGCCGCGACCGCGATCGCGCGCTCATCGCCATGCTGGGCGTTAATCGCATGGGCAACCTCGTCGCAGGCATCCTGCTTGCGGCTGGAGATCGCGACCTTGCAGCCATGTTCGGCAAGGGCCGCGGCGATGGCGAGGCCGATCCCGCGCGACGATCCGGTAACAATCGCCACCTTGCCGGTCAGATCGAACAGCCGCGGGCAGGTCGCGCTCACCCCAGCGCCTCGGCATGCTTGGCGAACTCGATCAGCGCGATCGAGCGGTTGTGGACCTCGTCCGGCCCGTCGGCCAGCCGCAGCGTGCGGATCCCGGCCCAGCTCCCGGCCAGCGGCGTATCCTGGCTGACGCCGGCGCCGCCATGCGCCTGGATGGAGTCGTCGATCACCTTCAGCGCCATGCGCGGCGCCTTGACCTTGATCATGGCGATTTCGGCCTTGGCCGCCTTGTTGCCGACCTTGTCCATCATGTCGGCCGCCTTGAGGCAAAGCAGGCGCGTGCAGTCGATTTCGATCCGCGCTTCGGCGACCCGCTGCTCCCATACGCTATGCTCTGACAGGCGCTTGCCAAAGGCCGTACGTGACTGCAGCCGCCGGGCCATCAGGTCGAGCGCTTCCTCGGCCGCGCCGATGGTCCGCATGCAGTGGTGGATCCGTCCCGGGCCGAGGCGGCCCTGCGCGATCTCAAAGCCCCGTCCCTCGCCGAGCAGCAGGTTGGATGCCGGAACGCGCACATTCTCGAGTCTGATTTCCATGTGCCCATGCGGCGCATCATCGTAGCCGTAAACCGACAGGAACCGCTCAACCGTAATTCCCGGCGCATCCATCGGTACCAGGATCATCGACTGCTGGGCGTGGGAGCGCGCCTCGAGATCGGTCTTGCCCATCAGGATGGCGACCTTGCAGCGCGGATCGCCTGCTCCGCTCGACCACCATTTCTTGCCGTTGATGACATAGTCGTCGCCGTCGCGCTCGATCCGGCACTCGATGTTGGTCGCATCCGACGAGGCCACCCCGGGCTCGGTCATCAGGAAGGCCGAACGGATTTCGCCCCGCATCAGCGGGTTCAGCCACTCCGCCTTCTGCTCGCGGGTGCCGTAACGGTGCAGCACTTCCATATTGCCGGTGTCTGGCGCCGAGCAGTTGAACACTTCCGACGACCACAGGATGCGCCCCATTTGCTCGGCGCACAGCGCATATTCGAGATTGGTCAGCTGTTCACCCTCGAACGCGAAACTCTCGTCGACGTGCTTGAGCGCGCCGCCCGGCGGCATGAACAGGTTCCATAAGCCTGCCTCACGCGCCTTGGGCTTCAAATCCTCGATCAGCTGGATCGGCTGCCAGCGATCGCCCGCATCGATCTGTTTCTTATAGTCCGCGACTCGCGGGCGGACGTGTTGGTCGATGAACTGGCGTACCCGGTCGCGGAAAAAAGCCTGACGTTCCGTAAGGTCAAAATCCATAACCGACCGCTCCCTTGCGCGGACCCGCATATCGGTTCCAAAACGGCGCTAGGACGCTCTATCGCGAAGGGCAAGATTGATGGCCGATCTCGACAATTTCCGCGCTGAAACCCGCGCCTGGCTGGAAGCCAACTGCCCGGCCGAGATGCGCGAGCCGATGCGCGGTGAAAAGGACGCCTGCTGGGGCGGTCGTCATTTTGAATTTCAGTCACCCGCGCAGAAACAATGGCTCGACGCCATGGCGTCGCGCGGCTGGACGGTGCCCGACTGGCCGAAAGAATATGGCGGCGGCGGCCTCAGCCCGGCCGAAGCCAAGATCCTCAAGGAGGAAATGACTGCTCTCGGCTGCCGGCCGCCGCTCACCAGCTTTGGCATTTCGATGCTCGGCCCGGCGCTGCTCAAATTCGGCACCGAGGAGCAGAAGAAACATTATCTGACCGAAATCGCGCGCGGCGAGATCCGCTGGTGCCAGGGCTATTCGGAGCCGGGTGCCGGATCCGACCTCGCCGGCCTGCAAACCAAGGCTGAGGACAAGGGCGACCATTACCTCGTCAACGGCCAGAAAGTGTGGACCAGCTATGCCGACCAGGCCGACTGGATCTTCTGCCTGGTCCGCACCTCGACCGAGTCCAAACATGGCGGGATCAGTTTCCTACTGTTCGACATGGAAAGCCCGGGCGTCTCGACCAAGCCGATCCTGCTGATCAGCGGCAACTCGCCCTTCTGCGAGACCTTCTTCGACGAGGTGAAGGTGCCCAAGAGCCAGCTGGTCGGCGAGGAGAACAGGGGCTGGGACGTTGCCAAATATCTGCTCGGCCATGAGCGCGAGATGATCAGCGGCATGGGCCTTGGCGGCGAGAAGGAAGCGTTGGGCAAGTCGGTTGGACCGATCGACGACCCGTTGCTCCGCGCCGAAATCGCCGCATTTGACGTCGATGCTTTGGCCTTCGCGGCGATGAGCGAGCGGTTCATCGACCAGTTGAAGGCAGGCGAGGCGCATCCGGCGATGCCGTCGATGATGAAATATGCCGGGACCGAGCTTAACAAGCGCCGCCACGAGCTGATCATGGCCGCCGGCGGCAGCGATGCGCTCGAATGGGACAGCGACCGCTCAAAGGGCGGTAAGGCGGCCCGCGACTGGCTCCGCACCAAGGCCAATTCGATTGAGGGCGGCACGTCCGAAGTCCAGCTTGGCATCGTCGCCAAGCATATCCTCCGCCTGCCAGGAGCCTGATCGATGATGACCCTGACCGACGACCAACGGCTGTTGCAGGACACGATCCGCCCGTTCATGGCGGACGAAGGAGCGATCAAGCCGCAGCTGCGCCACTGGCGCGATACCAGCTGCACCGATGGCTATGGCACCGATCTCTGGAAGCAGTTCGCCGAGCTCGGTCTGACCGGCATCTTGATTCCCGAAAGCCAGGGCGGCGCAGGACTTGGCCTGGTCGAGGCCGGTGTGGTGCTGGAGGAAATTGGCCGCAACCTCACGCCCTCGCCGTTCCTGACGACGGCGGTCGCCGCAGTCCGTGCCCTGGAAGGTTCGGCCCAGGCCGAGCGCTGGTTTCCCGGCATCCTTGCCGGCGAGACCGTCGCAGCGCTGGCGGTCGACGAGGGCAAGCATCATGACCCGAGCCGTATTACGACGGAAGCCAAGCGGCAGGGCAATGGCTTTGTGCTCAACGGCGCCAAGCAATTCGTGGTCCATGGCAATAGCGCCGACGTCATCCTGGTTGCTGCCCGCACTGCTGGCACCGCTGGCGAAACCGACGGCCTCACCCTGTTTGCGGTCGAAAAGGGCGCGAATGGCCTCGACATCGACACCGCTACCCTGGCCGACAGCAGCAAGGCGGCGCGCCTCAGCTTCGACAATGTCGCGGTCGACGCTGACGCCGTGGTCGGCGAGGTCGATGGCGGTTGGGGCCCGCTAACCCGGGCGCTCAACGCCGGCCGCGCCGGTGCGGCTGCCGAGCTGGTCGGGGTGGCCGCCGGCGCCAGCGAGATGACCTTCGAATATCTGAAGCAACGCAAACAGTTCGGGAAACTGATTGGCGAGTTCCAGGCGCTGCAGCATCGCGCCGCGCACCTCTATGGCGAGATCGAAATTGCCCGCGCCGCGACGCTCAAGGCGGCCCAGCTGCTCGATGCCGGCGATCCAAGGGCCGAGCTGTTCGTCTCGGTGGCCAAGGCCAAGGCCGGCCGCGTGTCGGCCCTGGCGGTCCAGGAGGGTGTCCAAATGCATGGCGGCATCGGCATGACCGACGAGCATGACATCGGCCTCTATATGAAGCGCGAAGCCGTCCTGTCCGAGCTGTTCGGTTCGCCCCGCTTCCACGCTGGCCGCGTTACGGAATTGAGCGGTTACTGACGCTCGAGCAGGAAGTTGATCCGCGCCGCGGCGATCGGCTTGTCGCGCTCCGCCTGCCAGGCATAGGCCTCAACATTGGCCATCCGCTTGCCGAGCCGCTCGACGCAGGCTTCGGCAAAGGTGTCGCGCGGCGTCCCGCCCCGCATATAATCGACCGTCACCGTGAACGGCTTTTTGATCACATCTTCGCCGATCGCCCGCGTCAGTGCCGTGAATGCCGCAAATTCGAGCAGTCCGGCGATGGCTCCCCCATGCAGGTAACCTGGCCGGCCGACGACATCTTCGTGGAACGGCATGACGAAACGCAGGCTGTCGCCTTGCTGTTCGGTGCGCAGCTTCAACAGTTGGGCATAGGGTGGAAGGCATTTCATGCGACCGCCCTAGCGCGGTCGCCCGGCAAGGTCACTGCTTGGTCTTGTAGCCGCAGATAATCCCGAGGATGAACGACGCGAACAGGGCGAGCTGGACCTTTCCACTGGGATCCGTCCAGTGGAAGTAATCCTGACCCCAGCCGAATAGCGCCACGAACATCATGGCCGCGATGCCGACGATCATTCCCTTACTCCTCGTCACGCCGGGTCCGAGATTCCGGCAGGATGATCAGGTCACAAAAGGGTAAAAATCGGGTAAAGCTTGCCCGGCGGGCGACCTCGCGGCATAGGGCCGCCAGCAGCGCTCCAGCGAAAGACCGACCCCCATGAAAGCCCGCGTTTTCGTCACCCTGAAGCCCGGAGTCCTCGACCCGCAGGGGAAGGCGATCCACCATGCGCTCGAGGGTCTCGGCTTCGGTGGTGTGCAGGACGTCCGGGCCGGCAAGCTGATCGAGCTCGACCTCGCCGACGGCACCAGCGACGATGAAATCGCCGACATGTGCCGCAAATTGCTGGCCAATACGGTGATCGAGAATTTCCGTATCGAGAAGCTGGAGAACGCATGAAGAGCGCGGTCCTCGTCTTTCCCGGCTCCAACTGCGATCGGGATTTGGCCGTCGCCATCGAACAGGTCACCGGCCGCGCCCCGGCGATGGTCTGGCACCGGACAAACGAGCTTCCCGACGGCACCGATTTCATCGCCATCCCCGGTGGCTTCTCCTACGGCGATTATCTGCGCTCCGGAGCGATGGCGGCGCGGTCGCCGATCATGGGCGCGGTCGCGGTCGCGGCGAACCGCGGCGTGCCGGTGCTCGGCATTTGCAACGGCTTCCAGGTGCTGACCGAAGCCGGCCTGCTGCCCGGCGCACTGATGCGCAATGCGGGCCTGCATTTCGTCTGTCGCTCGGTCGGCCTCAAGGTCGAGAACAGCCAGTCGATCTTCACCAGCGCTTACAAATCGGGCGAGGACATCAGCATTCCCGTCGCCCACCACGACGGCAACTTCCAGGCCGATGCCGATACGCTCGACCGGCTTGAAGGCGAAGGCCGCGTCGCGTTCCGTTACACGGACCAGGTCAACGGCTCGGCCCGTGCCATCGCCGGGATTCTCAACGGGCAGGGCAATGTCTTGGGCATGATGCCGCACCCGGAGCGTGCGCTAGAGACCGCGCATGGCAATACCGATGGCAGAAGACTGTTCGAAGGGCTGCTGGAAGCGGTCTCCTGACCTGCTAAGCCTTGCCCAACGCGCGCCCGTAGCTCAGCTGGATAGAGCACGTGCCTTCTAAGCATGAGGTCGCAGGTTCGACTCCTGCCGGGCGCGCCAACTCTTGAGGCACCGAGCGCAGGCGAGCGAATGCGCAGCATTCGGAAGCCGGCGCGAAGAGATACCAAAAGGCGGCCAGCGGCCCGCGAAGCGGAGCCGACTGACGGCCCGAATTTACTTCGGGCCGTGGCCTTCACACCGCATCGTGAAAGATGATCCCGAGCGTATGCCGCCGACCTGACCGCAATTCGCTGACCCCATGCCGCAGCTTCACGCGATAGTCGCCTTTTGACCCGCGATGCGGACGCGAATTGACGGCAAAAATGACGGCATCACCTTTGCCCAGCGGCACAACCGATGCGCGCGACTGCATCCGCGGCCGCTGCTCGGTCAGCACGAATTCGCCACCCTCGAAATCCTCGCCCGGCTGTGAAAGCAGCACCACGGCCTGCAACGGGAAGACATGTTCGCCGTAAAGATCCTGGTGCAGGCAATTATAGTCGCCCGCGCCATATTGCAGCAACAACGGCGTGGGCCGCGCCTGTCCGGCGGCATGACAGCGCTCAAGGAACGCTGCGTGATCGGTCGGAAAGCGGCAATCGATCCCCATACGCTCGTGCCAGGCGTTGGCGATCGGCGCCAGGCGCGGATAGAGGGCGGTGCGCAGCCGCTCGATCAGCGACGGCAGCGGATAAGCGAAATAGCGATACTCGCCCCGCCCGAACCCGTGCCGCGCCATCACCACATGGCTGCGAAAGATGTCGCTTGGTCCGTACAGCGCGGCCGTCGCGTTGCATTCTGCTTCGCTCAATAGGCCGGGAATGACCGCCCATCCCTGCCGGTCGAGACTGGCGTGGATTTCGTCCCAATCGACGGTGGCGATGCGCTCGTCGAAGCTCGGCAATGTAGTTTGCTTCAACATGGGTGGAGCTTGGCACAAGGGATCGCGGGCCGCTCCCCGCTGCTTGCGCTCAAACCAGCTTGCCGGGGTTCATCAGTCCTCTGGGATCGAGCGCCGTCTTGATCGCCCGCAATTGCCGCACCCGATCCGGCTGCAATCGCTCCAGCTCATCCTTCTTCATCACGCCGATGCCATGTTCGGCGCTGATCGATCCGCCGGCGGCGGTGACGAGGTCGTCGACCAAGCGCTGCACGGCATGACCTTCCTGCTCCAGCCAGTCCGGGCCGCCGCGCGTCCCGGCGCGAACGTGGAAATGAATGTTGCCGTCGCCCAGATGCCCAAAACCCGATGCCGAAGTGCCCGGGAAGGCCCGCTCCACCTCGGCCGCGGCCTCGGCCATGAACAAGGGCATATCCTCTACCGCGACGCTGATGTCGTGCTGGGTCGCCGGCCCGAACGCCGCCCGCTCCGCTTCCGACAGGCTATCGCGGATCCGCCAGAAGGCCTCGGCCTGCGCTTCTGTCGCTGAAATCACGGCATTTTCGACCAGCCCACGCCCCACTAACGGGGCAAGCAGGCGGGTAAGCAGCTCCGCCGGCGGCTCGGCAGCCTCGCTGTCGACCGTTGCCTCGACCAGCGCGTGCCATTCATGGCGGCTGTCGAGCGGGGCACGCGTTCCCGGAATGTGGGTGAGCACCGCTTCGAGCGACTCCTGTGGCAATATCTCGAACCCCTCGATCCGGTCGGTCTCGGCCTCCAGCGCACGCAGCGTATCCAGAGCTCTTTGCGGACTGGCGAGGCCGAGCCAGGCGACAGCGCGCGTATGGATCGCCGGCACCAGCTTCAGGCGCGCCGCCGTGACCACGCCCAGCGTTCCCTCGGCGCCAACCAGCAGCTGGTCGAGGCTATAGCCGCGATTGTCCTTCTTGAGGCCGGTAAGGCCGTCATGGATGGTCCCGTCGGGCAACACCGCCTCGATGCCGTCGACCAGGGCGCGCATCGGACCGAAGCGCAGCACCTGCGTGCCGCCCGCATTGGTCGAGATGAGCCCGCCAACCGTCGCGCTGCCCTTGGCGCCGAGCGTTAGCGGGAAACGCAAGCCATGTTCGAGTGTAGCTTCGTGGAGCATCTGCAAAATCACGCCGGCTTCGGCGACGGCACGCCTTGCGCCAACATCGATCGCGCGGATGACGTTCATCCGCCTCAGCGACAGGATCAGCGCCGATCCGTCAGCTGGTGGCGTCGCGCCGCCGACCATCGAGCTGTTGCCGCCCTGAGGGACCAACGGCACGCGATGCTCATTTGCCAGCGCAACCATCGCCGCGACTTCCGCAGTCGAACCGGGCTGGAGGATGGCCGCCGATTCCCCATGCCAGCGACCGCGCCAGTCGGTCAGCCATGGTTCGATATCGGCCGGATCGGTGATTGCCAATCGCTCGCCGAACCGGGCCCTGACCGCTTCGACCAGTTTCAGCGGATCGCTCAAGGATGCTTCCAACGATCGCACCGAGCCGCCGCATCGTCGCGATGGACCAGCTGGCCACCCTGGATCACGCCGGCAACGCATTGCAACACGGTGATGTCCTTCAGCGGATCGCGGTCGATCACCACCAAATCGGCAACATGGCCCGGCGCGACCGAACCAAGCTCCGGCCGACCGAGCGCCTTGGCGGCTTCGCTGGTGGCTGACGCCAATGCCTGCATCGGGGTCATGCCGTAGCGCACCATATAGCCGAACTGGCGGGCATTATATCCGTGCGGATAGACCCCGGCATCGGTGCCGAAGGTCAGCGGCACGCCGAGCTTGACCGCCTTGGCAAAGCCCTGCCGCTGGAAGTCGGTCGTATCCCGGTTCTTCTGCAGATATTCGGCCGGCCAATGTTCGCGCGTCCCGACCTCTTCGATCAAGTCGCCGTCATAGATGTCCATATCGAGCCAAACGCCGCGCTCTTTGGCCATCCGCAGCCCCTCGTCATCGACCAGTGAGGCATGCTCGATGGTCCGCGCCCCGGCCCGGATCGCCGCCTTGATCCCTTCGGCGCCATGGGCGTGGGCGATGCAATATTTGCCCATCGCCTTGGCCTGGTCGCAGGCCGCCTTCATTTCGTCCGGCGTCAGCTCCAGCGCGCCCGGCTCGCTGCCGACCGCCAGCACCGCCCCGGTCGCAATCAGCTTGATGAAGTCGGCGCCTCCGTCGATCATCGCCTTGACCCGTGCCCGCGCCTCTTCCGGGCTACGCACTTCGCCGATGCGGAATTCCGGTCCGATCGCCGTGCCGGGCTTGGCCCCGGTCACCGCGCCGCCGCCGCCGGGGATAGTGATATAGCCGCCGGCGACGATCATCCGCGGCCCCTCGACCTCGCCGGCCGCAATCGCATTGCGCAGCGAAACATCGGTCAGACCACGATAGACTCCGACGTCGCGCACGGTGGTGAAGCCCGAATGGAGCGTGATTCGCGCCATTTCGGCGCCCTTGAGTACCGTCGCGCCCTCGCTGTGCTTCAAGGGCTCGGCTGGGTCGTCGGTCTGGCCATAGCCGTCGGCGACATGGGTATGCAGGTCGATCAGGCCCGGCAGCACCCATTTGCCCGACCAGTCGATCAGCTTGCCGTCGGCGCGAACGCCTCGCCACGGGCTGTCGCTGACAATCTTGCCGTCGGTGATGATCAGCTCGCGGTTGTCGGAAACCGATCCGGTTCCGGGATCGATCAGGTGCCCGACGTGAAGCTGGATCGTCTCGGCATGTGCCGAGCCGGCGCTGAGCGTGAAAACGGCCGCCGCCAGGAAGGTTCGGATCATCGTCCTAAGGCTTTGCAAAGCCGCGCCCATGAGGCAAGGTTCCTGTCATGGCCCGCCCAACGATCACCATCGTCCTCGCCCGCGCCATCAACGGCGTGATCGGCAAGGATGGCGTGCTTCCCTGGTATATTCCCGGCGATCTCAAGCGCTTCAAGCAGCTGACCATGGGCAGCGCGATGATCATGGGCCGCAAGACCTTCGACAGCCTGCCCGGCATCCTCCCGGGCCGCCAGCATATCGTCATGACCCACGACCCCGACTGGCAGGTCGAAGGCGTCGATGTCGTCCATGATGTCGACAGCGCGATTGCCGCGGCGGGCAAATCACCGATTTCGGTGATTGGCGGAGCGGCGATCTTCGAGCTGTTCGAGCCGATCGCCGACAAGATCGAGCTGACCGAGGTGATTGCCGAGGTCTCTGGCGACGTTTCGATGCCCGACCTCCGCTCCAGCGAGCGCTGGCGCGAAGTCGCCTATGAAGACCATATGCCGACCATCGACACGCCCGCATGGCGGACGGTCACGCTCGTCAAGGCTTAGGCGATCAAGGCGTGAGCGTGTCCGGCTTGGGCGCCGAAGCCGCGAAACTCCGGTAGCGCTTCATCTGCTCGGCCAGCACCTGGTCGACCAGCGGCGCCATCTTGTCCCCGTCGCTCTTGGCGAAGCCAGCTGCGCGATAGTTCATCGTTACCCGCGTTCCTCCGGCGATCCGCTCGAATGTGACGCTCATGACGCCGGCCGTCGCCTCGTAGAGCAACGGCCCGAGGCTGCCGGTCATGACGATTTGCTCGCCGGGCTTCAGATAGGTGACGCGCATATGCTCGATGCCGCCGCCGCCCTCCAGCGGCTCGCAGAAGCAGCCGCCGGGCCTCAACTGCAGCGACATCCGCGCCGCGTCGCCGGAATAGGTGTGGTCCTTGCTCCACCATTGGCCGACCTGGCCGAACGCGGCGTAAGCGCTCGGCTGGGGGACGACCAAATTGACGACCTCCTGCACTTCGAAGCCGTTGGGTCCGGCGCTGACGACCTCAGCGGAAGCCGGCGTGGCGGCAAGTAGCGGCAGCGCCAATAGGAGCAAACGCATGTCTTACTCTCCCTTGGCGGCAGGGTCGCAATGACGGGACCGTTTGTCTAGCCGTCCAGGATCGCGTCAATCGCGGCTGCGACCTCTTCGACGCTGCCCATGCCGTCGACCCGGCGGACCAGGCCCTTTTCCTCATAATAGGGCAGGATCGGCGCGGTCTTGGCGCGATATTCTGCCATTCGCGTGCGAACGGTCTGCTCATTATCGTCGGGCCGGCGCTTGAACTCATGATGGCCGCACACGTCGCACGTGCCCTCGACCTTCGGCAGGTGGAACTTGTCATGATAGCTCGCACCGCAATTGGCGCAGGTGAAGCGGCCGGTGATGCGCACGACCAGCGCCTCTTCGTCGACCACCAGCTCGATCACATGGTCGAGTGTCCGGTCGCGCTCGCCGAGCAATATCTCGAGCGCCTCGGCCTGGTGCTTGGTCCGCGGAAATCCGTCGAAAATCGCGCCGTGCCCAACGCAGCTGTCGAGCCGCTCGCCGATCAGCGCCGAGACGATCGCGTCGCTGACCAGTTCGCCGGCCTCCATCACCGCCTTGGCCTTGAGTCCAGTCGGCGTGCCCTTGGCAACCGCCTCGCGCAGCATGTCGCCGGTCGACAGCTGGATCATGCCGCGTGTCGCGACCAGCCGCTGTGCCTGAGTACCTTTTCCGGCGCCCGGCGGTCCCAGCAGGATGATATCCAAAGCCTCTCCCCTCCCAGAGCGGCGCCGCTTCCTAGTGGCGGCGCGCGCCCTTGAGCTTCGCCTTCTTGATCAAATCGCCATATTGATGCGCGATCAAGTGGCTCTGGATCTGGCTGACCGTATCCATCGTTACGTTGACGACGATCAGCAGGCTGGTGCCGCCAAGGTAGAAAGGCACGCCGGCCTGGCTGAGCGCGATCTCCGGGATCAGGCAGATCGTCGTCAGATAGGCCGCGCCGATCACGGTGATGCGGTTCAGGAGATAGTCGAAATACTGCTCGGTCGCCTTGCCCGGGCGGATGCCGGGGATGAAGCCGCCGTGGCGCTTCAGATTCTCGGCCGTTTCTTCCGAATTGAACTGCACCGCCGTGTAGAAGAAGCAGAAGAAGATGATGCCGCCGGCATAAAGCGCCAGATAAAGCGGCGCGCCATGCTGCAGGTAAGTGCTGAGCGTGATCAGCCACTCGCTCGACGAGCTATCCGGAGTCGCGCCGCCGCCGGCGAACTGCAACACGGTTAGCGGCATCAAGAGCAGCGAAGAGGCGAAGATCGGCGGGATGACGCCGGCGGTGTTGATCTTGAGCGGCAGGTGGCTGCGCTCCTGCTGCATCATGCCCCGCGCCGTCTGGCGCTTGGGATATTGGATCAGCACCCGTCTTTGGGCGCGCTCCATGAAGCAGATGAACAGTACCAGCCCGACGACACCGATGACGATGCCGAATACCAGCAGCGGATCGAGCGTGCCGGTGCGGCCGCCTTCGAACAGCTGGGCGAGGTGCTGCGGCATGGAAGCGACAATGCCGGCCATGATGATCAGCGAGACGCCATTGCCGATGCCGCGACTGGTGATCTGCTCACCAATCCACATCAGGAACAGCGTGCCGCCGACCAGGCTGATGGTTGCCGCCATGCGGAACAGCATGCCCGGCTCGACCACCGCCGAAATGCCCTTGGTCGCCGCCCAGCCTTCGAGGCCGACGGCGATGAAATAGCCCTGCACGCTGGTCAGCAGCACGGTCAGGTAGCGGGTATATTGGTTGAGCTTCTTGCGCCCGGTCTCGCCTTCCTTCTTGAGCACTTTCCATGGCTCGTAGAGCGAGGCGCCAAGCTGCACCACGATCGACGCGGTGATGTAGGGCATCACGCCAAGCGCGATGATCGACATGCGCGACAGGCTACCGCCCGAGAAGGTGTTGAAGAAGTCGAGCACGCCGCCCTGCTGCGTCTGGAACAGATTGGCCAGCGCGCGCGGATCGATGCCGGGGATGGGAACGAACGACAGCAGCCGGAACAGCACCAGCGCGCCGAGGGTGAACCACAGGCGCTTCTTGAGTTCGGTGGCCTTGGAGAAGCTGGCTAGCGAAAGGTTGCTGGCCAATTGTTCGGCTGCGGATGCCATTAATGATCCCTAGAAAAAGTCAGGCGGCGACGGGCCCGTTGCCCCCCGCCGCCCGATATAGTCACTGCAAGGCCGATGCGAAGCCCTTTGCGACGAATGCCGGTCAGGCCTTCTTCGCGGCCTTGGCGGCAATCTTGGCGTCGCGGGTCTTGCCCTTCTTGGCGGCAGCCAGCGCGGCGCGGTCGATTTGCTCGAGAACCTCGATGCTGCCACCGGCCTTCTCGACCGCTTCGCGCGCGCCCTTCGACACGCCGGCGACCTTGAAGCTGGCCTTGGCCTTGAATTCGCCCTTGCCAAGCAGGCGGACGCCGTCCTTGCCGCCGCGCGCCAGTCCCGCGGCCTTCAGCGCGTCATGGTCGAGCAGCTTCTTGGCGTCGAGCTTGCCGGCATCGATCAGCTTCTGGACTGCGCCGAGGTTCACCTCGGCATAATCCTTGGCGAAGATGTTGTTGAAGCCGCGCTTCGGCAGCCGCATGTGGAGCGGCATCTGGCCGCCCTCGAAGCCCTTCACGGCGACGCCCGAGCGGCTCTTCTGGCCCTTCTGGCCGCGGCCAGCGGTCTTGCCCAGGCCGGAACCGATGCCGCGGCCAACGCGAACCCGGCCCTTGCGGGCGCCCGGATTGTCGCGGAGTTCGTTGATCTTGAAAGTCATGGTTTGCACTCGCTTTCGCTTTTGTCGCGCATGAAACCAGGCAGCGCTGCCGCCCGGTCTCGATACTCTTCGGTTTAGTTGTCGACCCGCAGCAGATGCGCGACCTTGCGCACCTGGCCGAGCACTTCCGGCGTCGCCTCGACCTCAACCGTGCGGTGCATCTTGTTGAGGCCCAGGCCGACCAGGGTGGCCCGCTGGGTCTTGTCGCGCCGAATCGGCGATCCGGTCTGGGTGATCTTGATCTTGGCCATCACTGATTACTCCGTGACCGCTTCGGCGGTCGCTTCGGCCTCACCCTTGTCCATGCCGCCACGGCCAAGAAGCTCGGAGATCTTCTTGCCACGGCGCTGGGCGACCGAGCGCGGGCTGGTCTGATCCTTGAGCGCCTCGAAAGTCGCGCGGATCATATTGTAGGGGTTGGAAGTGCCGACCGACTTGGTGACCACGTCGTGGACGCCGAGGCTCTCGAACACGGCGCGCATCGGACCGCCGGCGATGATGCCGGTACCGGCCGGAGCGGCGCGAACCGCGACCTTGCCGGCGCCGAAATGGCCCTTGCCGTCATGGTGCAGCGTGCGGCCATCGCGCAGCGGAACGCGGATCATCGCCTTTTTCGCAGCGGCAGTCGCCTTGCTGATGGCTTCCGGCACTTCGCGAGCCTTGCCGTAACCGAAGCCGGCGCGGCCCTTGCCGTCGCCAACCACGACCAGCGCGGCAAAACCGAAGCGCTTGCCGCCCTTCACGGTCTTCGAGACGCGGTTGATGTGGACCAGCTTCTCGATCAGCTCCTCGCCGCCCTCGTCGTCGCCACCACGGCCACCACGACGGTCGTCGCGACGGCCACGGCCGCCACCACGATTGTCGCGGCCGCCACCGCCACGGCCACGGCCGCCACGCGGGCCACGGCCCTCGCGGGCTTCCGGAGCCGGCGCAGCCTCGGGAGCCGCCGCCTCGGCGGGTGCTTCGACCTGCGGGGTTTCGTTTTCGTCAGCCATTTAGAACTCCAATCCGCCTTCGCGGGCGGCATCGGCCAGGGCCTTCACCCGGCCATGGAACAGGAAGCCGCCACGGTCGAACACGACCGCGGACACGCCCGCCTTCTTGGCGCGCTCGGCCAGGGCCTTGCCGACCTCGGCAGCGCCCTCGCGGGTGCTGTTGGCCTTGCCCTTCAAATCCTTGTCCAGGCTCGAGGCCGCGACAATCGTCTTGCCGGCGGCATCGTCGATGACCTGGGCATAGATATGTTTGCCCGAACGGTGAACCGACAAGCGGGGCTTGCCGGCAGCGCGCGCACGCAGCGCGGAGCGAACCCGGCGCCGGCGGCGATCGAAGAGACAGAGTTTCGCCATGGCTTACTTCTTCTTGCCTTCTTTGCGGAAGATATACTCGCCGCGATATTTGATGCCCTTGCCCTTGTAGGGCTCCGGCTTGCGCCAGCGACGGATTTCGGCGGCCACTTGGCCGACCTGCTGCTTGTCGATGCCGCTGATCTCGACCGTGGTGTTGTCGGGGGTCTTGACGTCGACCCCTTCCGGCACGGCGAAATTGACATCGTGGCTGTAGCCGAGCTGCAGCTTGAGGTTGCGGCCCTGGGCCTGCGCACGATAGCCGACGCCGGTGATTTCCAGCACCTTGCTGAACCCTTCGGTGACGCCCGTCACCAGGTTCTGCACGTTGGTGCGCTGCATGCCCCACGCGGCGCGGTTGCGCTGCGCGTCGACCAGCGGCGTGACGCGGATTTCGCTCTCGGAGACCTCATATTTCACGAGGTCGTCGAGCAATTGCATCGACAGCGTGCCCTTGGGGCCCTTCACCGTCAGCGTCTGGCCTTCGATGGTCGCGGTGACGCCCGCGGGCGTTGCGACCGGCCGTTTACCGATGCGTGACATTAGAACACCTCCGCCAGCACTTCGCCGCCGACATTCTGGTCGCGCGCTTCCGCGTCCGACAGAACGCCGCGAGGCGTCGAAACGATGGTGATGCCCAGCCCGTTGCGAATGCGCGGGAGTTCGCGCGCGCCCGAATAGACGCGGCGGCCCGGCTTCGACACGCGAGCCAGATGCTGGATCGCGGGCTGGCCCTCGAAATATTTGAGCTCGATGCGCAGGCCCTTCTGGCCGGCAAGCTCTTCTTCGGAATAACCGCGGATATAGCCTTCGCGCTGAAGCACATCGAGCACATGGGCACGAAGCTTCGACGCCGGCGTCAGGATCGAGTCCTTGCGCGCCTGCTGGCCGTTGCGGATGCGGGTGAGCATATCACCCAATGGATCGGTCATCGGCATCTTCAGCCCTTACCAGCTCGACTTGGTCAAACCGGGAATCAGGCCCTTGTTGCCCATTTCCCGAAGCATGATCCGCGATAGGCGGAACTTGCGATAATATCCGCGCGAACGACCAGTCAGCTCGCAGCGGTTGCGGATGCGGGTCGGGTTGCCGTTGCGCGGCAGCTCGGCCAACTTGAGGCGCGCGATCAGGCGCTCGGTCTCGTCGACCGACTGATCGTTCGCAATTGCTTTGAGCTTCGCCCGCTTCGCCGCGGTTTTCGCGACGAGCTTCTTGCGACGCTCGTTCTTGTTCACGGAACTCAGTTTCGCCATGACTTAAGTTCTCCAATGACCGCTTACGCGGCCGCCTTTTCTGCTTCGGCCGGGAACGGGAAGTTGAAGAGGCGCAGCAGCTCGCGCGCTTCCTCGTCCGTGTTCGCGGTCGTGGTGATGATGATGTCCATGCCCCGGACCTTTTCGATCTGGTCATAGTTGATCTCCGGGAACACGATCTGTTCCTTGAGACCCATTGCGTAATTGCCGCGGCCGTCGAACGACTTGGGATTGAGGCCCCGGAAGTCGCGGACGCGCGGAAGAGCGATCGTCACCAGGCGGTCGAGAAATTCGTACATGCGCTCGCGGCGCAAGGTGACCTTGCAACCGATCGGCATGCCTTCACGCAGCTTGAACTGCGCGATCGACTTCTTCGCCTTGGTGATCACCGGCTTCTGGCCCGAGATTTTTTCCATCTCGCCAGCGGCCTGCTCGACCTTCTTCTTGTCCTGGGTCGCCTCGCCGACGCCCATGTTGATGACGATCTTCTCGAGCTTCGGCACTTCAAGAGCATTCTTGTAGCCGAACTTCTCGGTCATCGCCTTGGCGATGCGCTCGTCATAATCCTTGCGCAGACGCGGAGTGTATTTCGCATCAGCCATTGATCAGCTCCCCGGACTTGGCGGCCACACGGACCTTCTTGTCCCCACGAGTTTCGAACCGAACGCGGGTCGGCTTGCCGGTCTTCGGGTCGGCAATCGCCACCTTCGACACGTGCAGCGGCGCTTCCTTGCGCTCGAGGCCGCCCTGCGGATTAAGCTGCGACGGCTTGCGGTGACGGGTCGCGACGTTGACGCCGGACACGATCACCTTGCTTTCCTTGGGCATCGACGAAATCACTTCGCCGGTCTTGCCCTTGTCGCGGCCCGACAGGACCACGACCTTGTCACCCTTGCGGATCTTCGCGGCCGACATCACAGCACCTCCGGCGCGAGCGAAATGATTTTCATATGCTTCCGCGCGCGCAGTTCGCGAACCACCGGCCCGAAGATACGGGTGCCGATCGGCTCTTCATTCTTGTTCACCAGCACGGCCGCATTGGTGTCGAAGCGGATCACCGAGCCGTCGGGACGGCGGATGTCCTTGGCGGTGCGAACGATCACCGCACGGTGAACGTCGCCCTTCTTCACACGACCGCGCGGTGCGGCTTCCTTGACGCTGACGACAATGATGTCGCCGACGCCGGCGGTGCGGCGCTTCGAGCCGCCCAGCACCTTGATGCACTGGACGCGCTTCGCGCCGCTGTTGTCGGCAACCTCGAGGTTGGACTGCATCTGGATCATGGGTTCAGTCTTTCCTTAGGCTTCGGCCGCCTCGGGCTCGGCCTTGGCCTTGCCCTTGGTTGCCTTCTTGGCCGCCGGCTTGTCAGCCTTGGGCTCGGTCACCGGCTTGGAGACATCGACCTCGACGATCTCGTCGACTACCGCCGGGGCGGCGCCAACGCGATCGAGCACGGTCCAGCTCTTCAGCTTCGAAATCGGGGCGCATTCCTGGATGCGCACCTGCTCGCCCAGCTTGAAGGCATTGCCTTCATCATGGGCGTGATACTTCTTCGACAGCTTGATGATCTTGCCATAGAGCGGGTGCTTCACCCGCCGCTCGACACGGACCACGACCGTCTTGTCACCCTTGTCCGACACCACGGTGCCAGTGAGGACGCGCTTCGGCATCTCAAATACTCCTTACGCCTTGGCCGACGCGCGAACGCGGTCGGACTGCAGCGTCTTGATCCGGGCGATGGTGCGGCGAACTTCGCGCACCCGGCTCGGCTTCTCGAGCTGGTTGGTGGCGGCCTGGAAGCGCAGGTTGAACTGCTCACGCTTCAGGTCCGACAGCTGGGTTGCCAGCTGGTCATCGGTCTTCACGACCAGGTTTTCCTTCTTGGCCATGATTAGTCTTCCTCAACCATCGTTTCGCCCAGGCGGGCGACGACCTTGACCTTGATCGGCAGCTTTTCGGCGGCGCGCTCAAAGGCGACTTTGGCGAGATGGCCGGGGACACCGTCCAGCTCGAACAGGATGCGGCCCGGCTTGACGCGGGCAACCCAGAATTCCGGCGAGCCCTTGCCCGAGCCCATGCGGACTTCGGCCGGCTTCGACGACACCGGGACATCCGGGAAGATGCGGATCCACAAGCGGCCCTGACGGCGGATGTGACGCGTGATCGCGCGGCGGGCCGCCTCGATCTGGCGCGCGGTAATCCGCTCCGGCTCCATCGCCTTCAGGCCGAAGGCGCCGAAGTTCAATTCGGTACCGCCCTTGGCGTTGCCATGGATCCGGCCCTTGAAGGCCTTGCGGAACTTGGTGCGTTTTGGTTGCAGCATCTCTTCAGTTCCTTAGCGGCGGTCTTCGCGCGCCGGGCGGACGCCCGAAGTCTGCGCTTCCATCATCAGTCGGTCCTGGGCGAGCGGGTCATGACCCAGGATCTCGCCCTTGAAGACCCAAACCTTGACGCCGCACACGCCATAAGCGGTGTGGGCCTGGGCTTCGGCATAATCGACGTTGCCGCGCAGCGTGTGCAGCGGAACCCGGCCTTCGCGATACCATTCGGTGCGCGCGATTTCGGCGCCGCCGAGACGGCCCGAGCAGGTGATCCGGATGCCTTCCGCGCCGAGGCGGAGGGCCGACTGCACCGCACGCTTCATCGCGCGGCGGAAAGCGATACGGCGCTCGAGCTGGTCGGCGACACCCTGCGCGACGAGGCGCGCGTCGACTTCCGGCTTGCGGATTTCGACGATGTTGAGGCTGACCTCGCTGCCGGTCATTTTGCCGAGCTGCTTCTTCAACTTCTCGATGTCGCTGCCCTTCTTGCCGATGATGACGCCCGGGCGGGCGGCATAGATCGACACGCGGCACAGCTTGGCCGGACGTTCAATGACCACCTTCGAGATCGCGGCCTGGGGCAGCGACTTGAAGATGAACTGACGGATCTTGAGGTCCTCGAGCAGCAGGCGACCATAGTCCTGCCCTTCGGCGAACCAGCGGCTATCCCAGGTCCGGTTGATCTGGAGACGAAGACCGACGGGAGACGATTTCTGACCCATTACGCTTCTTCCTGCTCGCGAACGACGACGCGGAGGCGGCTGAACGGCTTCTCGATACGGGTCGAGCGGCCGCGCGCGCGGGTCGCGAAACGCTTCATGGTGATCGACTTGCCAACCGACGCCTCGCTGACGACGAGCGCGTCGACATCGAGATTATGGTTGTTCTCGGCATTGGCCACTGCAGAGGCGAGCACCTTGTAGACATCCTCGCTCATCGCCTTGGGCGAGAACTTCAGGATGTTGAGGGCTTCCTCGACCTTGCGGCCACGGATCAGGCCGGCAACCAGGTTGAGCTTGCGCGCCGAACCACGGATCATGGTGCCGACCGCCAGCGCTTCCTTCTCGCCGACCTTACGGGGTGATGCGGGCTTCGACATTAGCGCTTACCCTTCTTGTCGGCAGCGTGGCCCGGGAAGAAGCGCGTGGGAGCGAACTCGCCCAGCTTCATTCCGACCATGTCCTCATTGACCGACACCGGCACGAACTTGCGGCCGTTGTAGACGTTGAAGGTCAGGCCAACGAACTGCGGCAGGATGGTTGAGCGGCGCGACCAGGTCTTGATCGGCGCACGGCCGCCCTTGTCCTGAGCGGCTTCCGCCTTCTTCAGGAGCGACAGTTCGACGAACGGACCTTTCCAGATGGAGCGAGCCATTTCGGTTAGCCCTTCTTCTTCGCGTGACGCGACCGGATGATGAACTTGTCGGTCGACTTATTATGACGGGTGCGGGCACCCTTGGTCGGCTTGCCCCACGGGGTGACCGGGTGACGGCCGCCCGAGGTCCGGCCTTCACCACCGCCGTGCGGGTGGTCGACCGGGTTCTTGGCGACGCCGCGGGTCAGCGGGCGCTTGCCGAGCCAGCGGCTGCGGCCGGCCTTGGCGAGGTTGGTGTTGGCGTTGTCGGGGTTCGACACCGCGCCCACCGTCGCCATGCAGTCCGAGCGGACGTAGCGGGTCTCGCCCGAGTTGAGGCGGACGATGACCATGCCCTTGTCGCGGCCGACAACCTGCACATAGGTGCCGGCGGCGCGCGCGATCTGGCCGCCCTTGCCGGGCTTCAGCTCGACATTGTGGATGATGGTGCCGACCGGCATCTGGCCGATCTCCATGGCATTGCCGGGCTTCACGTCGACCTTCTTGCCGGCCACGACCTTGTCGCCGGGCGCGAGGCGCTGCGGCGCGAGGATGTAGGCCTGCTCGCCACCCTCATAGGTGATGAGAGCGATGAACGCCGAACGGTTCGGGTCATATTCGAGGCGCTCGACGGTCGCGGTCACGTCCCAGGTGCGACGCTTGAAGTCGACGATCCGGTACTTCTGCTTGTGACCGCCGGCGATGCCGCGCGAGGTGACATGGCCCTTGTTATTGCGGCCACCGGTCTTGCGCTTGCCTTCGGTCAGCGCCTTGACCGGCTTGCCCTTCCACAGCGAGGACTTGTCGACGAGGATCAGGCCACGGCGGGCCGGGCTCGTCGGATTATATGCTTTGAGTGCCATGATCCTTAGATCCCGCTCGTGATGTCGATCGACTGGCCTTCGGCCAGCGTCACGATCGCTTTCTTGACGTCCGAACGCTTGTAGGGAGCACCCTTCCAGCGCTTGGTCTTGCCCTTGGCGACGATCGTGTTGACGCCCGTCACGGTCACGCCGAACAGCGCTTCCACTGCCGCCTTGATCTCGGGCTTGGACGCGGTGCCGGCGACCTTGAACACGACCGAGTTATGTTCCGACAACATGGTCGACTTCTCGGTGATGTGCGGCGCGAGCACGATGTCATAGTGGCGGTTGTCGACCGCTACTGCTGCTTGCTTCTTAGCCATTGAACCGGGCCTCCAGCTTTTCAACCGCGGCGCGGGTCAGGACCAGCGTCTCGTGGCGCATGATGTCGTAGACGTTGGCGCCCACCGCCGGCAGCAGGTTCAGGCCCTGCAGGTTCGACGAAGCGCGGGCGAAACCGACGTTGAGCGCGTCACCGTCAATCACCAGCGCGGTCTTGCCGAAGCCGAGCTTGCCCAACTTGGCCTGCAGCGCCTTGGTCTTGGCGTCCTCGCCCATGTCGAGGTTGTCGAGCACGATCAGCTGGCCACCCTTGGCCTTGGCCGACAGCGCCATCTTCAGGCCGAGCGCGCGAACCTTCTTGTTGAGGCTCGAGGTGAAGACGCGGGCCCGCGGGCCGTGCGCCTTGCCGCCGCCGACGAAAATCGGAGCGCGGCGATCGCCGTGACGGGCGGTACCGCCACCCTTCTGGCGGCCGAACTTCTTGCCGGTGCGGGCAACGTCCGAGCGCTCGCGAGCCGCACGCGCCGGAGCGCGGCGGTTGACCAGCTGCCAGGTCACCACACGGTGGAGGATGTCGGCGCGCGGCTCGACACCGAACACGGCATCGTCGAGCTGAATGTCGCCGCCAGCCTTGGCTTCGAGGGTCTGAACCTTGACCTTCATCGCTTAGCCTTCCTTGCTCTCGTCGGCTTCCGGCTTGTCGCCTTCAGCGTCGGAGTCCTTGGTTTCAGTCGCTTCGGCCTGGGCCTCCGCAGCTTCCGCCTCCGCAGCAGCAGCCTCGGCCTCAAGGGCACCGGCTTCCTGCTCGGCGGCAATCGCCTTCACTTCCTCGTCGCTGGGCAGCGCCGGGATTTCGTGGACGGCGGCGTCATCGACGAAGCCGGCCGGAGCGTGCTCGACTTCAAGCTCAACGCCGTCCTGGATGAGGCCCGCCGGATAAGGCGCGCGCTCGTCGCGGGGCAGCTTGATCGCGTCGGAAACGGTCAGCCAGCCACCCTTGTGACCGGGCACCGAGCCCTTGACAAACAGCAGGCCGCGAGCGGCGTCCGTGCGGACGATCTCGAGGTTTTGCTGGGTGCGGTTGCGGGCACCCATATGACCGGCCATCTTCTTGTTCTTGAAGACGCGGCCCGGATCCTGGCGGTTGCCGGTCGAACCGTGCGAACGGTGCGAGACGGAGACGCCGTGGGTGGCGCGCAGACCGCCGAAGCCCCAGCGCTTCATCGCGCCGGCAAAGCCCTTGCCCTGGGTCACACCCGAAATGTCCACCATCTGGCCGGCGACGAAATGGTCCGCGCTGATCGTCGCGCCGACGTCGAGGAGAGCATCCTCGGCGACGCGGAATTCGACCACGCGAGCCTTGGGCTCGACCTCGGCCTTGCCGAACGCGACGCGCTGTGGCTTGGCGACATTCTTCGCCTTGGCCTTGCCCGCGCCCAGCTGGACGGCGGTGTAACCGTCGCGATCCATCTCGCGGCGGCCAACGACCTGGACATCTTCAAGCTGGAGAACGGTGACGGGCACGTGGCGCCCGTCCGCCTGGAACAGGCGGGTCATTCCCATCTTCTTTGCGATCACGCCAGTGCGCATGATCCACACTCCTACAGAGGCCCCGTCCCGCCTGAGCGATGGGGGCGTGCGGCCCGTGAAAACAATGCGTGCCCCGCTTGGGCCATTCCCGCCGAGAGGCAGGATGCGGGGGACGCAGGCCGGGATGCTCGAGAGCGTCCCGCGGTATCCCTTGATCCGTTGCAGCGCCTGTCGGCGCCACGTCGATCCTTGAATCAGGATCGAGCGGCCGAATCTGGCCGCGGTGCCAGCCCCTTAGGCCAGCTTGATCTCTACGTCTACACCCGCGGCAAGATCGAGCTTCATCAAAGCATCGACCGTCTGCGGCGTCGGCTGGACGATATCCAGCAGCCGCTTGTAGGTGCGGACCTCGAACTGCTCGCGCGACTTCTTGTCGACGTGCGGCGAGCGGTTGACCGTGAACTTCTCGATACGCGTCGGCAGGGGGATTGGACCGCGAATGAGGGCACCCGTACGGCGCGCCGTGTCGGCGATGTCGCCAGTAGCCTGATCGAGCACTCGATGATCGAATGCTTTAAGGCGAATCCGGATGTTCTGCGTTTCCATGTCCCTACCGATGCGAAAGAGCCTGAGCGCCGTCCTCTAGGAGGACATTGCCCTTACATAAAAAGCCAAGCGCGACAAAGGCCGTCTGGCCGACGCCGCGCTCGACGAAAACTGGTTGCGGGCCGCAAATTCCCCAGGCGGAGAATCGCGCGGCCCGCGCCCTATATTACTTAGTGATGCTGCCGACAACCCCCGCGCCGACGGTCCGGCCGCCTTCGCGGATCGCGAAGCGCAGGCCCTGGTCCATGGCGATCGGAGCGATCAGCTTCACGCCGAGGGTGACGTTGTCGCCCGGCATGACCATCTCGGTGCCTTCCGGCAGCACGACTTCGCCCGTCACGTCGGTCGTACGGAAGTAGAACTGCGGACGGTAGTTGGCGAAGAACGGCGTGTGACGGCCGCCCTCGTCCTTCGACAGGACATAAACCTCGGCCGAGAAGTCGGTGTGCGGCTTGATCGAGCCCGGCTTGCACAGGACCTGACCACGCTCGACGTCTTCACGGCCGATGCCGCGGATCAGCGCGCCGATGTTGTCGCCGGCTTCGCCCTGATCGAGCAGCTTGCGGAACATCTCGACACCGGTGACGACGGTCTTCTGGGTGTCGCGGATGCCGACGATCTCGACTTCCTCGCCAACCTTGACCACGCCGGTCTCGACGCGGCCGGTGACGACAGTGCCGCGGCCCGAGATCGAGAACACGTCTTCGATCGGCATCAGGAACGGCTTGTCGAGCGGACGCTCCGGCTGCGGGATCCACTCGTCGACGGCGGCCATCAGCTTGAGGATCGACTCATGGCCGATTTCGGGGTTCTTGCCCTCGAGCGCGGCCAGCGCCGAACCGGCGATGATCGGAATATTGTCGCCGTCGAAGTCGCGCTTGGAAAGCTCCTCGCGGATTTCCAGCTCAACCAGCTCAAGCAGCTCGGGATCGTCGACCTGATCGACCTTGTTCAGGTAGACGACCATGGTCGGAACGCCGACCTGCTTGGCGAGCAGGATGTGCTCCTTGGTTTGCGGCATCGGGCCGTCGGCAGCCGACACGACCAGGATCGCGCCGTCCATCTGGGCGGCACCGGTGATCATGTTCTTCACATAGTCGGCGTGGCCCGGGCAATCGACGTGCGCATAGTGGCGCGCAGCCGTCTCATACTCGACGTGGGCGGTCGAGATGGTGATGCCGCGCTCACGCTCTTCCGGAGCCTTGTCGATGTTTGCATAGTCGACAAAGGTCGCGCCGCCGGTCTCGGCCAGCACCTTGGTGATCGCCGCGGTCAGCGACGTCTTGCCATGGTCGACGTGACCGATGGTGCCAATGTTGCAGTGCGGCTTCGTCCGCTCAAATTTCGCCTTCGCCATTTTACGCCTCTTCTTCTCTTAGATATTCGGGCGGCCCGCCCGTGCGAGCGCGCCCATAGCCACAATTTTTCGGTTACGCCAGCTTCGCCTTCACTTCGTCGGCGACGTTCTGCGGAACCTCCTCATAATGCGAGAACTGCATCGTGTACTGGGCCCGGCCCTGGGTAAACGAGCGCAGCTGGTTCACATAGCCGAACATATTGGCCAGCGGGACCATCGCCTCGACCGCCTGCGCGTTGCCGCGGGTATCGGTGCCCTGGATCTGGCCGCGACGCGAATTCAGGTCGCCGATGACGTCGCCGAGATAATCCTCGGGGGTGACGACTTCGACCTTCATGATCGGCTCCAGCAGCTTGATGCCGGCCTTCTGGGCCACTTCGCGCATGGCGCCGCGGGCACAGATTTCGAACGCCAGCGCCGAAGAGTCGACGTCGTGATACTTGCCGTCGATCAGATGCACCGCGAAGTCGATGATCGGGAAGCCGATCAGTGAGCCCGTCTCGGCGGTTTCACGCATGCCCTTCTCGACCGAAGGGATATATTCCTTCGGGACGTTGCCGCCCTTGATCTCGTCGAAGAACTGGAAACCCGATCCGCGCTCGCCAGGGGCGACCGCGACCTTGATCTCGCCGAACTGGCCGGAGCCGCCCGACTGCTTCTTGTGCGTGTAGGTCAGCTCGACCGGCTTCGCGAGATATTCGCGATAGGCGACCTGGGGCGCACCGACATTGGCCTCGACCTTGAATTCGCGCTTCATGCGATCGACCAGGATCTCGAGGTGGAGCTCGCCCATCCCCTTGATGATGGTCTGGCCCGATTCGTGGTCGGTGGTGACGCGGAACGACGGATCCTCGCGCGCAAGGCGATTGAGCGCGACGCCCATCTTCTCCTGGTCGGCCTTGGTCTTCGGTTCGACCGCGACCTCGATCACCGGATCGGGGAATTCCATCCGCTCGAGGATGATCGGCGCATTGGCCGCGCACAGCGTGTCGCCGGTGGTGGTGTCCTTAAGACCCGCCAACGCAACGATATCACCCGCATAAGCGACCTGGATGTCCTCACGGTCGTTGGCATGCATCAGCAGCATGCGGCCGACCTTTTCCTTCTTGTCCTTGACCGAATTGGTCACCTGCGACGAAGTCTCAAGCTTGCCCGAGTAGATACGAGCAAAGGTCAACGTGCCGACGAACGGGTCGTTCATGATCTTGAACGCCAAGGCCGAGAAAGGCGCATCATCCGAAGGCGCGCGGGTATCGGTGGTCTCGCCGTCCATCTTGAGGCCTTCGACCGGCGGAATGTCCAGCGGCGAAGGCAGATAGTCGATGACCGCGTCGAGCAGCGGCTGGACGCCCTTGTTCTTGAACGCCGAACCGCACAGCACCGGGACGAACGAGAAGTTCAGCGTACCCTTGCGGATCAGCTTCTTGAGCGTCGCGACATCGGGTTCCGTACCTTCGAGGTAGGTTTCCATGACGTCGTCGTCCTGCTCGACGGCCATTTCGATCAGCTCCTGGCGAGCGGTCGCGGCAGCGTCGGCCAGGTCGGCCGGAATGTCCTGATATTCGAACTTGGCGCCGAGGCTTTCCTCAAGCCAGATGATCGCGCGGTTCTCGACCAGGTCGACCAGGCCCTTGAAGCCGCCCTCGATGCCGATCGGCAGGTAAAGCACCGCCGCCCGCGCGCCGAGGCGGTCCTTGATCATCTCAACGCAGCGCTCGAAATTGGCGCCGGTACGGTCGAGCTTGTTGACGAAGCACATCCGCGGGACGTTGTACTTCTCGGCCTGCCGCCACACCGTCTCCGACTGCGGCTCGACGCCGGCAACGCCGTCGAAACAGGCGACCGCACCGTCCAGCACGCGTAGCGAACGCTCGACCTCAATCGTAAAGTCGACGTGACCCGGCGTGTCGATGATGTTGATGCGGTGCTCTTCGCCCTTACCTTCATCGGCGCGCCAGAAACAGGTTGTCGCGGCCGACGTGATGGTGATGCCGCGCTCTTGCTCCTGCTCCATCCAGTCCATCGTGGCGGTGCCTTCATGGACTTCGCCGATCTTGTAGGACTTGCCGGTGTAATAGAGGATGCGCTCGGTCGTGGTCGTCTTGCCGGCATCGATGTGGGCCATGATGCCGATGTTACGATAGCGCTCAAGCGGATGGCTGCGGGCCATGGGGAAAGTTTCCTTAGCAATGTGGGAGGACCGGAACGCCGGTCCTCCACGATATAGGTACGAAAACTACCAGCGGTAGTGCGAGAAGGCGCGGTTCGCTTCCGCCATGCGGTGCGTGTCCTCGCGCTTCTTGACCGCGTTGCCGCGGTTCTGCGACGCGTCCATCAGCTCGCCCGACAGGCGGCCGGACATGGTCTTCTCGCTGCGGGCGCGGGCAGCCGAGATCAGCCAGCGGATGGCCAGCGCCTGGGCGCGCTCGGTGCGCACTTCGACCGGGACCTGGTAAGTCGCACCGCCAACGCGGCGGCTGCGGACTTCGATGCCCGGCTTCACATTGTTGAGCGCATCATGGAACACCTGCAGCGGGTCCTTCTTGAGGCGCTGCTCGACGTTCTCGAGCGCGGTGTAGACGATGCCTTCCGCGACCGACTTCTTGCCGTCGAGCATGACCGAATTCATGAACTTCGACAGGACGAGATCCCCGAACTTGGGATCGGGGAGGATGACGCGCTTTTCTGGGCGACGACGACGGGACATAGGAAATTCCTTTCAGAGCGGCGCGCCAGCCGCTTCGGGCGGCGCAGCCAACGATCCAGCTTATTTCGGGCGCTTGGCGCCGTACTTCGAACGCGACTGACGACGGTCCTTCACGCCCTGCGTGTCGAGCACGCCGCGAAGTACGTGATAGCGCACGCCCGGAAGGTCGCGCACACGGCCGCCGCGGATCAGCACCACCGAGTGCTCCTGCAGATTGTGGCCCTCACCCGGGATGT
>NZ_JAHFPY010000026.1:8258-29848 GCF_023266535.1 Sphingomonas sp. | reverse complement strand
TGGATGCGCTCGAAGCTTTCCGCCAGCACGGCGCGGACACCGAGCAGGATGGTGCCCTTGGCCGCCCAGTCGCGCGACGAGCCGGTGCCATATTCCTTGCCAGCAATGACCACCAGCGGCGTGCCGTCGGCCTGATACTTCATCGCCGCGTCGTAAATCGGCATGGTTTCGCCAGTCGGCGCGTAGCGGGTCATGCCGCCCTCGACCCCGTCGAGCATCTTGTTGCGGATGCGGATATTGGCGAAGGTGCCGCGCATCATCACCTGGTGGTTGCCGCGCCGCGCGCCATAGCTGTTGAACTCGGCCCGCGGCACCTGATGCTCGATCAGATAGCTGCCCGCCGGGCTGTCGAGCTTGATCGAGCCGGCCGGCGAGATGTGATCGGTGGTGATCGAATCCCCGAATACCGCCAAGGCCCGCGCGCCCTGGATGTCGGTCAGCGGCTTGGGCGTCATGGTCATGCCGGTGAAGTAGGGCGGGTTCTGGATGTAGGTCGACCCGGCGGGCCAATTGTAGGTGTCACCGCCGGTCACCTCGATCGCGCGCCAGCGCTCGTCGCCGCGGAACACGTCGGCATAGCGCGAGCGGAACATGTCGCTATGGACATGCAGGTCGATAAGGTTGCGGACTTCGTCGTTCGACGGCCAGATATCGGCGAGAAACACATCCTTGCCGTCCTGATCCTGGCCGATGGGCGACTTCACCATGTCGTTGCGGACCGTGCCCATCAGCGCATAGGCGACCACCAGCGGCGGCGAAGCGAGATAGTTGGCGCGGCAATCGGGCGAAACGCGGCCCTCGAAGTTGCGGTTGCCGGAAAGGACCGAGGCGGCGACCAGATCATTGTCGTTGATCGCCTTGCTGATCGGCTCGGCCAGCGGGCCCGAATTGCCGATGCAGGTCGTGCAGCCATAGCCAACCAGGTTGAACCCGATGGCGTTCAGGTCTTCGCTCAGGCCACTGGCATCCAGATAGTCGGTTACCACCTGGCTGCCCGGCGCGAGGCTGGTTTTGACCCACGGCTTCGGCGTCAGGCCAAGTGCGCGAGCCTTGCGGGCGACCAGGCCGGCCGCGACCAGCACCGACGGGTTGGAAGTGTTGGTGCAGCTGGTGATGGCGGCGATCATCACGTCGCCATTGCCGACCTGGAAGCTTTCCCCATCGACCGCAACCCTGCTGTCGTTGCTCTTCTTGTAGGTGCCTTCCAGCTCGGCGTTGAACAGCTCGTCGACCTCGCTGAGGCGGACCCGGTCCTGCGGGCGCTTGGGCCCGGCGAGCGACGGTTCGACCGTGCCCATGTCGAGCTCGAGCGTATCGGTGAACAGCGGGTCGGGGGTGGCGGCGTCGCGCCACATTCCCTGCGCCCTGGCATAGGCGCGGACCAGTTCGATCCGGTCGTCGTCGCGGCCGGTCAGCTTCAGATAATCGATCGTCCGCTCGTCGATCGGGAAGAAGCCGCAGGTCGCGCCATATTCGGGCGCCATGTTTGCGATGGTCGCGCGGTCGGCGAGCGACAGGGCATCCAGGCCCGGTCCGAAGAATTCAACGAAGCGGCCGACCACGCCCTTGGCACGCAGCATCTGGGTGACGGTCAGCACCAGGTCGGTGGCCGTGATGCCCTCCTTGAGCTCGCCCGACAGGCGGAACCCGACCACTTCGGGGATCAGCATCGAGACCGGCTGGCCGAGCATGGCCGCTTCGGCCTCGATCCCGCCGACGCCCCAGCCGAGCACGCCGAGGCCGTTGACCATCGTCGTATGGCTGTCGGTCCCGACCAGCGTGTCGGGGTAGGCGACTTCCTCGCCGGTCTGGTCGGTGCCGGACCAGATCGCCTGGGCGATATGTTCGAGATTGACCTGGTGGCAGATGCCGGTGCCCGGTGGCACCACCTTGAAATTGTCGAAGGCGCTCGAGCCCCACTTCAAGAACTCATAGCGTTCGGCGTTGCGCTGATATTCCAGCTCGACATTCTTCTCGAACGCACGCGGATTGCCGAATTCGTCGACCATGACCGAGTGGTCGATGACGAGGTGGACCGGGACCAGCGGATTGATCTTCTGCGGGTCGCCGCCGAGGCTCTTCATCGCATCGCGCATCGCGGCCAGGTCGACCACCGCCGGAACGCCGGTGAAATCCTGCATCAGTACGCGCGCCGGGCGATACTGGATCTCGCGGTTGATCCGCCGTTCCTTCTGCCAGTCGGCGATCGCCTGGAGGTCGTCGCGGGTGACGGTGACGCCGTCCTCGAAGCGCAGCAGATTTTCGAGCAGCACCTTCATCGAGAAGGGCAGCCGGCTGACGTCGCCGAGCAACACGGCGGCCTTGTCGAGCGAATAATAAGCGTAACTCTTGCCGCCGGCCTCCAGCGTCGAACGGGTCTTCAAACTGTCCTGGCCGGTCGGGATCATTCGCTGGTTCCTCTGGGGTTCGCGCCGCTGTCAGGGCGCACGTGGGTGTTGGCGGCGCCCCTAGCAAGAACAGGCCCTCAAGACAAAGGGACTCAACCGAGCGAAGTCGCACCCATTGCCACCACGGCAAGCGCCATCACCGCAGCGGCCAGCCACCCCATCAATTTCAGCCGCCCTCTGATGATAAAGCGGCCCATGACCGACCGGCTCTGGGCCATCAGCATCATGACCGCCAGCACTGGCACGGAAACGACACCATTGATTACCGCCGCCATGTAGAGGGCGTCGATCGGGTTGATCGGGGTGAAGTTCATCAGCGCGCCGACGCCGGTCGCGGCGACGATGGTGCCATAGAAGGCCTTGGCGCGCTTGGGCTTGCGGTCCAGGCCCACCTTCCATTGCAGTGCCTCGCCGATGGCATATGCCGCCGATCCGGCAAGCACCGGCACGGCCAGCAGGCCCGTCCCGACAATGCCGAGGGCAAATACTGTCGATGCATAGGGGCCCGTGATCGGCCGCAAGGCTTCCGCGGCGTCGGCCGACGTGTCGATGTCGGTGATCCCATGGGCGTGCAACGTCGCGGCAGCGGTGAAAATGATTGCCAGTGCAACGAGATTGGCTCCGCCCATGCCGGCCAGCGTGTCGAGTTCAATCCGCTTGAGCTCCGATGGCCCTTCCCTGGGGGCATGGTCGAGGGGATGGCGCTCGGGCAGGACGTGAACGTCCTCTGCTTCCCCTTCCGCCTCCCAGAAAAAGACATAGGGACTGATTGTCGTCCCGAAGATGGCAACAATCATGGTCAAGGTTGCTGCGTTGAAGTTGACGAGCGGCACCGCCACGCCGCGCAGCGCCTCGCCCCAGGAGACGTGGATCAAGAACAGAGTAACGACGTAAGCCAGTAGCGCCAGCGTCAGCCATTTGAGGTGCCTCACATAGCTGGCGTAGCGGGTGAACACTTCGGTCAGCGCGCAAAATGCAGCGAAGAGGATCAGGAACGGCCAAGCCGGCACGCCGGCGACAAGCGCCGTGGCGTCGGCCATCGCACCCAGGTCAGCGCCGATATTGATCGTGTTGGCGATCAACAGCAGCGAGACGGCGGCATAGGTCAGCCAGGCTGGATAGTGGCGGCGCAAGTTGCCGGCGATCCCATGCCCGGTAACTCGTCCTATGCGGCCACTGATCATCTGAACCGCCGACATCAGCGGATAGGTGACGAGCATTGTCCAGCCGAGCGCATAGCCGAACTGGGCCCCCGCCTGGCTGTAGGTAGCGATCCCGCTCGGATCGTCGTCCGACGCGCCGCTGACCAGGCCCGGGCCGACGACATCGCGTAGCTGAAGCCGCTGTGGGCCTTGAGCCGAACCGTCATGAGTATCGCTGTAATTGGTCATCGCGCCGCCCAACGAGACAGTCTTGGCTTGGTTGCCTAAATCCAGCCGCGCCGCCTGAAATAGAGATAGGGCAGCACGCCGGTCGCGAAGATCAACGCCAGTGCCCAGGGGTAGCCCAGCAGCCAGTGAAGTTCGGGCATGTGATCGAAATTCATGCCGTAGATCCCGGCGATCAATGTTGGCGGCAGGAAGACCACTGCCGCCCACGAGAAAAGCTTCATCGCCGCATTCTGCTCGATGCTGATGAGGCCAAGCGAGGCATCGAGCAGGAACTGCAGATTGTCCGACTGGAAAGTGGCATGCTCGCCGAGCGAGGTGACGTCGGTTGTCAGGCTGGCGAGATGCCGGTGAATGTCTTCGCCGCCCTGTTCATGCATACGATTCGACGCGGCTAGAAAGTTCAGCATGCGGCTGGTGCTGACCGCGGTGTAGCGGATCTTGGCAAGCAGCGTCTGCACCTGACCGATGCTGGTTAGCAATTTGCGGAGCTTTTCCGCGGGGATTCGCCGATCCTGGACATTCTCCTGGAAGATCGCGGACGATAGCTCTCCGATCTCGCCACCGACATGCTCCAGCTCGTCGGCGAGGCGGTCGATGATCGCGTCGATCAGCCCGACGAGCGCATGTCGCGCGTCCTGTACCGTTTCCGGTTCGCGCCGCGCCTGCTCCTCAAATGCACGGATAGGCTTGGGCGTGCCGTACCGGACCGTGACCAGCCGGTCGTTGGTGAGGACGAAGCTGACCGGCGTGCTGCCCGGCGTCCCGTCGGTAATTCCCGAGAGCACGCTAATCGTCATGTAAAGGGCGCCATTGCGCTCATAGAGCCGGCTCGACGGCTCGATCTCGGCCATTTCCTCTTGCGTGGGCACGTTCAGGCCCACGCAGCGCTCGACCAATTGCTCTTCTTCCTTGGTCGGCTCCTCGAGGTCGATCCACGTCGCGGCATCGGGAATCTTCTCGGCCTTCGCCTCGACGATCGCGCCCTCGCAACCAGGTCCGTATGTGCGCAGCATGGCGCGACTGGTGCGGCAGCAGCGGGCGCTTGGCAAGCGCCGCAATGCTGCTAGGCCTTGGCCCATGCCGGCCACCTTGCCGCGGCCCAGGCCGCTGATTTCCCTCCTCGCCGTCCTCGCCCTGACCGTTGCCATCCTATGGGCGATGGGCCGGCCGCCGATCTGCACCTGCGGCGAAGTGACGCTGTGGGGCCGGGTCGGGCCGACGCAGAGCCAGATGCTGGCCGACTGGTACAGCCCGAGCCACGTCATCCATGGCTTCTTATTCTATGCCATCCTCCGCTGGCTGTGGCCGAAGTCGGCGATCGAGCATCGCTTCCTCGCCGCAATGGTCATCGAAGCAGCGTGGGAAATCATCGAGAATACGCCGATGGTCATCGACCGATACCGCGAAGCGACGGTGGCATTGGGCTACACTGGCGACTCCATCCTCAACTCGGCCAGCGATATCGCGATGATGGCGCTCGGTTTCCTGCTCGCCCGGCGGTTGCCGCTATGGGCCAGCGTCGCCATCGTCATCGGGTTGGAACTGCTGGCGCTGGCCGTCATCCGCGACAATCTGACGCTCAACGTGTGGATGCTGCTGGCGCCGAGCGACGCGATCAAGGCCTGGCAGGCCGGCGCCTAGAGCTTTGTCAGAGCCGCGAGATTCTTCTCGCACACCGGCGCGGCGAAGCGCGCCACGGGACGCAATGTCGGGCTGTCACCGGTCGCTTCGAACGCCCGGTGCTGCGCCGCTGCCCGGCGAAGGACGCGCGCCAGCTCGGCCTTGTAGGTGCCGTCGAAATCCGTGGCGGTCGCCAGCCTTTCGAGCATCGCCTCATGTTCGGGCAGCAGCTGCGACGAGGGCAACAGGTTGATGTAGCGCCCGGCAAAGCTCAGCTGCGCGCCGATGCCGGTCTGGTCCATCACCACCTGGCTGGCGAATTTCTTGATCTTGTTGGTCGAACCGCGCCCTTCCGCGAAGTGGGACGCCTTGACCGCGAACAGGGCGCTCGATGCGCTGAACGCCATATAGCTTTCCGGGTCGAGCGCGGCGGCTGGCGGGACCGGCGTGACGGGCGGCGGAGGGGGCGGTGGCGGCGCCTTCTTCGGCGCGCAGCCGGCCAGCAGGGCGGCGGTTACCATCGCGGTCCAGCCAAGGGAGCGGGCCAGCCTAACGGCCAAGCATCATCTCCGGCTTCACCACTCGGTCGAAGGTCGCTTCGTCGACCAGGCCCAGCTCCAGCCCCGCTTCCTTCAAGGTCAGCCCCTTCTTGTGCGCATGCTTGGCGATCGTCGCGGCATTGTCATAGCCGATTTCGGGCGCGAGGGCAGTGACCAGCATCAGCGAGCGGTTCATCAGCTCGGCGATGCGCGTCTCGTCGGGTTCGAGCCCGTCGAGCGTCCGCTCGGTGAAGCTTTCCATGGCTACCGTCAAAAGGTTGATCGAGCGGATGACATTGGCGCCGATCAGCGGCTTGAACACGTTGAGTTCCATGTGGCCCTGGAGGCCGCCGACCGTCACCGCGACATGATTGCCCATCACCTGGGCGGCAACCATGGTCAGCATCTCGCACTGGGTCGGGTTGACCTTGCCCGGCATGATCGAACTGCCCGGTTCATTTTCCGGTAGCTTCAATTCGCCGAGGCCGCAACGCGGGCCCGAACCGAGCAGGCGGATATCGTTGGCGATCTTCGACAGGCTGACGGCGATGGTGTTGAGCACCCCGGAGAGTTCGACGAGGGTGTCGTGCGCGGCCAGTTCGGCGAATTTATTGGGCGCCGACGTGAACGGCAGCTGGGTCAGGTTGGCGACTTCCTTGGCAAAGGCCTCGGCAAAGCCCTTGGGCGCATTGAGCCCGGTGCCGACCGCCGTGCCGCCCTGGGCCAAGCGCATCACCCGCGGCAGCACGCCTTCGACCCGATCGATATTGTCGGCGATCATCGCCGCATAGCCAGAGAATTCCTGGCCAAGGGTCAGCGGGGTCGCGTCCTGGAGATGGGTCCGGCCGATCTTGACGATCGAGTCCCAGCGCTTGGCCTGGCTGGCGAGCTTGGTGTGGATCAGGGCGAGGGCAGGAAGCAATTTGCGGCTGACGGCGATCCCGGCGGCAATGTGCATCGCGGTCGGGAAGCTGTCGTTCGACGACTGGCCCTTGTTGACATGGTCGTTGGGGTGGACCGGCTCCTTGCCGCCGCGCGTTCCGGTGAGCTTCTCGTTGGCCCGGCCAGCGATCACCTCATTGGCGTTCATGTTCGACTGGGTGCCCGAGCCGGTCTGCCAGATGACCAGCGGGAATTGCCCGTCGAGGTCGCCGCGGGCGACTTCACCCGCCGCCGCCTGGATCGCCTCGGCGATCTCGGCGTCGAGCCCGCCGAGCCGGGCGTTCACCCGCGCCGCGGCCTGCTTCACATAGCCGAGCGCATGGGTGATCTCGGCCGGCATCCGCTCGCGTTCGCCGAACGGAAAGTTGGCGATCGAGCGCTCGGTCTGGGCGCCCCAATAGCTGTCGCCGGGCACTTCGAGGGGTCCGAAGCTGTCAGTTTCGGTGCGAGTATGGCTGCTCATGTTGTTCCTCTTTGTTCGTCATTGCGAGGAGCGACGCGACGAAGCAATCCAGAAAATGGCGCACTGGATTGCTTCGCTATGCTCGCAATGACGATCGGCTATTTCTTCTTCGTGAAGTCGACGTTGACGACGTTGGAGCCGTCATCGGACGGCTCGGCGACCGGAGCGTCATTCTCCGCCTGGTCATGCTCCTCCGGCACGTCGACCGCGCCATTGGCCTGGAACTTGAGGCTGAAATCGACCGCCGGATCGACGAAATCGGTCACTGCTGCGAACGGCACGACCAGGGTCGAGGGCACGCCGCCAAAGCTCAGGCCGACCGTGAATTCATGATCGGCGACCTTCAGGTCCCAGAAGCGATGCTGGATGACGATCGTCATTTCGTCGGGGAAGCGTTCGACCAGGTGCTTGGGGATCGAAACGCCCGGCATTTTGGTCTTGAAGGTGATGTAGAAATGGTGGCCGCCCGGCAGTCCGCCGGTCTGTTCGACCTCGCGCAACACCCGGCCGACGACGTCACGCAGCGCCTCCTGGACGATCTCGTCATACGGAATCAGGGACTCAGGGGTTTCCTCACTCATCGCTTTTCGTGGTAGCGGGCAGTGCCAACCGGTCAAGCGAAGAGAAGTCAACATATGCCGATCGATGCCAAGCAGCCCTATGACGAGCAGAATATCTTCGCCCGGATCCTGCGGGGCGAGATTCCCAGCAAGACGGTGATGGAGAGCGAGCACAGCCTCGCCTTCCACGACATCAACCCGCTGGCGCCGATCCATGTGCTGGTCATCCCCAGGGGCCCCTACGTCAGCTGGGACGATTTCACCGCCAAGGCGTCGGACGCGGAAATCGCCGATTTCGTGCGGACCGTCGGCGAAGTGGCGCGGCAGACCGGGGCGGATGCGCAGGGCTATCGCATCCTGTCGAACAGCGGCAAGCGCAGCGGCCAGGAGGTCGCCCACCTCCATGTCCATGTGTTCGGCGGGGCACCGTTGGGGCCGATGTTGGCACGTTAGCGCAACAGCTTCGTTCATTCGCGGGCAAGGGGATTGCGCCCACGCTCCAAGGCGTTAGGGTCCCGCGCAAATTCAAAGAACAATCTCAAGGGGAAGATGGTATGGCCACAGCAGCACCGAGGAGGAGCTTTCTCGGGCGGATTGGGTTGCGCAAGAGCGTCGCCCAAATTCAGGAGGAAACCCGGACTAGCGAGCTCAAGCGCACCCTGGGTCCGTGGAACCTCGTCTTCCTCGGCATCGGCTGCATCATCGGCGCCGGCATTTTCGTCCGCACCGGCAATGCCGCCGCGCTGCATGCCGGTCCGGCCGTGCTTATTTCCTACGTCATCGCCGGCCTGGTCTGCGCCTTTGCTGGCCTGTGTTACGCCGAGCTGGCCTCGACGCTGCCGGTTTCGGGATCGGCCTACACCTATAGCTATGCCACGATCGGCGAGTTTGCAGCCTGGGTGATGGGCGCGCTCCTGCTGCTCGAATATGGCCTCGCGGCGTCCGTCGTTGCGGTCGGCTGGTCAGGCTATATGGTCAGCTTGTTGGGAGACTTTGGCCTCCATATCCCGGCGGCTTTGACCGGGCCGACAGGTCACCATCTGCAAAAGGACGGGGTCGACGTGCTGGTCAACGGCGCGCCCGTCACCTATCTGTTCAACCTCCCGGCCTTCCTTGTTTGCGCCGCGCTCGGCATCCTGTTGGTCGTCGGCGTGTCGGAATCGGCTAAGTTCAACAACGCGATCGTGGCGATCAAGGTCACGGTGCTGACCGCTTTCATCCTGGTCGGCGGCTTCATCATCCTCAAAAACCTGCCCACCTACATTCCCAATTGGGAGCCGTTCATCCCGGCCCCGACCGGAGAAAAGGGCGAATTCGGATGGAGCGGCATTCTCCGCGCCGCCTCAATTGTGTTCTTCGCTTACATCGGGTTCGAGGCCGTCTCGACCGCCGGGCAGGAAGCCAAGGATCCGGCAAAGGACATGCCGTTCGGGATCATCGGATCGCTGGTCGCATGCACGATCATCTACATCCTGGTGTCGATCGTTTTGACGATGGTCGTGAACTACAAGTCGCTGAACGTGCCTGATCCGGTAGCCGTCGCGGTCGACGCCTTTGGCCCGCAATGGGCCTGGTTCGCCAAGACCATCAAGGTCGGCGCAATCGTCGGCCTGACTTCGGTCATCCTGGTGCTGATGTACGGCCAGACCCGGATCTTCTACACCATGGCTCGCGACGGCCTGTTGCCGAAAGTCTTCTCGCGTGTTCACCCGACCTTCCGTACCCCCTGGATCAACACGATGGTTGTGGCACTCGCGGTCGCTTCGGCCGCAGGCTTTTTCGACATCAACTTTCTCGGCGATGCGACGTCGGTCGGCACATTGGCAGCGTTCGGCATCGTCTGCCTGACCGTCATCTGGCTGCGCAGGACCCATCCGGACATCAAGCGCGGCTATCGAGTGCCCCTTTATCCGGTGCTGCCGGCATTGGGGATCCTCAGCTGCTTTGCGCTGATCTTCACGGTCGAAAATCGCGTGCTGGTGTTCTTTGGCTGGTACATCGTTGCCGCCATCATCCTCTACTTCGTCTATGGCATGCACAATTCGGAGCTGGCCAAGGGTCATGCCGTCGCTGCCGACGGACAGCTACCGGTCTATCCGGAAGATGCTCCGAGGGACGACAGCGGCAAGCCGATCATTCGGCCGTAATCAGACGATCGGGATGCAGAGGGGCGGGTCCGGAAACGGGCCCGCCCTTTTCGTTTGGGCTAGGCGAGCACGTCCTCGGCCAGCGCCTTCAGATCGGCCTCCGGCCGTGCGCCATAATGCTGGATAACCTCGGCAGCGGCGATCGCGCCCAGCCGCAGCGAAGCCTTGAGGCCAAGGCCCCGCGCCTCGCCGGCGAGGAAGCCGGCGGCGAACAGGTCGCCCGCGCCGGTTGTGTCGACCAGCCGCTCGATCGGCTCGGCCGGGACGTCGGCCCGCTCGCCGCCGCGAACCGCGGTCGCGCCATCTTCGGATCGGGTGACGACCAGCGTCTGGACATAGGCCGACAGTGCCGGGATCGCCTCCTCGATATCATTGACCATGGTCATCGATGCCGCCTCGGCCTCGTTGGCGAACAGGATGTCGATCTTGCCGTCGCGGAGCAGCTGCCAGAAGCTGTCGCGATGGCGGTCGACGCAGAAGGTATCGCTGAGCGTGAAGGCGACCTTGCGGCCGGCGGCATGGGCCGCCTCGATCGCCGCTTCCATCGCCGCGCGCGGCTCGGCCGGGTCCCACAGATAGCCTTCGAGGTAGATGATCCCGCTGTCGGCGACGGCGGCCAGATCGACCGAGCCCTTTTCCAGCAGCTGGGCTGCACCAAGGAAGGTGTTCATCGTCCGCTGGGCATCGGGAGTGACCAGGATCAAGGAGCGAGCCGTGGCGCCGACGTCGCCCCGGGGATCGACCAGGAAGGCGATGCCCTGTGCTTCGATATCGTGACGATAAATCTCACCGAGCTGGTCATTGGCGACCTGGCCGATGAAGGCGGCATCGAGGCCCAGCGCGGCAAGCCCCGCGGCGGTGTTGCCGGCCGACCCGCCGCTGATTTCTCGCCCCGGTCCCATCGCCTCGTACAGGCGGACCGCTTCTTCCTGGTCGATCAGCCGCATCGACCCCTTGTGCAGCCCCTGGTGGGAGAGGAAGCCATCGGTCGTGTCGGCAATGACGTCGACGATGGCATTGCCGATGCACAGCACGTCGAAGCGGGGCTTGGTCATGAAACGAGTGATCCTGCGGGAAATGAGGTTGCGGCGCGCCTAGCGGCTTCGGCCACGTCAAACAACTACTCGTCATTCCCGCGAAAGCGGGAACCTAGCGAAAGCAAAAACTGGGTCCCCGCTTTCGCGGGGATGACGAACTGTGCTTAGAACGGCCGATGCGTCCAATTCCCTTACTTACATTACTGATGCTCGCGGCCTGCGCCCCGCGTCCGGCTCCAACCCCGGCGCCGGCTGCCCCGGCGACCCATGCATCGCCGAGGGATGACGAGCACCGCAGCGTCAACGGCATGACCGCCAATGAACTGATCCAGCTGTTCGGCAAGCCGAGGCTGCAAATCGTTGAGGGCGAGGGCACCAAGCTGCAATTTGCCGGACCCAATTGCCTGCTCGACGTCTATCTCTACCCGCCGTCGGGCGGCGGCACCCCGCGCGCCACCCTGATCGAAGCACGCAATGTCCAGGGCGACAACGTCAGCGCGCAAAACTGCGCGGCCACGCTCGAAAAGCGCTAGAGCCGGTCTAATGCCCAGCGGGCCGCGTCGGCGACGACCGGATCGTCGCTCGGCAGATGACGCTCGACCGATGGCCGTAGCGTCAGGTCGCCGCTGTTTCCCGCCGCGATCAGGCAATTGCGGATCATGCGATTGACCCCGATCCGCTTGATCGGGGAGCCCGAGAACAGCTGGCGGAACGATGCGTCGTCGAGTGCCAGCAGGTCGGCCAGGGCCGGCGCCGCCAACTCGGGCCGGGGTGCGAACGCCTTGTTGGCCTGGGCCTCATGCGCGAACCGGTTCCACGGGCACACCGCCAGGCAATCGTCGCAGCCGTAGATGCGGTTGCCGATCGCCTCGCGATATTCATGCGGGATTGGTCCGGCATGCTCGATGGTGAGGTAGGAGATGCACTTGCGCGCATCGACCTGGTTCGGCGCGATGATCGCGCCGGTCGGACAGGCGGTGATGCAGCGGGTGCAGCTGCCGCAATGCGGCTCGGCCGGCGCGTCCGGTTCCAGGTCCAGCGTGGTGTAGATGACGCCGAGGAACAGCCAGCTGCCATGCTCGCGGTTGAGCAGGTTGCTGTGCTTGCCCTGCCAGCCGATCCCGGCGGCGGCCGACAGCGGCTTTTCCATCACCGGGGCGGTGTCGACGAACACCTTGAGCTCGCACCCGGCCTCGTCGGCCAGCCAGCGGCCCATCGCCTTCAGCGCCTTCTTGACTACCTTGTGATAGTCGGCGCCCTGAGCATAGACCGAGATGCGACCGCGATCCCTGGCCTCGGCCAGCGCCAGCGGATCGGCCGCCGGCGCATAGCTCATCGCCAGCGCGATCACCGATTTGGCCTCGGGCCACAGGCCCTGCGGGCTGGCACGCTCAACGGCCCGCTCCTCGATCCAGCCCATCTCGCCATGGTGGCCGGCGGCGATCCATTCGCGTAAGCGTTCGCCCGCTTCGGGCGCGGCATCGGCCAGCGCGATCCCCCAGGCGCAGAAGCCCAGTTCACTCGCCTTGTCGAAAATCCGTGCCTTCAGGCTTGTCATGGCGCGGCCACCCTTTACCCATTGGCGGCATGGGGGAAAGACCAATCGCCGCCGAGGCACGCGACCTCGTCAAGGACTTTGACGGCAAGCGCGCGGTGGACGGGGTCAGCCTGACCGTCCCCGAAGCCAGCATCACCGGAATCCTCGGCCCGAACGGCGCCGGCAAGACCACGTGCCTCAGGATGATGCTGGGGATCATCGATCCGAGCTCGGGCACGCGCAGCTTGCTCGGTCATGACCGGCCGATCGAGATCGCCCATTTGATCGGCTATCTGCCCGAGGAGCGCGGCCTTTATCCGGCCATGCCGGCAGTCGAAGCGCTGGCCTTCATCGGCGCCCTGCGCGGTCTGCCGATCCGCGAAAGCCGGCGCCGCGCGCTGGTTCTGCTCCGGTCGAGTGGTCATGAGGATTGGGCCAAGCGGCCGATCCGCACCCTATCCAAGGGCATGGCGCAGACCGTCCAACTGCTCGGCACCATCATCCACGAACCCAAGCTGATCGTGCTCGACGAGCCGTTCGCCGGACTCGATGCAATCAACCAGCAGAAACTGGAGCAGCTGATCCGCGACCAGGCCGCGGCGGGGGTTACAGTGATTTTCTCGACCCATGTGATCGCCCATGCCGAGCGGCTGTGCGAGCGGGTGGTGATCATTGCCGAGGGCAAATCCGCCTTCGAGGGAGCGGTCGACGAGGCGCGCGCGCGGCTCCGGCCGATCGTCCATGTTCGAACGAGGGCGGAAGATGGCCCGTGGCGCGCCGCCTTGCCTGCATCGGCAGCCAATGTCGGGGGAGAATGGCGGTTCGAACTGCCGGCCGATGGGCCCGAGCCCTTGCTCAAGGCCCTGATCGACGGCGGTGCGGGAATCGAGACGCTGAGCATCGAGCGGCCGGGCCTGCATGACGCGTTCATTGCCATTGCCGGCGAGGCGGCGGCACGGGAAATGGGCCATGCGGCTCCCACGGAGGAAGCGGCATGAAGCTGCCCGAGATCATTCGCGCGGCGTTCGTCATTGCCCGGCGCGACTACACCTCGACGGTGCTCAGCAAGACCTTCCTCTTATTCCTGCTCGGCCCGCTGTTCCCGCTGATGCTCGGCATGGGGATGGTCGGGATCGGCGCCCAGGTCGACCGCAATTCCAAGGTGCCGCCGGTAGCGGTCGTATCTTCGCCGCAAGACTTCGACCTGCTGACCGCCGCGCGGGCCCGGCTGGAACCCGTGACCGACACGCTTCCGCTGGTTGAACTTCGCTACGTCGCTCCGGAGCCGAACTTGAACGAGCAACGCGACCGGCTGCTGTCCGACGAGCAGCTGCCGGTATTCGGCGTGCTGGATGGCGGCCTGGACGCTCCGCACCTAAGCGGCGCGGTAGTCAGCCGTGGGCGAACCGCCCAGCAAATCGGTTTGTATATTGACGAGGCTCGGCGGCTGAGAAGCGAGCCGGTGGCGTCGGGTGCCAAGCTCGTTCTGGTCCCGACAGCCGGTACCGCCGGGCTGAAGGCCTTCAACCGAAGCAAGACCGGCCAGTTTGCGCAGGTGCTGCTGTTCGTGCTGACGCTGTTGCTGGCGACCATGGTCCTCAGCCAGCTGATCGAGGAGAAATCGAGCAAGGTGATCGAGGTGCTGGCGGCGGCGGTGCCGATCGACGCCATCTTCCTGGGCAAGCTATTCGCGATGCTGGCCACGTCCTTGACCGGAATTGCCTTGTGGACGCTTGCCGGGGCCGCCGTCGTCAACAGTCTGGCCACGGGAGGACTGCAAAGCCTGCCGGCGCCCGCGGTTGGCTGGCCAGCCTTCATGACCCTTATTTTCGTCTATTTTTCGATGAACTATTTGCTGATCGGGGCGACGTTCCTCGGCATCGGGGCCCAGGCCTCGACCGCGCGCGAAGTACAGATATTGTCGATGCCGGTGACCATGGCCCAGCTGGTCCTGTTCGGCTTCGCCTCGCTTGCGGTCGGGCAGCCGAACGGGACCATGGGGATTGTCGCGGCGATCTTCCCACTGTCCTCGCCGCTTGCGATGATCGTCCGCGCGGCGGAGTTGCCCGACATCTGGCCGCACCTGCTGGCCTTTGCCTGGCAGGCCATCTGGGTAGTCTTGATTTTGCGCACAGCAGCGGCGGTGTTCCGCCGCAGCGTGCTCAAGTCGGGCAAGAGCCGAGGCTGGAGGCGATTCTTCCGCAGGGCCGAAGGCGTCGAACAGCTAATGATTCCCTAGCCGAGCGCTGCCCTGGCCGCCGCCTCTAACTGGCCCATCAGGTCCATGAACGGGAATGGCCCATGGCTGATGCGCGCCACGCCGGTTGCAGCGATGTCCGCGTTCGACGGGCAGCCGGGATAGGTCATGAAATTCACCGGAATTGGCGATTCCGCGCACAGCCGCTTGAGATAATCGAGGTTACCCAGCATCGGCACGAAATAGCCGCTCGCGCCGGCTTCGGCATAGGCACGGGCCCGCAAGATCGCTTCCTCAAGCATCGCATCGTCATGCGTTTCCTGCGGCGCTTTCAGGAACAGGTCGGTGCGCAGGTTGAGGAAGAAATCCGGTCCGACCGCCGCACGCGCCGCGGCGATCCGCTCGGCCTGGACCTCAATCGGGTGCAGCCCCTCGCCGCCAACCACCTGGTCCTCGAAATTGCAGCCGATTGCGCCGGTGTCGGCCAGCCGGACGATATTGCGCGCGCCCTCATGCGGGTCGTCCGAATAAGCGCCTTCGAAATCGACCGTCACCGGCAGGTCGACTGCGTCAACAATGCGTTTGGCGTTGGCCAGGGCGAATTCCATCGGCACTTCCTGTCCGTCGCCGAAGCCATTGGCCATGGCGACCGAGGCGCTGCCGGTGGCGATGGCGGAGGCGCCGGATTTGGCCACTGCCTGGGCGCTCCCCGCGTCCCACACGTTGAACAGGACCAGCGGATTGCCGGGGACATGCAGGGCCGCAAAGTGGTTGAATTTCGATTGGTCGGTCAAGGGTCGTTCCTCCATGAAACTTGGTTTGGTCGTTGCGGAGCCGGGCGGCTTCTCGCTTCTTGCGCTCAACTACTCAGGCCGCGAGCCGAAGCTCGGCGGAAAGCGATTGCAGGAAGTCGCGGGCGTCGAAGATCTGTCCAGCGGTGTAGACGCCAGGCGGCCTCGTCTTGCCGTCAAACAGTCGTTCGACCGCTTCAACGACAAGCGGTGCCGTCACCGCATAAATGTCCCGGCCGCTCGCGCTTAGGCGTCGCGCATCGCCATTGGATCGAGCGATCACGTCGACCATGAACGTCTGCGAGGACCGGCCGCTTTCATCGTCAGCCGTGGGCTGCTCGGACGCGGGATCGATCAGGTCGCTGACGGCGCAGGATGTCATGAAGGACTTGATGTCCTTTACCGGGATATGGTGCGGGATGGTCACCGCATCGGCCATGGTGAATTCGGTGGCGACCGGCTGCGTCCCCAGCGGGGTCGGGAAGGTCCATTCGCCGGACGGGGCCGGATGATCGCGATACTCGAGCCCGCCGTTCGCATAGACGACCCGGCGGCCGCCTCGGCGTTGCCGCGAGACCTGGCCGGCCGCGCGAGTCCCCGCCGTCGGGCGCCAGCTGCTGAGGCCGTAGGCGATCGAGATTTCGTCGGCCATCGGCCAGTCGCCCACCGCTGCCGTCGCCAGAAGGTCGCCAAGGCCGCCGAAGAAGGCCATGGCCGGCAGGATGATGATCCCGGCATCGCGTGCCTGCTCTTCGTAATTGGCGAGCGTATCGAGATTGGCCTCGATCTCCGCCGCCACGTCCAGATAATGGATCTTCGAGCGCAGCGCCGCTTCGATCAAGGCGGGCGCGGTTTCAGCGAACGGCCCCGCGCAATTGATGACGGCCGCCGATCCGGCCAAAGCCCGATCCAACGACATCGGATCATCGGTCGACGCCACTCGTCGCGCCAGTCCAGGAAACCGGTCGCCGAGCGCCGCCAGCTTGGCAGCATCTCGGCCGGCAAGCACCGGCGCCCAGCCGCGCTTGACGAGCTCGGCAACGACGAACCGGCCGGTATGGCCATAAGCCCCATAGACAGTCACTTGATGCTGCATTATCTATCTCGCTACAGACCTGTTCGTTTCGTTATGCGCTACAGGTCTGTAGCGTGTCAAGCGGGCGTTGCGTCATGGATTTGATGCCGAGGGAATATGGGCCATGAACGATCCTGAACCGGCCAAGGGCGGCGATGCGGTGCAACCGACAGCGAGCCTTCGCGACCGGATTCTCGCGACCGCTTCAGCTCTATTCTACCGCGAGGGCGTCCATGCCGTCGGGGTCGATCTGGTCGTCAAGGAATCCGGGGTCGCCAAGACCAGCCTCTACCGCCATTTCGGCAGCAAGGATGCGCTGGTCACCGCTTTCCTGGAGCAGGAGGACCAGGATTTCTGGAGCCAGTGGGACACCATCGCCGATTGTTACGAAGACGATCCGCGGGGCGAGCTGGAGGCCTTGCTCCACTGGATGGATGTCCGGCTGCGGCGCCCTGGCTACCGTGGCTGTCCCCAGCTCAATGTCGCCGCCGAACTCCCCGATCCGGCGCATCCGGCGCGCCGGGTCGCTGCCGCGCACAAAGAGAAAATGCGCGACCGCCTGTCGTCGATCGCTGAGCGGTTGCGACTGAATGACTCCGCGGAGGTCGGCGCGCAGCTGGCGCTGGCCTTCGACGGCGCCTTTATCAGCGCGCCGTTCGGGCAGGGGGAGCAGCTCGCGGCGACGCTCCGGCACACCGTCAAGGCGATCATCGACTTCGCACGGAGCTAGCCGGCTTCAGCCGATTGCCGCGCTCGCCATCTCGGTCAGCTTGGCCATCAACGCGCGGTGCGGGAATGGGCCATGGCTGATCCGCGCCACGCCGGCGGCAGCCCATTCGGCCTTGGGCGGAGCGCCGGGGAAGGCGATGACGTTCAAGGGCAGCGGCACGTCGCGGACGATCCGTTCGATCTGCCTTGGGTCGGCCAGCCGCGGCACGAAGAAGCCGCTCGCCCCGGCATCGGCGAAGGCCTTGCCGCGCTCGATGACCTGATCGACCAGCGCATCGTCGCGCTGCTCAAACTTGATGAACAGGTCGGTGCGGGCGTTGATGAAGAATTCGTCACCGACGGCTCGGCGGATCGCCTCGATCCGGTGGCATTGCTGGTCAATGGCGTGCACTCCTTCGCCGCCGATCACCTGGTCCTCGAAATTGCATCCGACCGCGCCGGTTCGGGCGAGCAGCGCGACATTATCGCCGGCCTGCTTGGCATCGGTCGAATAGGCTCCTTCGAAATCGACGGTCAGCGGAAGCGGGTCGACCGCATCGACGATCCGTCGGGCGTTGGCGAAAACGAAATCGATCGGCACTTGCTGCGCGTCTCCAAACCCGCTGGCGTCGCCTACCGGGTGGCTGCCAGTGGCCAGCGCCCTGGCGCCCGCTGCGACCACCGCCTGCGCGCTGCCGACATCCCAGATGTTGTAGAGGATGACCGGGTCGCCCGGCTTGTGGAGCGCCGCAAATGTCTCGAACTTGCTCATGTCGGTGTCTCTCTGTTCACTCCGGCGCCGGGCCGAGTTGCTGCCACAGTTCGATTTTCACGTCGTTGGGGTCGACGATCCAGGCAAAGCGGCCATAATCCTCGTCCTGGCGGCCGAGGATTTCGATGCCCTTGGCTTCAAGGTCGGCGATGAACCCGTCCAGGTCATCGACCCGCAGGTTGATCATGAATTCCTTCTTGCTGGGCGCGAAATAGTCGGTGTCGATCTTGAACCCCGAGAGCAGCGAAAAGCCCTCCGGATCGTCGTTCTTGAACGGGAACATGGCGCCCCAGTCGCCGCCGACGCCAAGGATCTCCTTATACCAGACGGACGTCGCTTCGGTGTCCGCGATCTTGAGGAACACCCCGCCCAAGCCGGTTACACGCGCCATCAAGCCCTCCCTTGGCAGTTTCTCCTAATGAACGAACCGTGCCACCACGTCGCGATAGCTTCGTGACACTTTCACCTGCGCCCCGCTGTCGAGCACCAGGAAGCATTCGCCATTGGTGTGTGGCTTGACCTGGCGGACCAGGTCGAGATTGACGATGGTCGAACGGTGGACCCGCTGAAACCGGCGCGGATCGAGCCGCTTTTCCAGGTCTTTCATTGTCTCGCGGAGGATCAGCGTGTTGTCGCCGGTCTGGATGCACATATAGTCGCCGGCGGCATCGATTCGCTCGATCGTGTCGACATCGACCCGGAAGATCTGGCCCTGGTCGCGGATGTTGATCATCTTCTCGAACCGCGACGAGGCGGGTCCTTCGGGCATGGCGTCGGCCAGTTCCTCGGCCGCCTCCGGAGCATGTTCGGCCAGCGCTTCCTTGAGTAGTACGGCCTCCTCGGCGCCGCGCTTCTCGGCCAGTCGCTGACGCACCCGGTCAAGCGTTGCCGCCAGCCGGTCCTCGTCGACCGGCTTCATCAGATAGTCGACCGCCTGCGCCTCGAACGCGCGCAGCGCATGTTCGTTATAGGCAGTGACGAACACGAACAGCGGCGGCTCGACCTCCATCATCCCGGAGATGACCGAGAAGCCGTCGAACCCCGGCATCTGGATGTCGAGAAACACCAGGTCCGGCTTGTGGGTCTTGATCGCGCGTATGGCTTCCCGCCCGTTGGCGGCCGTCGCGACGATCTCCACATCGTCATGCGCCTCGAGCCGCAGGCGCAAACCCTGCGTGGCCAGCGGCTCATCGTCGACGAGGATGGTGCGAATGGTCATGAATGTTCCTTTTGGTCGGTTTCGAGCGGAATTTCGACGATAACGCTGAACCCCCCATGTTCGTTCGTTCGCGTGGAAAAGCCATGCGCGGCGCCATAGGCCTGCGCCAGGCGGTCCTGGATGTTCGCCAGTCCGACGCCGGTGCCTTCGGCATCGATCGGACCGCCCCCTTCGCCGGGCCCGCTGTCCGCCACTTCGATCCGCACCGCGCGCCCCTCGCGGCGGGCATTGATCCAGATGTCGGCGCCATGTTCGGACGAGGTGACGGCATATTTGATGGCATTCTCGATCAGCGGCTGCAGCAGCAGCGACGGCAGGCGCGCGCCGATCGTGTCCGGATCGATCTTGAAATGCGGCCTTAGGCGGTCCTCGAACCGCATCTTCTCAATCTCGAGATAGAGTTTGAGGGTTTCAACCTCCTGGACCAGCGTCACCTTGGCGGTCGGCTCATTGACCAGCGTGTAGCGCAGGAATGACGACAGCCGCGACAGCATGGCATTGGCGCGCTCCGACTGCTTCAGCAGCACCAGCGTCGAGATGCTGTTGAGTGTATTGAACAGGAAGTGCGGGTTGAGCTGGTAGCGAAGCATCGCCAGCTGGGCGCTCGACGCCTGGCTCTCCAGGCGCGCGCGCTGGTCGATCTCCTCTTCCAGCAGCAAATAATAGTTGATCCCGTAATAGAGCGCCGACCAGGCGGCGAGGATCGAGAAATCGAGGATGATCGCGCCGAGATATTCGACCCCGGCGGGCTTGGCGTCGGGCCGCAGGAAGGTGGAATAGCTCCACGTCTCGATGAACGAAAAGGCGGCGGCGGCAAGCGCCACGGTGCCAAGGCTGATGATCACCGTCCAGATTGCCCGCATGGTGATCAGGCGGCGATAGAGCGACGCCATCAGCAGCGTCAGCGAATAGCCGGTCGCGGTCAGCAGCAGCGTATGGACGACGAACATCGCGCCCATCGAATTGGCCAGGCCGGACAGCGAGCGGAGGATGAAATAGCCGCTCCACCCGATCGACTGCAGCACCCAGAAGGCGCGATTCTTGTCGTCGAAGAAAGGTCGGTCGAGCCCGACGCCGGCGAGGAAGGGACGCGCCGGCCCCTTGCCGCGTGGGCGAACGACATGATCCTGCGCAGCGGCCTCGGCGAGCGCCCTGACGCTATCGCCCGCCATATCCACCTGGTTCGCCGCGACCCGATCCATCGGGTGGATATAGGCGGACAGCGGCGGTGCGCCTAGGCTTGGCGTCGACGGCCCGACCGGTCTAGGGTGCGGATGAGCCAAGGGACCCCGTCAAAGTACTACTTTGATGGGACCCGACTAGGAGAGGCAGGATGAACGAGCAAGCGCAGCGCGCCGGCTTTAAATCGATGGACGAGGGGACCCAGGAAGATTGGGCGATCATCGGCTCCCATTTCTTTCCCTACGCCCATGCGCTGCCCGACCGCGTTCTGACCCATCTGAAATTGCTCGACGGCGACTATGGCGGTTTCCCGATTGACCGCCTCCAGCACAGCTTGCAGACCGCGACGCGGGCCCATCGCGGCGGCGAGAGCGAGCCCTATGTCGTCATGGCGCTGCTCCACGACATCGGCGACACGCTGGGATCCTACAATCATCCGGAGATCGCCGCGGCGATCATGAAACCCTTCGTCGACGACAAGCTGCACTGGATTGCCGAGCATCATGGCGTGTTCCAGGGCTATTATTTCTTCCACTATCTCGGAATGAACCGCGACATGCGCGAGGCGTTTCGTGGCCATGAGCATTTCGAGGATACGGCCCGTTTCTGCGAGCTATACGACCAGACCGCGTTCGACCCCGATTATGACAGCGCCCCGCTCGAATTTTTCGAGCCGATGGTGCGGCGGGTGTTCGAGCGGCCGCTCAACACGATCTACAAGGCCGTCGGCGAACCCGCCTGAGGTCAATTTCCGGAGAGACTGAGTGTTTCGTGCCCTGACTGCCGCCGCCGCGGCCTTATTGCTTGCCTCCTGCCAGACCCATGAAGCTGCGCCCTCCGCCGGGGCGGCGGACATCGCGCCGGTGCTCGATACGCCCGACGCAGTCGACATCCACAGCCATGCCAAGCCGCTGGAGGCACGGGTCACGCATGTCGCGCTCGACCTGGCTGTCGATTTCACGGCCAGGCGGATTGGCGGCACGGCGACGCTCGACATCCAGG
>NZ_JAHFPY010000026.1:0-8248 GCF_023266535.1 Sphingomonas sp. | reverse complement strand
CCAGGCCAGGCCGGGCGCCAGGGAAATCATCCTCGACGACAAGGGGCTGGAGATCGAGAGCATCGCCGACGGTGCCGGCAAGCCGCTGACGTGGAAGGTTGGCGCAGAGGATCCCAACCTCGGTGCACCTTTGTCGATCGCCATTGGTCCGGACACGAAGCAAATCGTCGTCCATTACAAGTCGGCCGCCGAAGCCGACGCGCTGCAGTGGCTGACGCCCGAGCAGACCGCCGGCAAGAAATATCCCTTCCTGTTCAGCCAGGGTGAATCGATCCTCAACCGCAGCTGGATCCCGACCCAGGATTCGCCGGGGATCCGGCAAAGCTGGGAAGCCAGGGTCAGCATCGACAAACCGCTGACCGTGGTCATGTCCTCGCCGCGCGCCGCCGAGCCGGCCGATAGCGGCAACAAGCGCATTTTCTCGTTCCGGATGGATCATCCGGTCGCGCCCTATTTGATCGCGATCGGCGCCGGCGATCTTGCCTTCAGGGATCTGGGGCCGCGTACCGGCGTCTGGGCCGAGCCGGTGACACTCGCCCGCGCCGCGGCGGAACTCAGCGATACGGAGAAAATGGTCGACGCCGCCGAGAAGCTTTACGGCCCCTACCAATGGGGCCGCTACGACATGCTGGTGCTGCCGCCCAGCTTCCCGTTCGGCGGGATGGAAAACCCGACCCTGACCTTCCTCACCCCGACTTTCATTGCCGGCGACAAGAGCCTTACCAGCCTGATCGCCCATGAACTGGCGCATAGCTGGTCAGGCAACCTTGCCACCAATGCCACCTGGTCGGACTTCTGGCTCAACGAGGGCATGACCACCTATGCCGAGCGGCGGATCGTCGAATCGGTCTACGGCCCCAAGGTCGCTGCGCAGCAGGTCTCGCTCGGCCTTGACGCGATGAACAAGGCAATCGCTGAAAATGGCGGGCCGACCGGTCCCGACACTCGCCTGCACATCGACCTCAAAGGCCGCCACCCCGACGATGGGTTGGGCGACATCGCCTATGAAAAGGGCGCCGCTTTCCTCCGCACCATCGAAGCGGCGGTCGGCCGCGAACGGTTCGACGAATGGCTCAAGGGCTGGTTCGAGCGCCACAAATTCCAGCCGGTGACGTCGAGCATGTTCCTGGCCGACATCCGCGAGCATCTGATCAAGGGCGACCAGGCGCTGGAAACCAGGCTGCAGCTCGACAAATGGGTCAAAGACCCCGGCGTCCCCGCCAATATCGCACCGGCCGACGCCAATGCATTCGCTTCGGCCGACGCCGCGGTGGCCGCCTTCAAGACCGGCAAATTGCCCGAAATGTCGACCTGGAACGGCTGGACCACCGACGAACGGCTGCGCTTCCTCAACAGCATCGACAGGAAGCAGCCGGCCGAGCGGATGGCGGCACTCGACCAGGCGTTCAGCCTGTCGCGTTCGGGCAATAGCGAGATTCGGTTCGCCTTCCTCGACCTGGTGGTCAAAAACCGGTTCGATCCGGCGGTTCCGGCGCTGGAGGACTTCCTGACGGTCCAGGGGCGGCGGAAATTCGTGAAACCGCTGATTGTCGGCCTCGCCGGGGACCAGCAGTGGGGCCGGCCGATCGCGGCGCGGATTTACGCCAAAACCCGGGCCTCCTACCACCCGGTGACCACCCGCGATCTCGATAAATTGGGCCTGCTTCCGCCGCGGAAATAACCCCGACTTTAACCACGAAGTAACGGTCTTCGGGCTATCTGCGTGGCTCCTGCCAAGCGGATGACCGGATGTACGAGGCTCCAGACCGTTACAAGCGTATGATTTCAGCGCGCCTGCCCGACGGCGAATCGCTGGGCGTAACGTCGCGCGAGTCAGACGATAACAGCAGCCCGCTCCGCGACGCACAGCTGATCGCCCGCGGCCAGTTCGCGCCCTTCTTCGCCGCCGCCAACAGCATCGCGGCGGTGCTGATGGCAATGCTGCTCTACGGCCATGTGCCTGCCTCTTATCTTGGCGGCTGGGTAGTCGCGGTCGGCGGCGTCAACTTGATCGCAATGCAGCTTAGCCGGACGCAGGCGATTACCCATGTCGGACGATCCGGCCGGAAACTGCCGCGGCTGTTCATGGTCGGCGACATCATCCTCCGCGCGCTCCTGTGGATGTCGCTGCCGGTCATCTCATTCTCTTCGCTGGGCGCGCAAAGCCAGATGGTCGCCGCGACCCTGATCGCCGGGCTTGGCATCGGCGCGCTCGGCCTGGTCGTGGTGCCGACCTGCGTTACCGCCTGGATGGCGATCTTCACAGCCGGCCTCAGCTACTCGCTGCTGGTCGGCCGCGGGACCATCCCGTTCGACAACATGCTGGCGATCCTGTTCACGCTCGGCGTGGCGATCGTCGGCGTGCTGACCGTCGCCCGCTGGGCGTTCGGGCAGTTGAAGACCAACGCCGATTATGGCTCCCAGTCGGAGAGCGCCAGCCTGCTGCTCCAGGAATATGAGCAGCGCGGCGTCGGTTGGCTGTGGCAGGTCGATGGCGAAAATCGCGTCAGCTATATTTCCTCGCGCATGACCGCGCTGCTCGGCCGTCCGGCCAGCGCGCTGCTCGGCCATTCGATGCCCGCCCTGCTTGGCGGCAATGCCGAGCTCGGCCGGGTGCTGCTGGAGAAACAGCCGTTCAGCAATCTCGAGATGGAGCTGCAGACCGCCCGCGGCCCGCGCTGGATTTCGATTGCTGGCGACCCGATCGTCGATACCGCGGGCCGCTTCGAGGGTTTCCGCGGCGTCGGCAGCGACATCACCGAGATTCGCCAGACGCAGGAGCGGCTGACCCACCTTGCCAATATGGACGTCTTGTCCGGGCTGCCCAACCGCGGCCGCGTCCGCCAGCTGCTCGGCGAAGCGCTGCGCGGCGCCACTGCCGGCAATGTCCCATGCGCGATCATGTTTCTCGACCTCGACGGCTTCAAACCGGTCAACGACACCTTCGGTCACCCCAAGGGCGATGCGGTGTTGCAGGCGGTCGCCAAGCGGCTGTGCGACCAGGTCGGGTCCGACGGCCATGTTGGCCGGATGGGCGGCGACGAATTCGCCATCGTCGTCTCGGATGCCCAGTCTCGCAAGAAGATCGAGCAGCTGGCCGAAAGCATCATCGGGTCGATCAAAGAGCCTTACATGATTGACCAGACCGAAATCCGCATCGGCGTGTCGATCGGCTGCGCTTTCGGCCCGATCGACGGCGCGACGGTCGACGATCTGATCCTCAAGGCCGACCTCGCCCTGTACGAAGCCAAGGGCGCCGGCCGCGGCGTCGCCAAATATTTCTCGTCGGAGTTGCAGACCGAGCAGGACGACCGCGTCCGCCTGGAGAACGACCTGCGCGGCGCCATCGCCGCCAAGCAGTTCCACCTGGTCTATCAGCCGCTGGTCAACGCCAAGACCCAGAAGCTGGTCGGCTTCGAGGCCCTGATCCGCTGGAACCACCCGCAGCGCGGCTTCGTCCCGCCCAATGTGTTCATCCCCGTGGCCGAGGAAAGCGGGCTGATGCCGGCGATCGGCGAGTGGGTCATCGAAGAAGCGGTCCGCACCGCCGCAACCTGGCCCGAGCCGATCACCGTCGCGCTCAACGTCAGCCCAAAGCAGATCATCCTGCCGTCGCTGCCCAACGTCGTCAGCCAGGCGCTCGGCCGCTACAAGCTGCCGGCCAACCGGCTGGAGTTGGAAGTGACCGAGGGCGTGTTCCTCGGGGGCGAAACCGCCACGCTCGACGTGTTGAAGCGGCTTCGCGCGCTCGGCGTCGGCATCGCGCTCGATGACTTCGGCACCGGCTATTCGTCGATCGGCTATTTGAACAAAGCCGTGTTCCACAAGCTGAAGATCGACGGCAGCTTCGTTCGCGAAGCCGGATCGCGGCAGGAGAATGTCGCAATCATCCAGTCGATCGTCCAGCTGGCCAAGAGCTTCCGCATGTCGGTCACTGCCGAGGGCGTCGAGACCGCCGAGGATTTCGAGCGGATGCGCGACCTCGGCTGCGACACCATCCAGGGCTATTTGTTCGGGCGGCCGCTGTCCTATGAGCGAGCTAACCAGATGGTGCTCGGCCTCGGCGCAAAAAGGATGGCTGGGTAGCGACGCGCAGCCTGTCCGGGGGACAGGCGAGCATCGATACCGACCCGGCGTAGCCGGGGAGTGGCACACGGCCATAAGGCCAGCTTTTCTACCAACGGCCAAATTTTGGCGACGATCGACGCGATCGTCGGTTCACTATTCGTTCTCGTTCTGGCAATGAGGATTTGCGCGCGTAGGCGTTTCCTGCCGGCGCAATTCCCAGGGGGTCCGAGTGAAACGTCGCCTGCCATTCCGCTTGGCCATCGTGTCGATTGCGGCCAGCACATTTGCCACTCCAGCCTGGGCCCAGCGCGCCAGCGAAAATGCCGTGACCTCGGCCGACGACGCGTTCGGCACCAGCGTCGGCAATGAGACCATCGGCCTCTACAGCACCGACGAGGTCCGCGGCTTCAGCCCGGCGGTGGCCGGGAACATCCGCATCGACGGCCTGTACATGGGCGGAATCGTCATCGGCAATCAGCGGATCCGCTCGGGCTCGAATGTCCGGGTCGGGCTATCGGCCCAGGGCTATCCCTTCCCCGCGCCGACCGGGATCGTCGAAATGACCCTGCGCCCGGCGGGGAAGGACCCGACATTGTCTACCGTGCTCTATGGCGGCGGGACCCAATGGGGCGTCGATCTCGACGGCCAGATGCCACTGAGCGACACATTCAGCCTGGCCGGAGGAGTCGCCTTCAACCGCTTCATCGATTTTCCGGGCGGCGACCATGGCGACTATTTCAGCATCGGCATCGCGCCGGCATGGCGGCCCGACGAGGGGACCGAGGTGCGCGCCTATTACGGCCTGGAAATATCCCCGCACGACACCAGCACGCCCTTTGTGTTTCCCGCCGGCAACGCCTTGCCGGCTCACATCCCCTACAAATTCCATTCCCAGAAATGGGCCAACTGGAAGAACCGGTTCACCAACATCGGCCTGTTCGGCCACACCACTTTCGGCGACTGGCGCCTGAGTGGCGGCATTTTCCACCAGGTGATCGACAGCCGGCGCAGTTACAACACGCTGATCGTCAATGCTGAGCCCGACGGCGACGCCGAATTCCTGGTCAATATCCATCCGCCGCGGCTGACCGAAGCCAATGCCGGCGAGGTTCGCTTGTCCCGTACTTTCGAAGAGGGACCGCGGCGGCATGCATTTCACCTGTCGCTAAAAGGCGGCAACAGGACCGGCGAGTTCGGCGGCGAAGAGCAATTCGATCTGGGCCCGGTGGTGCTGGGCGAGCCGATTCCCCAAGTGGACAAGCCCGACGTCACCTTTGGCGAGGAGACGAGCGACAAGGCGCGCCAATATGGGGTCGGGCTGGCCTATCATGGCCGCTGGCAGGGAGTTGGCGAGCTCAGCGTTGGCATCCAGAAGCTCAAATATCGCAAGACGATCAGCCCGCCTGACGAGGCCAGGATCGTCACCCGAGCCGACCCCTGGCTGTGGAACGCGACCCTTGCGATCAATCTCGCCAAGGGCCTGGTCGCCTATGCCGGCTATACCAAGGGTCTCGAGGACAGCGGGGTCGCGCCGGAAATCGCGGTCAACCGCAGCGAAGCTCCACCGGCGCTGCTGACCAACCAGCGCGACTTCGGCATCCGCTATGCCTTCGGGCCGATGCGGCTGGTGGTTGGCGCGTTTGACGTGCGCAAGCCCTATTTCAATCTCGACCCCGGACTGGTCTTCACCCAGCTCGGCACTGTCCGGCATCGGGGGGTCGAAATCTCGCTGGCCGGCCAGCCGGTCAAGGGCCTGAACGTCGTCGCCGGTGCGATCCTGATGAAGCCGCGCGTCTCGGGCGAAGCGGTCGACCTGGGCCTGATCGGCAACAAGCCGGTCGGCATCGCCGAGCGTACCGCCAGCCTTTACCTCGATTATCGACTGCCGTGGGACGACAAGATTTCGGTCGATTTGGGCCTTCAGTATAGTGGCAAGCGTGCCGGAAGTCCCGACAATGAGTTGACTGTGCCAGGCGATGCGATTGTCAATCTCGGCGGCCGCTATCGTTTCGAGCTGGATAGGCTCCCGGCGACGCTGAGGCTCCAGGTCAGCAATTTGTTCGACGAATATTCGTGGATCGTTTTCGGCAGCGGCGGGCTTAAGCGGAGGCCGCCTCGCCGGCTCGACGCAACCTTGTCGGTCGACTTCTAGGCGGGCGCCAGCGCCGCCCGGACCGCTTCTTCGAGAGCCGCCGCGCGGAACGGCTTGAACAGGATATTGGCGTTGGGCGCGGCTTTGCGGATTTCGTCGGTCTCGCTGTAGCCCGAGACGAACAGGATCGCCTGCTCGGGCTTGGTCGCGACGATATGGGCGGCGACTTCGGCGCCAGAGAGGCCGGGCATCACATAGTCGAAGATCACCAGGTCCGGCCGGGTGGCGCCGAAGCGTTCGATGCCATCGACCCCGTCACCGGCCTCGATCACCTCATGGCCATATTCCTCCAGGCTCGCGGCGATGAAGCGGCGGACATCCTCATCGTCGTCGATCACCAGCACCGTTGCCTGGCCGCGGCCGCGGCGGAGCTCGTCGCCGGTCTTGCCGCCGCTGGCCGGCACTTCGGCATCGCGATCGGCGCGGCGGAAGAACAGGCGGACGGTGGTGCCGATGCCGGGCCTGCTGTCGATCTTGACCGAACCGCCCGACTGGCGCGCCATGCCGTAGACCATCGACAGGCCGAGGCCGGTACCCTTGCCGACCTCCTTGGTGGTGAAGAATGGTTCGAATGCCTTTGCCAGCACATCTGGCTCCATGCCGCAGCCGGTGTCGGCGATCGCCAGCTCGATGTAGGTCCCGGGCTCCAGCTCGGGATCGTCGCTGATCCGCCGCTTGCGGGTGCTGATTGTGAGCGTCCCTCCCTCGGGCATCGCATCGCGCGCATTGATCGCCAGGTTGAGCACCGCGACCTCGAGCTGGGTCGGGTCGGCCAACACCGGCGTCAGGTGCGGATCGAGATCGAATATCTTTTCGATGCCGGGCCCCAGTACATTCTTCAGCAGTGGCCGCATCTCCTCGATCAGCGGCGCGACGTAGGTCGGCTTGACCTCCAGCCGCTGGACCCGGCTGAACGCCAGCAGCTGGGCGGTCAGCCTCGCTCCGCGTTCTGCCGCCGCCAAGGCGTTGGTGGCATAGCGATTGAGGCGCTCGTCGCTGACCTGCTTGGCAATCAGGTCGAGCCCGCCGACCACCACCGTCAGCAAATTGTTGAAGTCGTGGGCGATACCGCCGGTCAGCTGACCGAGCGCCTCCATTTTCTGCGCCTGGCGCAGCTGGTCCTGCGCATCGACCAGCTCGGCGGTACGATCCGCCACCTGCCGCTGAAGATCGATTTCGGCCTTCTTGGCCTCGGTAATGTCGCTCGCCGCGCCGATGAAGCCGGACAATTCGCCGTCGGGTCCGAAACGCGGCTGCGACACCGACCGGAGCCAGCGCCACTCGCCGTCGTGCCGCCGGTAGCGCGCCTCCATGGTGAAAGGCTGGAGGCTGGCTTCGCCGGCCACGCTTTCGGCAATCAGCCGCGCCTGGTCATCGGGATGGATCCGCTCCCGCCAGTCGAGCACCCGCGCCTCCTCGCGCGACATGCCGGCGAACTCGGCATAGGCGTCGTTGACGAAATCGCGGGTCCGGTCGAGCCGCGTGACCCACATCATGACCGGCGCGCTGTCAGCAATACGGCGGAAGCGCGCCTCGCTTTCCTTCAGCGCCCGCTCGGCGGCGCGCTGTTCGGTGATGTCCTGGACCAGCAGGATCATGCCGAACACGTCACCCTGGCCATCGCGCTGCGGCACATAATCGGCCTGCACGGCGAGCAGCCCGCGGGTCGGATGATGGAAATCGGCGGCAAAGAATTGCCGTTCGCCGGCCAGGGCGGCGTCGAACAGCGGCTTCCGGTTGCGATAATCTTCCTCGCCCAGCATCTCGATCATGCGCCGGCCGAGGATTTCCTTGCGCGGCCGCTCGAACCACTCCGCCAGCGCCCGGTTGACGAAGCTGTAGCGCTCGTTGCGGTCGATGAACCCGATCATGATCGGCAGGGCGTCGGCAACGCCGAGAATCTGCGAAAAATCGAGCGGCCCGGCAAAGTCGGGCAGCCAATCGGAGGCCGGCCCCGCCGAACCCTCTCGCGCTACCACGGCGACATCGCCCTCGGGCGAATCAGCTTTCCCCCGGCCCGCCATGACG
>NZ_JAHFPY010000104.1:3161-7124 GCF_023266535.1 Sphingomonas sp. | reverse complement strand
TGTTGGCGACCACCGAGCCTTCGGCGTCGATCACATAGGCGGCGCGTCCGGCACTGTCGTAAACCGTCCAGCTCTTGCGGTCGCTGGCCGAGGCAAAGCCGCCGGCCGTGACCAGCGCCTTCACATTGTCGTAGGTAAAGTCGCTCGTTCCACCGGCCAGCGCATTGGCATAGGCGATGACCGTGGTCGCCTGGCCGGCACTGTCATATTGGGTTTCAAGGACCTGGCCTGTCGCGCCAACCGCAAAGCGCAGCTGGCCCTGGCCGTCATAGACATAGTTGACCGTCCGGTCCTTGGCGGCGTCAAGGGTGATCGAGGCAACCAGCGCATTGAACGTGCCGCTCGCGCGAAGGCCGGCCGAGGTCGCGTTATAATAAGAGGTTGCGGAGACCTTCTGGCCCGCCATGTCGTAGACGATCTTCGAGAGATAGCCCTCGCCGTCGAGGACACCCAGGAGACGCCCGTCCTTGTCGTAGAAGCTGCGGGCGATGCTGTCTTTGGCATCGCTGGTGGGAAGGGTGACAGCGGTTGGAAGCGTGGTCTTGAACGTCGTCAGCTGGGTCGAGGTCAGCTTGTTAAAATAGCCGGTGGTCGAGATGAGCCGCCCGGCCCCATCATAGGCAAGCACATTGGTCGTGCCGTCGCCGGCAATCGCCTGCAGTACCCGGCCTTCCTTGTCGTAGATGGTCCACGACCAGAGATCGGAAGCGTTCGACGCGGGCAAGTAGGTCGCGGGATCGATCACCGCGTCCGCATTGTCGAGCGCGGTAAATGAGCCGGTGTAGCGCAGCCCATGGGCGATGGTGGCAATGAGCCGGCTGTTGGCGTCGTAGCGATACTCGACGACATCGCCCGCCGAACTCACATCGGCGACCTTGCGACCGACCTGATCATAGATGAAGTAGCTCTTGCGTGCCGTCGCATCCTGGCTCCAGCGCAGCCGGCCATCCTTGTCATAGCCATAGGTCGACGTGCCGGTCGCAGCGCCAAGCGTGGTGGCCGCGGCGCTCTCCGCGAAGCTGATCAGCTCGCCAGCCTTGTTGTAGGTCGAGACCTGGGTCAGCCCATTGGCGTAGGTGACCGTGGTGGTGGTCGCCGCATCGTTGAACACATAAGCGGTGGTCGCGCCATTGACGTCGACCGACGAGGTCAGCCGACCCATCCCGTCATAAACGAACGTCTCGACGTTGCGCCCCTGGGCATTGCGGGCAAGCAGGCGGCCCGCCTGGTCGTAGGTGAAGAAGCTCTTGGACGTCCCCTCGCTGGTCGAAGTGGCGCCGGCGGTGGTGGCGATGCCATAGCTCTCGGAGCTGACCAGTGCCCCGCGTGCATCATAGAGATTGTAGCTGATCTGGATCGAGCTCTTGTCGGCAAGACCGCTCACCCAGCTGTCGAGTTGGGCTTCGGTAAGTGCGGTTCCCGATCCGAGTGCGCTCACATCGTAGAAGTGCTCGGGATATTCGATGGCATAGCTGAGCTGGCCGGCGGTCGTATAGCGATACTCGGTGACCAACCCTTCCGCGCTGACCCGGTAGCGCAGATGGTTCTCGGCATCGTAAGCGTAGCGCACCGTGTGCGTGGCCGCACCCGATCCGGCATCCGATGAGGTGCTGGTTTCGGTCAGCAGCTCATTCTTTGCGCCATAGGTCCGGGTGACGACATTGCCGAGCCGGTCGGTGATCGTCTGGGCGTTGCCGTTGGCATCGAAGTTTGAGTAGCCGGTAGCATTGCCAAGCGCGTCGGTGACCGAGGTGACGTTGCCATTGCCGTCGTAAGTGAACTGGATCTGCTGCTGAGTTCCGCCGGCCGCCGGGGGTGGCAATGTGATTTTGGTCAGCCGGTTGGAGCCGTCATATTCGAGCCGGGTGACCAGCCCGAGGGGATCGGTGACGTCGGTATAGCCCGCGCCATAGGTGACGCTGGTGGTGCGGGTGACGCCGGTCGACGCAGTCTCAACCATGGTCGAGACCCGGCCCGAGCCATCATAGGTGATGGCGATGTTGGAGCCGTCCGACTGGCTGATCGAGTTGACCCGGCCCGAACCATCATAGCCATAGGTAGTAACAAAGCCTTCAGTGGCCTCGATCGTGCCGTTGGCATTGGTGTCGACGACGTTGTCGTTGGGGGTGTAGTCGACCCGGACGGTCGCCAGCCGGCCGCTCCCGTCATAGGTGTAGCTGGTCCGCGTCAGCGTCTTGGCGGTCGAGGTGGCAAGGTCGGTATAGCCGGTCGTGACCGAGTCCAGCCGGTCCGAACTGGCGCCGCTCCACACATAGGTCAGCGTGGAGCCGTCGGCGGTCGTGACCTGGTAAAGCCGGCCATTGCCATAGTAGGAGAAGTTGACGGCGTCGCCGTCACTATCGAGCTGCTGCGCGAGGTTCCATGCGCCCGAGCCGTAGGCACCGGCCTCGGCATAGATCTCCCGGGCCTGGCTGTCGCCGTCGGTCCAGGTCCACTGCCGGCTCGACGTATTGAAGGTCATTATGTCGTAGGCGCCCGCACCGTCGGTCGCGACATAGGCGCTTTTCGACCCATCCCATGTGTAGGTGATGACCGAGCCGTCACCCGACACCCGCTGCACCGTGCTGCCCGCCGTATTGGCGGTGCCGGTCAGGTTGGCGATGTGCTTGTCATAGCCCTGCCGCCAATTGTCATGATTGTCGTCGGATAGATCGCCCAGGCTGTTGTAGGTGCGCGTCACCGCCGCATCGAGGCCAAGCCCGACCAGATATTCGTCGCGCTGGCTGACCATGAAGTTGCCGGTCGCCGCATTGAACATCAGCTGCTCGCCGCCGCGGCCCATGCTGCCGGTGCCCAACAGCCCCAGCGATCCCAACACCGAACCCGACCCACGCTCGAACCCAACGCCCGAACCCGTGAATATCGCAACCATCCTGGAAATTCCCTCGACCAACCCGACGACAGCAGGCGTTCAAGAGATTTCTCCCCCGCCCAATCATCCAATCGGCGGAATCGCAAATTTGTTTAGGAATTTATTTTCCGTGGCCCGGGGTGGCGCCAGCAATCGGCGCTCTCCGAGCGATAAAGCCTAGCCCAATCCCATTCGGGCCAGCGCCTGAAGAGCCGTGTCACCCCGGTCATTGATCGGCGTCTCGAGGATTTTCCGGAACAGTTTCTGTCCCTTGTCGGGATTGCCCTCAGCCGAAGTGAGCAGGCTCTGGGCCATCATCGCCGAGAAGCATTGGCGATCGAGCTTGAACGCCGTTGCAATCCCCTGCCGGGCTTCGTCCAACCGGCCTTCAAGCACGTCGACCACTGCCAGCGAGCCAAAATTCTCCGCGAAATTATGGTCGATTGCCATCGACTTCTCGAACCGCGCACGGGCAGTCCTAAGATCGTGCTTCAGGAGATAGGCCCAGCCGGCCGCGATCCACGATCCCAAATGGTCCTCGAACAGTTCGGCGCCCTGATCAATATCGTCCGCTGCCCCTTCGCCATCATCCGAAATCAGCTTGGCGAGGCCTCGCCCAACCCAGGCGCGCGGCGACTTGCGATCGGCTTCAAGCGCCTTGTCGAATAGCTCGATCGCCTCGGGCAGCTCCTGCTTGCCGAGAGAGAGCGTCCCCAGGGTCGTTAACGCGTCGGGGTGGTTGCCCGCGGCAAGTGCGCAGCGCTCGGCAAGCTCGGGATTCTCGACGTCAAGGGCGAGGACCGACACTGCTGCCGCCAGGCCCGGGTGGCCGGGATGGATCGCGAGATATTGCTCGGCCCGGGCCGCGGCTTCTTCAAATTCGCCCATGTCGTGACGAAGCTGGACGTCGAGCATCGCCGCCTGGGGAATGGCGCTGGTGACGGAAGGATCGAGGAGAATAAGAGCCGAGGCAAAATCCTTCTGGAATGCCCTTGCCCAGGCGAGATTGAACAGGATGGCGGGATCATCCACGCCCCGGTCGCGGAGCGTCTGGAAGGCGTCGGCGGCGCCATCATGATCGCGTCGGGCAA
>NZ_JAHFPY010000104.1:0-3151 GCF_023266535.1 Sphingomonas sp. | reverse complement strand
AACCCAAGCAAGTTGAGCTCCTGGTCACCCAAAGACTGGAGCTCGCGGTCCGCTCCAATCAGGCGAAGCGCAACGTCGGGCTCGCCCGCTTCAAGCGCGGCCTCGATCGCTTCTGACTTAAGGCTTGGATTTTGCGGGTCCGACTCAAGATAGGAAAGCAGGAGCTCGAGGCGCTTCGCCTTGGGTTCGTCGAGATTGGCAACATCGGTCACGATTGGCTCCTTGGAACGGCTTTTGCGCAGGAATTTGATATTAGGCGTCGATCCGAATGACGTCGAATGACGTTAAGCTGATGCGATTGGGGATTTCATTCACCGAAAGCACGGCAAGTCTCGGAACTGCCCTTTTGGTAAAAGCCTTGAAATGGCGACGAAGCTCCGCGCTGCACAAAAGGACCGGGGCGCGCCCATCACGGTGCATCGCATCCACCATGACCCCGAGCTTGCGAAGCAGGCTTTCGGCCGCGCGCGGCTCGACCAACAGTGCGCCCGTCTGCCCTTGAGGCAAGTTGGAGACGATCTGGTTTTCAAGTCTGGGGTCGAGGTTCAGCACGGCCAGATCGTCATGGACGCCGCGAAGCTGGTTGCAAATGGCGTAGCTGGTCCGCTGGCGAATAAGCTCGGTAAGTTCGGACGGGTCTTTCTGGAACCGGGCGACGTCGACCAGATGCTCGACGATGATATCCGGGTTGCCGACCGACACGCCTTCCGCGACCAGGTTTTGGAAGACCCGCTGGACGTCGGAAACCGAAAGGATATTGGGGACCAGTTCCTCGACCAGTCCCGGCTGGCGGCCCCTGACATCTTCGAGCATTTTGACGACGTTGCCCCTCGACAGCAACATCGACAGTTCGCCATGGATCACTTCGCTCAAATGCGTGACGATGACCGTGATCGGGTCGATCAACTTGAAGCCGGAACCCCGCGCCTTGTCGCCATTCTGGGGCTCGATCCAAAGCGCCGGAACGCCGAATGAAGGATCGATGGTGGCAATCCCCTCCATGCCGGGATCGAGGCTCCGGTCGCCGATTGCGAGGATCCGGCCGGGAAACAGGCTGGCCGCGGCAAAGCGCGAACCTAATAGCCTGATCTCATATTCCTGGTCGCCGAGCGCAGCGGCTTCGCTGACCCGCACCGAGGGAATGGCGAAGCCGAATTGCTGCTCAAGCTGGCGCCTCAATCCTGCAATGCGGTCGAGGAGTTCGCCGGCCTGGCTGTTGTAGGTAGCGGCGAGCAGTGTTCCGAGCCTGACCTCGATCGCCGGGGGTGCGCTTGACGGCACGGATTCGTCCTCGCTCTCATTGTCCGCTGCCGTATCGAGCCCGCTCTCCTGGCGGATCCGCCACCAAGCGAGGGCCGCGCCGCCGATGATCAGCACCAGCGGCCATTTGGGCATCCCCGGCAAGAGAAGCAGGACTCCCAAAGCGCCTGCCACGATCAGCGGAATGCGGGGAACGGACGAGAGCTGCTTCAAGACCTCCGTGCTCAGCTCGCGGTCGGCCGAGGAGCGAGTAACGATGATCCCGGTCGCGACCGAGATGATCAGCGCCGGCAATTGGGTGGCGATCCCGTCGCCGATGGTCAGTAGGGTGAAGCGCTGCAAGGCTTCCGACCAGCCCATGCCCATTTCAAGGACGCCGATGATCCAGCCAGCAATGATATTGATGAGGACGATGATGATGCCGGCGATCGCATCGCCTTTAACGAACTTCGAAGCGCCATCCATCGAGCCATAGAAGCTCGCTTCTTTTTCCAGCTCCTCGCGCCGGCGAACCGCTTCCTTCTGGTCAATGAGGCCCATGTTGAGGTCGGCATCGATACTCATCTGATGGCCGGGCATGGAATCGAGCGTGAAGCGCGCCGCGACTTCCGACACGCGCTGCGCGCCCGATGTTACCACCACAAACTGGACGACGATCAGGATCGAGAAGACAACAAAGCCGACGACGAAATTTCCCTGGACCGCGAACGAGCCGATCGAATTGATGACATCGCCGGCGTTAGCGCCGGTCAGGATTAGCCGCGTCGCCGCGACATTCAAGGCGAGGCGGAACAGGGTCGCGACCAGCAACAGCGAGGGAAATGTCGAGAATTCGACCGGCTTTCCGACGTAGAAGGTCAGCAAAAGGATGGTGAGCGCGAGGCCGAGGTTGAGGATGATCGACAGGTCGAGCATCGCCGGCGGGATCGGCGCGAACAGGATGACGAGGACCAACAGCACGCATCCGACGAGCGCAAGGTCCTTATTGGCTTTCAGTCGTTCAAGCATCGCCGTCCCTCATGGGTTGTTGCTGCGTCCGAAGCTGGCTGTAGAGCCGGGCGACGTCGCGGTAATGATCGGCCGCGATTTCGCGGCCGGCAGTGGAACTTCGAAAAAGGACTCGGGCCAGCGGCGGGTCCGAAATCACCGGGATGCCCAGCATCGCCGCCCGGCGTTTCATCGCCAGCGCCAATTGGTTGCGTCCCTTGGCCCTTACCTCCGGCGCGTTCATTCGGCTGGCGTCATAGGCCAGCGCAATTGCGAAATGCTCGGGATTGACGACAATGAGGTCGGACCCGGCGAGCTTCCCCAAACCCTCGGTTTGTTTCACGAATTCGGCGTGGAGCTGCTTGCGCTTGGCCTTGATCCGGGGCTCGCCTTCCCGCTCCTTATTCTCGCGGGTGAGCTCGCTCCGGCTCATTCGCATTTGCTTGGAGAATTCACGGCGGGCGATGAACTGATCGATCGCGGCAATGACCAGCGCGGCGGCAACAAACATGGCGGTCAGTGACAAGCTTTCCGACCAGAGGACCGAAGCCATTTCGCGTCCCCCGTCTAGGCCGGCACGGACCCGGTCAACCGCCGCGGAAATCGCCACCGCCGACACCGCCACATAGATTGCAAATTTGATGATGTTCTTGGCGGCTTCCTTCAGCATCTTCATCGAGAAGAGCCGTTTGAACCCGAGCGCCGGGTTCAATCGCTTGAAATCAGGTTTGAGCGGATGGGCGCTGAACGAAAGGCCGCGCAGCTGGAAAATCTCGAGGGGCACGATGATGAGGAGCAGCGCCGCGCCGAGAGTCAGGATGATGGCCAGGAGGAGACTCCAGCCCTGGGCAAACATCGGCAAGAGCTGGGAAGGATCCGAGCTCGCGCTGAAATCACCGAGCCT
>NZ_JAHFPY010000025.1:11795-33010 GCF_023266535.1 Sphingomonas sp. | reverse complement strand
CAGGACGAGCTGGTATTCGACGGGTCGAGCTTCGTCACCAATGACGAGGGCACCATCGCGGTGCAAATGCCGGACTTCGAGGAAACGATGGCGCTGACCGAATGGGTCCGGACGGCCAACGGCTGGCGCTGCGAGCCGGGCGAGAGAGCGACCCTCTCTCCCTATCCGGAGGACATGTACCGGGCGATGATGGTCGCGCTACGGGACTATGTTTGCACCAACGGCTTCCCTGGCGTGATCCTCGGCCTGTCGGGGGGGATCGACAGCGCCCTGTCAGCCGCGGTCGCGGTCGACGCGCTGGGCGCCGACAGGGTGTGGTGCGTGATGCTGCCGTCCAAATATACCAGCGACGAAAGCCTGGAGGATGCCGCGGAGTGCGCCAAGATGCTGCGCGTCCGCCATGACGTCATTCCGATCGTGCCAGGTGTCGGCGCGCTCGACCAGATGCTGGCCCGCTGCTTCGACGGCGACAATAGCGGGATTGCCGCCGAGAATATCCAGTCGCGCCTGAGGATGGTGACGCTGATGGGGCTGTCCAACAAATTCGGCCACATGCTGCTGACCACCGGCAACAAAAGCGAGATGTCGGTCGGCTATGCCACGCTCTACGGCGACATGGCCGGCGGCTATTCGGTGCTGAAGGACGCCTACAAGACGACCTGCTTCGCCCTGTCGCGCTGGCGCAACGCCAACAAGCCGAAGGGCGGGTTGGGCCCGGACGGACCGGTGATGCCGCAGCGGGTGATCGACAAGCCGCCCACAGCCGAGCTCCGCCCCAACCAGAAGGACGAGGACAGCCTGCCGCCCTATGCACTGCTCGACCGCATCCTCGAGGCGCTGGTCGAGAAGGAATTGTCGGTGCGCGAGGCAGTCGCGGTGACCGGTGCCGATCCTGACGTGGTGGCCGATATCGAGAGGAAGCTGCTCCGCGCCGAATATAAGCGGCGCCAGGCGCCGCCGGGGGTCAAGCTCGGCACGCGCAATTTCGGCCGCGATCGCCGCTACCCGATCACCAACGCTTTCCACACCAGTTAGTTCGCCCTAAGCGGCAAGCCATGACCGTCGTTACCCGCTTTGCCCCCTCGCCGACCGGCCGGCTGCATGTCGGCAATATCCGCACGGCGTTGCACAACGCGCTGTTCGCGCTGAAGAATGGCGGGCGGTTCCTGCTGAGGATCGACGACACCGATGTCGAGAGGTCGACGGAAGAGTTTGCCGAGGCGATCGTCGCGGACCTCGAATGGCTGGGCCTCCAGCATGACGCCATGGTGCGCCAGTCGGAGCGGTTCGCGCTCTACGAAAGCCAGTTCGAGCGGCTGAAGCAGGCGGGCCGGGTCTATGCCTGCTACGAGACCCCGGAAGAGCTGGACGTGCGCCGCAAGGTGCTGCTCGGCCGCGGCTTGCCGCCGGTCTATGAGCGCAAGCCCGAGGGCGCGCCCGCGCCGGAAGGCGTGGCGCCGCACTGGCGGTTCAAGCTGGACCACGCCTCGGGGATCGAATTCGATGACCTCGTCCGCGGCCACCAGAAGTTCGATCCGAAGCTGATAAGCGATCCGGTGGTGCGCCGCGCCGACGGCAGCTGGCTTTACCTGTTGCCAAGCGTGATCGACGACATCGATCTTGAGGTGACCCATATCGTTCGCGGCGAGGACCATGTGTCCAACAGCGCGGTCCAGATCCAGATGTTCGAGGCGCTGGGAGCCAAGCCGTCGCACTTTGCGCATGAGGCGCTGCTGGTCGCGGCCGAGGGCAAGCTGTCGAAGCGGCTGGGATCGACCGGCGTCGATGCGCTGCGCGAAGCGGGGATCGAGCCGATGGCGTTGCTGTCGCTGTTGGCCCGGCTCGGGACGTCGCAGCCGGTCGAGGCGCATGCGCATCTGGACGAGCTGGCCGAGGGCTTCGACTTTTCGACCTTCGGCCGGGCGCCGGCGCACTTCGACCTCAATGAAGTGGAACAGCTCAACGGCAAGCTGCTGCATCACCTCGACTATGATGACGTCAAGGACCGGCTGCCCGAGGCGATCGGCGCGACCGAATGGCTGGTGCTGCGCGGCAACCTCGCGCACCTGGGCGAGGCCGAGGAGTGGGTCCCTGTGCTCCACTGCCTGATCGCCCCGCCGGAAGTCGTGCCAGACGACAAGCCATTGATCGAGGAAGCGGCCAGGCTGGCCGAAACGGTCGACTGGAGCGAGGATCCCTGGCACGCGCTGACCGACGCGCTCAAGACCTCGACCGGCCGTAAGGGCCGCGCATTGTTCCGGCCGCTGCGCCTGGCGCTGACCGCACGGGAGTCCGGTCCGGAAATGGGGCCGCTGCTCAAGCTGATCGGCAAGGAACGGGCGCTTGAGCGGCTTACCGCCGCTGCCGGCTAAGTCCCGAATATCCCTTCGTTAATAGCGCTTGTGAATTTAATGTGATGATGTAACATTGCATGTCTCGATGGTGGGAGAGACGCAATGCTTGCCTATGCCGCCGACATGCCGAGAACCGCCCAGCGGACCGGATCGCCCAAAGCCCTGACCCTGATTGTCGCCGGCCATGCGCTGGCGCTGGCCGCGGTGCTGACCGCCAGGCCGGAGCTGGTCGGGTTCGAGCGCGACCCGCCGCCGGTGATCATCAACATCCCCAACGACCCGCCAAGGCCCAAGCCCGACCCGGCCCATGATCCGCGGCCGAAACAGCAGGAAACTCAGGATCCGTTCATCCCGGCTGAGCGACCAATCGTCGACATGGGCCAGGCGACCGACATCGCGCTCGACCAGGGACCGCCGATCCGGGACATCCTTGCCGGCAGCGGCACGGCGATCATTGCCGATCCGCCCCGGCATGTCCCGGTCAAGCTCGGCCCGCGCATCGCCATGTCCGAACAGGCGCTGAAGCCACCCTATCCGCTCGACAAGATCCGTGACCAGGAAGAAGCGACGCTTCGCCTCAGGCTGACGATCGATCCGCGGGGCAGGGTGATTGCGGTCGATCCCGTCGGCAAGGCCGATCCGAGCTTCCTCGAAGCGGCACGACGTCATATCCTCAAGGCCTGGCGCTACAAGCCGGCGACCGAGGATGGAGTGGCGGTGCAGTCGACCACGGTGATCAGCCTCAGCTTCCGACTGGAGGATGTGTGACCATCGCCATTGCCCGTGGCTGGCAGCCGGCACCGGCCGGGGGCTGGCCGCGGGCGAGCGTTTCAATGGGGGTATGGCCCCAAGGGGCCGGGGGCCCTACATATGGGGCCATGGCAATACTACCACCGACGGTCGGCCCGCGCGCGGCGCTACGCGACCTCACCGCCTTCCTTCGCCAGCGCAGCCGGGAACAGGTCCTCGCCGCGATGATGGCCGTGCTGGTGACGATCATCATCCTGATCATTTTCTTCGTCGATTCGAAGATCAACACCGCCCCGCCGCCACAGATCGTCTACGTCGAAAATTATCCGGCCAACCGGACCGACGATCAGATCAAGGCCGACCAGCAGAAGGATGCCGAAGCACGGCACAAGGCCGAGGCCGAAAAGCGCAGGCAGTTCCAAGAGCTCGAGAAGAAATTCGGCATTGAGTGATCGCCGAATGATGCTGGAAGCCGTGCGGCTGGGCGAAGCGGCCCGCGGCCGCTCCGCGCCCAACCCCAACGTCGGTTGCGTTATCGTCTTTGACGGCAAGATCGTCGGCCAGGGCGCGACCGCGCCGGGTGGGCGTCCGCATGCCGAAGCGGCGGCGCTGAAAGCTGCCGGCAAGAAGGCCCGGGGTGCGACGCTCTACACCACGCTGGAGCCCTGCGCGCACATGAGCGAGCGCGGCCCGACCTGCGCCCAGCTGATCCCCGAGGCGGGTATCGCCCGCGTCGTGATCGGCATCAGGGACCCCGACCCGCGCACCAATGGCGACGGCATCAAGATGCTGAAGAAGGCCGGGATCGAGGTGAAGACCGGCGTCGGCAAGCAAGCGGCGCGCGACAGCATGTCGGGCTTCCTCAGCCGGATCGAGCGCGGCCGGCCGCGCATCACGCTCAAACTGGCACTGTCGATCGACGGCAAGGTCGCGCTGCCTTCAGGCGAATCTAAATGGATTACCGGCGAAGACGCGCGGGCTCATGTCCATCTGGAACGGGCGAAGAGCGACATGATCCTGGTCGGGCGCGGCACGTATTTGGCCGACAAGCCCAAGCTCGACGTCCGCCTGCCGGGGCTGGAGCAATGGTCGCCGAGGCGCGCGCTGCTGACCAGCGGCGAGGCGGTCGCCGGCTGGGAAATCCTTAAATCTCCGCAGGATGTCTATCGACTTCATGACGTCAACGACCTGCTGGTCGAGGGCGGGTCGGCCACCGCGACGGCGTTCCTGGCGGCCGATCTCGTCGACCGCATCCTGATCTACCGCGCCCCGATCCTGGTCGGCGAGGGCAAGCAGAGCCTCGGCTATATCGGGCTCGACGCGATCGCCGACGCCCATGGCCGGTGGCGGGCAAGCGACGGCGCCCGGCTTGGCATCGACCGGCTCGAAGTCTACGAGCGGGTGCGCTGATCCTTCGATACGCCATTTCGACCAGCTCAATGGCTACTCAGGATGAGCGGATGTTTTCTGTCCCGCTCATGCTGAGTAGGGACTGAGATAGCGAAGCGCATCGAAGGCCCGTATCGAAGCACATGTTTACCGGGATCATCACCGACGTCGGCACCGTCCGCACCGCCGAGCAGAGGGGCGACCTCAAGCTCACCATCGGCTGCGGCTATGACATGGACAGCATCGACATGGGCGCGTCGATCAGCTGCTCGGGCGCCTGCCTGACGGTGGTCGACAAGGGCGAGGACTGGTTCGCGGTCGATGTGTCTCAGGAAACCGTGTCGAAGACCGCGCCGGGACTGTGGGCCGAGGGCGCGCGGCTGAACCTGGAGCGGGCGCTCCGCGTCGGCGACGAGATCGGCGGCCATATCGTCACCGGCCATGTCGACGTGGTGGCGAATGTGACGTCCGCCGTGGAAAAGGGCGGCAGCATCGACGTCACCATCGAGGCGCCGCGCTCGCTCGGCAGCGGCATCGCGCCCAAGGGGTCGATCTGCCTCGATGGCGTGTCGCTGACGGTCAACGAAGTCGAGGATGCGGGCGAGAACACGCGCTTCACCATCAACCTCATCCCCCACACCGGCCAGCACACCACGCTTGGCGGGATCGCGGCGGGGCGAAAGCTCAACCTCGAGATCGACGTGCTGGCGCGCTATCTGAAGCGGATGGCCGACGCGCGGGCTAGCTAACAGCGATGCGGTGCTAATGGCCGCTTTCCACCCATTGCGGTCATTAGCATCCGTATGCAGAACGACCCGCATGGATGACGTCGAAGCATATGAGTATCTGAACGCCCGCTTCATTGAGTTCGCCGAGGAGCACCGGAGGCCTGTCGCTCCGATGCTTGGTCGCAGGCATAGCGTCGTCGAGATGGGTTCGCCGCCATATATAGAGGTATGCATCGACCGCTGGTTTTCGGTTACGCCTGACCACGGAATGTTAGACGTGCAGTGGAACGGGCTAGAGCCAGCCCACATGCAAGTATTTGCCGATCTACAATCCCATCCGTTCGACTTGTTCTGGCGGCTCCGCTGCGCTTGGTTCAACTTCGACGTCAGCCTAGAGCAAGCCGAGAAGGATGTGCGGGAATTGGCACGTTGTGCCACCGTCTCTGCCAATCATTAAGGCTAATGACCGCTTTCCACCCGTCGCGGTCGTTAGGCTCATGACAAATAAAAAGGGCGCCCGGTTAGGGGCGCCCTTCTCGTTCGGCTTCGGCGGCGACTTAAGCCGCAGAGCCAGCCTGACGGCCGTCCCCCGGACAGCCTAGGCTGCCTCTTTGGCCTTATTGTGGATCGCAGCCGCCTTGTTCAAAATCTCGTGGATCTTGGCCAGCGCCGCCTTCTCGTCGGTCTGCTCCATCGCGGCGAGCTCGCGCGCCAGGCGCGACGAAGCCGCTTCGAAGATCTGCCGCTCCGAATAGCTCTGCTCCGGCTGGTCGTCGGCGCGGAACAGGTCGCGAGTCACTTCGGCGATCGACGTCAGGTCGCCCGAATTGATCTTCGCCTCATATTCCTGGGCGCGGCGCGACCACATGGTGCGCTTGACCTTGGGCTTGCCCTTCAGCGTCTCGAGCGCGTCCTTCATCGTCTTGTCGCTCGACAGCTTGCGCATGCCGACCGAGTCCGCCTTGGCGACGGGCACGCGAAGGGTCATCTTTTCCTTCTCGAAGCGAAGCACATAGAGATCGAGACGGGTTCCGGCGATTTCGGTGCTTTGCAGTTCGACCACCCGGCCGACACCATGCTTGGGGTACACAACATAATCGCCAACGTCGAAGCTAAGGGCCTTCACAGCCATTCCGTCACCTCATCACTTGTCCACTTGCGTCAGCACGATACGCACCGTATCGCCCCCAATAGCGACCCCCCGGTCCGGTACTGACTTCCGTGAAATTTGAACCTGTATGAAACAACCGCCGCGGCACGCGACGGCTGATGACAATTATATAACAGAAAACTTATTAGATTTCGAGTCCTAGCTGTTGGGGCTCGGATGAGTCCCCCTCGACCATCGAATGAAGACCTAAACCAAGCAATCTGATGCCCTTAGGCACAGGCAGCAGTGCCTCCAGCAACCCCTGCCCGATGGCCTCGAAGGTCACAAAATCGGGCACTGCCGCAGGTAAGCTTTTCGACCGCGTGATTTGCGAAAAATCGCCAAATTTGACCTTCAGCGTCACCGTCCGGCCCTTGACCTCGGACCGTTCGATCCGCTGCCAGGCATAGCCCGCGACACGCGCCAGTTCGCGCTTCAAATCGTCGGCTTCCGAATAGTCGACATCGAAGGTCCGCTCGGCGCTGACCGACTTATACGGACGGTCGGGCTTCACCTCGCGCTCGTCGATGCCGCGGGCGATTCGCCAGTACCAGCGGCCCGACGATCCGAAATGCGCCTCCAATTGCTCGATCGGCCAGCTGGCCAAATCGGCGCCGTTCAGAATTCCCAATTTCTCCATCTTGGCGGCGGTGACCGGCCCGACCCCGCGGAAGCGCTTGACCGGCAGCGTGGCGACAAAGGCCGCGCCCTTGCCCGGCGGAATGACGCACAATCCATCGGGCTTGTTCTGGTCGCTGGCCAGCTTGGCGATGAACTTGCAATAGGAAACGCCGGCCGACGCGGTGAGCCCGGTTTCCGCCTTGATCCGCGCCCTGATCTCCTCGGCGATGGCCTTGGCACTGCCCAACCCGCGCCGGTCTTCGGTCACGTCGAGATAGGCCTCGTCGAGCGACAAGGGCTCGATCAGGTCGGTATAGTCGGCGAAGATCGCCCGGACTTGCCGCGACACCGCATGATAGACCTCGAACCGCGGCTTGACGAACACCAGCTCGGGGCAGCGGCGCCTGGCGGTGACCGACGGCATCGCCGATCGCACACCAAACTTGCGGGCCTCATAGCTCGCTGCCGCGACCACCCCGCGATGGCCGCCGCCGACCGCCACCGGCTTGCCCTTCAGCTCGGGGTTATCGCGCTGTTCGACCGACGCGTAGAAGGCGTCCATGTCGACATGGATGATCTTGCGGGTCGGCGGGTCGGTCACGGCACAGAAATATCTGTCCTACAGGCCCCTCCCGAGTCTAGCATCCATCCACGATGGTCCGCCGATTCACCCGGAACCACAGCTCCTTCAGACATGCCGCCGTCGCCGCTAACTTCACAAATATGGCGCCTGTCCCCATGAAAATAGTGAAGCTAAGGGTGGTCGCGCTCATGCTTCCCTTTGCGCTTCAACCTGCTTAAGGGCGCGCCCATGAACATCCACGAATATCAAGCTAAGGAATTGCTCGCCAAATTCGGCGTGCCCGTGCCGGCCGGCCATGCCGCGATGAGCGTCGAGGAGGCGGTCAAGGCCGCCGAGCAGCTGCCCGGACCGCTGTGGGTGGTCAAGGCGCAGATCCACGCCGGCGGCCGCGGCAAGGGCAAGTTCAAGGAACTGGGCCCCGACGCCAAGGGCGGCGTCCGCCTCGCCAGGTCGATCGACGAAGTCCGCGCTCATGCCGAGGAGATGCTCGGCAAGACGCTGGTCACCGTCCAGACCGGCCCGGCCGGCAAGCAGGTCCAGCGCCTCTACATCACCGACGGCGTCGACATCGAAAAGGAATTCTACCTGGCGCTGCTGGTCGACCGCTCGACCGGCCGCATCGCCGTTGTCGCCTCGACCGAAGGCGGCATGGATATCGAGGCGGTCGCCCATGACACGCCGGAGAAGATCGAGACCATCACCATCGATCCCGCGACCGGGCTGATGCCGCACCATGGCCGGGCCGTCGCGGCGGCGTTGGGCCTCACCGCCGACCTCGCCAAGCAGGCGGCCAACGTGCTCGCCAAGCTGTACGACGCCTTCATCGGCACCGATGCCTCGCAGATCGAGATCAACCCGCTGGCGATCACCGGTGACAACAAGCTGATGGTCCTCGATGCCAAGGTCGGCTTCGACAATAATGCCGAGTTCCGCCACCCCGACCTCGAGCAGCTGCGCGACATCAGCGAGGAGGACCCGATGGAGGTCGAGGCCTCCAAGTATGACCTCGCTTACATCAAGCTCGACGGCGACATCGGCTGCATGGTCAACGGCGCCGGCCTCGCGATGGCGACGATGGACATCATCAAGCTGAACGGTGCCTTCCCGGCCAACTTCCTTGACGTCGGTGGCGGCGCCAACAAGGAGAAGGTCACCGCGGCGTTCAAGATCATTCTCAGCGATCCCGCGGTGAAGGGCATCCTGGTCAACATCTTCGGCGGGATCATGCGCTGCGACATCATCGCCGAGGGCATCGTCGAAGCCGCGCGCGAGGTGCAGCTCGGCGTGCCTTTGGTCGTCCGGCTCGAAGGGACCAATGTCCAGCAGGGCAAGGACATCCTCGCCATGAGCGGCCTGCCGATCGTCGCCGCCAACGACCTTGGCGACGCCGCCCGCAAGATCGTTGAGCAGGTCAAAGAAGTCGCCTAACCAAATCCGACAAACAGGGAGCGCAGGATGAAGCTGCTCGTCGCCGTCAAGCGAGTGATCGATTTCAACGTCAAGCCGCGGGTCAAGATGGATGGCTCGGGCGTCGACCTCGCCAACGTCAAAATGTCGATGAACCCGTTCGACGAGATCGCGGTCGAGGAAGCGATCCGCCTCAAGGAGAAGGGCGTCGCGACCGAGATCGTGGCGGTGTCGATCGGCCCGGCCAAGGCTCAGGAGACACTTCGCACCGCGCTGGCCATGGGCGCCGACCGCGCGATCCTGGTCCAGACCGAGGACGAGGTCGAGCCGCTGGCCGTCGCCAAGATTTTGAAGGGCATCGCCGGCGAGGAGAGCCCGGACCTCATCATCCTCGGCAAGCAGGCGATCGACGACGACAGCAACCAGACCGGCCAGATGCTGGCCGCATTGCTGGGCTGGCCGCAGGGCACCTTCGCCTCCAAGGTCGAGGTCGCCGGCAGCGACCTCAATGTCACACGCGAAGTCGACGGCGGTCTTGAAACGGTCAAGCTGGCGACGCCGGCGGTGGTCACCACCGACCTGCGCTTGAACGAGCCGCGCTATGCCTCGCTGCCCAACATCATGAAGGCCAAGTCGAAGCCGCTCGCGACCAAGTCGCCGGGCGACTATGGCGTCGACGTCGCGCCGCGGCTGGAGACGCTCAAGGTCATCGAACCGGCCAAGCGGACCGCGGGGATCAAGGTCGGCTCGGTCGACGAGCTGGTGGGCAAGCTGAAGGCGCTGGGAGTGGCGAAATGAAGACTCTGGTATTGGTCGAACATGACGGGTCAAGCGTCAAGGACGCGACCCTCGCCGCCGTCACCGCCGCTTCGAAGCTCGGCGAAGTCCATCTGCTGGTCGCTGGCAAGGGCGTGGGCGGGATCGCCGATGCTGCCTCGAAGATCGCCGGCGTCGGCAAGGTCCATGTCGCCGACAGCGCCCATCTCGAGCATCAGCTGGCCGAGGATGTCGCCCCGCTCGCCGCCGCGCTGATGGCCAGCCACGACGCCTTCCTCGCTCCGGCCACCACCACCGGCAAGAATGTCGCGCCGCGCGTCGCCGCGCTGCTCGACGTGATGCAGATTTCCGACATCCTGTCGGTCGAAGGCGAGGACACCTTCACCCGTCCGATCTACGCCGGCAATGCCATCGCCACGGTCAAGTCGAAGGACGCCAAGAAGGTCATCACCGTCCGCGGCACCGCGTTCGAAAAGGCCGCCACCAGCGGCGGCTCGGGTGCGGTCGAGGCGGTCGACGCCGGCGGCGCTTCGGGCAAGTCGTCGTTCGTTGGCGCCGAGCTGTCGAAGTCCGAGCGGCCGGAACTGACCAGCGCCAAGGTGATCGTGTCGGGCGGCCGCGCCTTCGGCTCGTCAGGCGATTTCCACAAGCTGCTCGACCCGCTGGCCGACAAACTCGGCGCGGCGGTCGGTGCGTCGCGCGCCGCGGTCGATGCCGGCTATGCCCCCAACGATTACCAGGTCGGCCAGACCGGCAAGATCGTCGCGCCGGAAGTCTATGTTGCGATCGGCATTTCAGGCGCGATCCAGCACCTCGCCGGCATGAAGGATTCAAAGACCATCATCGCCATCAACAAGGACGAGGAGGCGCCGATTTTCCAGGTCGCGGACATCGGCCTGGTCGGCGACCTGTTCAAGATCGTCCCGGAGCTGACCGGGAAGCTTTAGGGCTTGCCATCGCGGACGGTTCATTACACCCTCGTAACGCCGGATTGTTCGAGGGAATGTCATGGGCCTTCCGGCGCCAACCAAGCTCTGTTTCGTGGCTGCGGCGCTGTTCTTCGGCGTCGTGGCGATCGGCATTTGGGATCGGGGATTGGAGCCGAGGGCGATCATCGGCTGCTTAATGGCCTCGTCCATGGTCGCGCTGGGATTGAGGATCGGTAAGGTCTCGATGCCTAAACTTGGTCGGCGGCGAAGAGCTCGGAGGCGTCATCGGCGTCGTGCTGATCTTGAACGGAGGCCGGAGCCAGGCGGAGCAGAACGTAACCCGCCAACGCCGACAACAATGACCCGGCCAGGGTTCCCAGCTTGGCCTGGTCGGCCAGCACCGCATCGCCGGGATAAGCCAGCGCGCCGATAAACAGGCTCATGGTGAAACCGATTCCGCACAATATCGCCGCGCCATAAAGCTGCCGCCAGCTGGTTGCTTGCGGCCGTGAAGCAAAGCCCATCCGCACCGCAGCCCAGATCGCGCCAAAAATCCCCAGCTGTTTGCCCAGGAACAGCCCGGCGAGGATCGCGAGCGGCAATGGCTTGGCCAGTTCGCCGATCCCGCCAAGCACGACGCCTGCCGATACGAAGCCGAAGATCGGCACCACGCCGAACATCACCCACGGATGGATGGCATGCTCCAATCGCTTGAGCGGTGAGGGGCCGTCCCCATGGCCCAGCGGAATGGTCAGCGCGGCCAGCACGCCGGCGATGGTGGCGTGCACTCCGCTCGCCAGCACCAACAGCCACAGTAGCGCGAGCCCGATCAGGAACGGCCACAGGCTGCGGACGCCAAGCCTGCCGAGGCCGATCATGGCCGCGGCCAGTGCCAGTGCGCCGGCGAGCGCCATGGCATCGAGCCCCTGCGTATAGAATAGGGCGATGATCAGCACCGCGCCGATGTCGTCGACGATGGCGATGGTGACGAGCAGCAGCTTGATCGATGGCGGCGCATGTCGCCCGAGGATCGCCAACACGCCGATCGCGAAGGCGATGTCGGTCGCCGCCGGGATCGCCCACCCCCTGGCCAATGCCGGATCGGCGCGAACCACGGCCAGGAAAATCAGCGCGGGCAAAGCCATCCCGGCAATTGCTGCAATAATCGGCAATCTTCGCTCGGCGGGAGTCGATAGCCGACCTTCGAACCACTCGCGCTTCACTTCCAGCCCGACCAACAGGAAGAAGATCGCCATCATTCCGTCGGCGACCCAATGATGAAAGTCGAACTGGCCGTAGCGGGGAAGCGCTGGACCAACCTTCCAGTGGAGCAGATGCCGATATTCGTCGGAAAGCGATCCGTTGGCGGCAATCAGCGCGGCAGCCGCGGCGGCAATCAATGCCAGGCCCGCCCACTTTTCCAATCGTTGCTGGCGATCCCCGGTCGCGGCCATGCGCCGTGCTAACGCGCTTGATTGCCTAGGTCGAGGATATGGCGATGGTGCCCAGGGGCGGGATCGAACCACCGACACCGTGATTTTCAGTCACGTGCTCTACCAACTGAGCTACCTGGGCCCACGGCGCGGGATGGTCATCCCGGCGAGGAGAGCGCGTCCCTAGCGTTCGCTATCCTCGCTGTCCAGTCCGTCCTGCTCGGCCGGCGGGCCGGCAATACGATAGCCCTCGCCCAGCCATTTGAGGAGGTCGCGATCCTTGCAACCCTGGCTGCAGAAAGGCGCGTGGTCGGGGGCGACGGGCTTGCCGCACAGCGGGCAGGGCTTGGTTCTAGACGCGTTCGGCATACCCAGCGGACATGGCAAGCGCGGCGTCGCTGCGCAAGGTGACGGCGCCGCCGACCTGGCGTGAGAGCTGGTCCAGCCAGTCGCGATGGCCACCAAGCACGGCGATGACCGCCGGATGGGCGGCGAGGCAAGTCGCGCCAACTTCGCGGCCCGCCCGGCGCAGCAGCGCACACGCTTCGAACGCTGCCCGGTCGGCGGCGAGGTCGACCAGGCTGGGCCGCAGCTTCGGCCTGACAATTTGGACAAAGCCGAACCCATTCATTGCCGTCCGCTCGAACGGAGCAGGCAGATAATCATCGAGGATGGTGTCGATGGCCTGTCGCTCGTCACGCCCTTTCAAGGTCGGGAAGTCGATGCCGATCGATCCGGCAAGGTCGAGCCGACGGATCGCCCTGGCCGCGGCCCAGGCCGCCATTTGAGCCAGCTTGGCCGGGACCAGCCAGCCGTCGACGTCGATGGTCGTCATCGCCGCAGTCTGCTCGATGCGAAGCTCGCCGCCGTCGAAGGTGACGATACCCTCGCGCGCCTCGGCGACGAGATCGTCCCAGGCATCGATTGTTCCGAATCTGCCCTCGGCAAGGGCCGGCGCGGCGCGCTCGGCCTCGTTGGTCACCCGGCCTAGTCCGCGCTTCCATGGCTCGCTGCCGCCCAGCGCTTCGCGGGTCACCTCGACGCGCAATTCCCCGCCCTCGCTCACGCCCTGGACGCCACGCGGCAGCAGGAATTGCTCGCCGCCGGCCTCGACCGTGACGCGGGGAGCAACGGCCACCAACCTGGCGTTCAGTACCGTGCCGGCGGGAACGACCGCATCGCGCCGCACACGCGCTTCCAATATCTCGCCAGCCTCGACCAGTGCTGCACGGGTTTCGCCGATCCCGCGCTCGATCAGCCACTCAGGCAAGGTCGTATCCGGCCGATTTTAGCAGCAGTCGCGTCTCGGCCAGCGGGAGTCCGACGACGTTGGAATAGCTTCCGGCGATATGGCGGACATAGACTTCGCCATAGCCTTGCAGCGCATAGCCGCCGGCCTTGCCGCGCCATTCGCCATGGCCGGCGTAATAATCGATCTCCTCGTCCGACAGTCGCTTGATCGCGATCATCGTTTCGACCAGGCGGCTGCGGGTCGGCTGGCCGGGAATGGCCAGCGCGACGCCGGTCAGCACGCGATGGCGACGGCCGGACAGCAGCTTCATGCAGGTCCGCAGCGTAGCCTCATCCTCGACCTTGGGCAGAATCCGTCGCCCGACAGCGACCACCGTGTCGGCCGCGAGCACCAGCGCGTCGGGATGCCGGGCCTTGACGGCTTCCGCCTTCTCGATCGCCAGGCGCAGTGCATGGTCGCGGGGCAGCTCGCCGGCGGGGACGCCCTCGTCGATATGAGCCGGGTCGACCGCGTCGGGTACGACACCGATGCGCGCCAGCAGGTCGAGGCGGCGGGGGCTCGCCGAAGCGAGAATCAGCCGCATTAGTAGCCGGGCGGGCGCTCGCGGCCGGGCATGAAGCGATAGGTGATGCGGCCCTTGGTCAGGTCGTACGGGGTCAGTTCGACCAGCACTTCATCACCGGTCAGCACGCGGATGCGGTTCTTGCGCATCTTGCCCGCGGTGTGGCCGAGGATTTCATGGCCATTCTCCAGTTCTACGCGGAACATCGCATTGGGCAGCAGTTCGACCACCCGTCCGCGCATCTCGAGAAGCTCTTCCTTGGCCATTAAAATCCTTCACACATGAAATTGGGTTGGCGGCTCATAGCCGCAGCGTGACGCAATGAAAAGGCGGGGCTTTCAGACCGTCAGGACGGTCGAACCGCTGGTTTGGCGAGCCTCCAGCGCGCGGTGGGCGTCGGCCGCGTCACGGAGCGCATAGTGCTGCTTGACCTCGACCTTGACCTTGCCGCTCGCCACCATCTCGAACAGCTCACCGGCAGCGGCTTCAAGCTCGGGCCTTGTGGCAACATAGTGAAACAGCGTTGGCCGCGTGAGGAACAAGGATCCTTTCTGCGCCAGCAACAATGGCGAGATCGGCTCGACCGGTCCCGAGGCATTGCCGAAGCTGACCATCATCCCGCGCGGGCGCAGGCAATCGAGCGAGCCCATGAACGTATCCCGTCCGACGCTGTCATAAACCACTGGCAGCTTGGCGCCCTCGGTAATCCGCTCGACCTCGGCGACGAAATCCTGGCGAGCGGTGACGATCGGGTGAGCGCAGCCATGGGCCCTGGCCAGCTCGGCCTTCTCCTCGGTCGACACCGTGCCGATCACCGTCGCGCCGAGCGCGGCCGCCCATTGGCACATGATCAGTCCGACCCCGCCGGCCGCGGCGTGCACCAGGATCGTTTCGCCAGCCTTTATCGGGAATACTCGCCGTAGGAGCATGTGCACGGTCATACCCTGCAGCAGCATCGCCGCCGCCTGTTCGTCGCTGATGTCGTCGGGCAATTGCACTAGCCGGTCGGCATCGATCAGCCGCTCTTCGGCATAAGCCCCGATCGGCCCCGCATAGGCGACTCGGTCCCCCACCTGGAGCCAATCGACGCCCGAACCGACGGCTTCGACCACGCCTGCACCCTCGACACCGGGAGTGAACGGCGCAGGCTGCGGGTAGAGACCGGTGCGGTGATAGACATCGATGAAGTTGAGCCCGACCGCTGTCTGCCGCAGGAGCACCTGGCCGGCCCCGGGCTGTCCGACCTCGACCTCGCGCCACTCAAGTGTCTCGGGACCACCGGGCTCACGAACTTGAATGACATGCGGCATCGGCGGCTCCTTCGTTGAGGCGCAAATGGGATGGCCATTGCGCGAATGGAAGGCGGCGGCGGTTAAATTGGGTCAGCCTCGGCTAGCTCGGATTGTTCTTTGCCAGGAATGCGTCCAGCAGCCGCAGAAAGTCGGCGAGGTCTTCACTGCTTGAAAAGCTGTGACCACCTTCCTTGTAGAATTTCGACGTGACGTCCGCCTTGTTGGCCTCCAATGCCGCGACCATTTGTTTCCCCTGCCTAACCGGCACGGTCTCGTCGTCCTCGCCATGAACGATCAGCACGGGAACCTTAAGCTTCGCTGCCTGAGCCAGCGGGGATACGGTCCTTAGGTCGACGTGCGTCTCGCCCTCTACCTTGGTTCGCCACTCGCGGAAGTAGCGCGTTGCGGAGAAGCTCTTGCGGTTGTTCCTAAGCTGCGCCTCGAGGTCGGTAACGCCGGCAAAGCTTGCCGCGCATTTGTAGCGCTCGGGATTGCGAATGGCGCCCCATAGTGCGGCATAACCTCCGTATGACCCGCCGACGATGCAAACGCGCTTGGGATCAACCTTGCCGCTGGCGACAAGCCAGTCGAGCCCGTCATCCAGATCGTCCTGCATCTTGCGGCCCCACTCGCCATAGCCTTTGGAGACGAAATCCTTGCCGTAGCCGGTCGAGCCCCTGAACTGAGGCTGGAGCACCGCATATCCGCGATTGGCCAGGAACTGGACCAGCGGATCATAGGTCCATTCGTCCCGGGCAAAGGGACCGCCGTGGGGCAGTATGATCAGCGGCAGCTTTTTCGCGTCCTTGCCCTTGGGCAGCGTCAAATAAGCGGGGATATCGAGCCCGTCGCGCGCGCGGAAGTGAACCGGCACGACCGTTGCCAGATCGGCGGGGTCGATCTTGCTGAACGGCTGGATCACCGGATCCATGGTCGATTTGGCCCGGTCGAACAAGAAGTAGGTGCCGGGGTCGGATGCGCCATTTGACCAGATCAGCAGCCGCGCATCGGTCGCGTCGCCGATGATCTCATTGTCGGCGCCGGGAATTGCCCGGTCGACCCGGGCCTGGAGCGACTTCAGCTTGGGATCGACCCAAAAGGTCTTCCAGCGCTCCTCATGGTAGCGGACCCCGGCAATCTCGCGGGTCGCGGGATCAACCTTCACTTCGCTCACGTCGGCCACCGGGCTTTCAAAGATTGGCTGGCCGATCGCTCCGGTCGAGAAATCATAGTGATAAACACCGAACCGGCCATTCCGCTCGTTGGTGACGATCGTTCCTTTGTCGCCGTCGCGCGAGAAATAGAACCGGTCGACGCTGCTGTCGTCGTCCTTCTGGAATTTGCCCTGGACGGTCTTGAAGGGCTCGCCCGCCTTGGAGCGATACCAAAGCTTCCAACGCCGTTTGTCGTAGGCGACGCCACCGCGGACTACGCCGTCATCGTCGACGAACCAGTCCCATACGTCGGGCTTGGATTTCTCGACGACCTTGGCATCGCCGGTCGCTAGGTCGACCCGCTTGACCGAAGGCGTCGACGATAAATCGTCCTGGCTAGCGACCAGCGCTGTGTCGCCGGCTGGCGATACATACAGGACGTCGCCGCCGTAAGGGCCGCGGCTCTTCCGATCGGCGATCCGCGAGTCTCCGGTTGCAAGATCGACGACGATCAATCGACCGATCGGAATCTCGAATCCAAACAACTTGTCCTTGCCGATTACCTCCAGCAGCAGCCGGTTATTGCCGGCCCAGTGAACCGCGTTAATGGTGATCTTCCCGACCGGGATGATCTTGGGGTCCGGCCCAGGGTGGTCGGCATTGATGATCAGCAGCCGGCTGACGCCCTTGATGACGTTCTTGGCAACGATATGCTGTCCGTCTGGTGACAATACCGGCGTGCGCAGGAATGGCAGCTCCGCGAAGTCCTCGACGGGGATCCGTCTGGCGGTCTGGTCAGATGCACCGCATGGCGCCGCCAACAGCAGCACCAGCAACAGGCTGAATCGCATATTCTCCCCCTGAACCCCGGATTCGGCAGGCAGATTCTGGCTGCAGCCCGGGCCAAGTGCAATCGGGTTCAGCCGCAGAAGCGCAAAAATAAGCCCCGCCGCAGCAGTGCCGGGCGGGGCTAACTTGATTGAACGCTAGTCGTTTAGTGCGCCGCCAGCGCCGCCAGCAGCAGCAGCGCGACGATGTTGGTGATCTTGATCATCGGGTTGACCGCCGGGCCTGCCGTATCCTTGTACGGATCACCCACCGTGTCGCCGGTGACCGCGGCCTTATGGGCTTCGCTGCCCTTGCCGCCGTGGTTGCCGTCTTCGATAAATTTCTTGGCATTGTCCCAGGCGCCACCACCGGCGGTCATCGAGATGGCGACGAACAGGCCGCCGACGATTACCCCCAGAAGCAGCGCGCCGAGCGCGGCGAAGCCGTTCTCCTGGCCCGCGACCGCACCAATCACGAAGTAAACTACAATCGGCGCCAGCACCGGCAGCATCGACGGGACAATCATCTCCTTGATCGCCGCCTTGGTCACCAGGTCGACCGTGCGGGCATAGTCTGGCTTGCTGGTGCCCTCCATGATGCCCTTGTTGGTCGCGAACTGCTCGCGCACGTCGATCACCACGTCGCCCGCGGCGCGGCCGACCGCGGTCATGCCCATCGCGCCGAACAGGTAGGGAAGCAGCGCACCGAGCAGCAGTCCGACTATGACGTATGGATTCTCAAGGCTGAAATCGACCTTGAGGTTCGGGAAGAACTCCCGAAGGTCGGTGGTGAAGGCGGCAAACAGCACCAGCGCGCCGAGGCCCGCCGAACCGATTGCATAACCCTTGGTCACCGCCTTGGTGGTGTTGCCGACAGCGTCGAGCAGATCGGTCTTTTCGCGTACCGAATCGTCAAGCCCCGCCATTTCGGCGATGCCGCCGGCGTTGTCGGTGACCGGGCCGTACGCGTCGAGCGCAACAACCACGCCGGCCAGCGCGAGCATCGCGGTGGCGCCATAGGCAATCCCCATCAGGCCCGCCAGCTGGAAGGCGGCGACGATCCCGGTGACGATCACCAGCGTCGGCAGGGCGGTCGATTCGAGGCTGACGGCCAGCCCCTGGATCACATTGGTGCCGTGACCGGTAACCGAGGCCTTGGCGATCGAGCGCACCGGGCGGTAGTTGGTGCCGGTGTAATATTCGGTGATCCAGATAATCAGCCCGGTGATCGCAAGCCCGAGCATCGCGCACCAGAACAGGTCCATGCCCGTATAGCTGTCGCCGCTGGCGAGCGTGGCAATGACAGCGTTGAGATCGCCTCCCAATACATACCGCATCGCGAACCAAATGGCCGGGATCGACAGCACCGCGGTGACCACGAAGCCCTTGTACATCGCTCCCATGACGTTGTTCGACTTGCCGAGACGGACGAAATAGGTGCCGATGATCGAGGTAATGATGCACACGCCGCCGATCAGCAGCGGTAGCGCCATCATCCCCATCAGCAGCGCCGAGGTCTTGAGCAGCAGCGCGGTCAGCACCATCGTTGCGCCGACCGTGACAACATAGGTTTCGAACAGGTCCGCCGCCATGCCGGCGCAGTCGCCGACATTGTCGCCAACGTTGTCGGCGATCACCGCCGGGTTACGGGGATCGTCTTCGGGGATTCCGGCCTCGACCTTGCCGACCAGGTCGGCGCCGACATCGGCGGCCTTGGTGAAAATGCCGCCGCCGAGACGCGCAAAGATCGAGATCAGCGAAGCGCCAAAGGCGAGGGCGGTCAGGGCCTGGACCACGGTGCGGTCCTCGCCGCCGACGGTGTAGCCGCCGGGGCCGGTCAGGTACCAGTAGAACACCGAGATGCCGAGCAGGGCGAGCCCCGCGACCAGCATGCCGGTGATCGCGCCGGCGCTGAACGCCAGCGTCAGACCCTGCTGCAGCCCGTTCTGCGCGGCCGCGGCTGTGCGTACGTTTGAACGGACGGAGATGTTCATCCCGATGAAGCCAGCGGCACCCGACAGGAGCGAGCCAAGCACAAAGCCGGCTGCCGAGATGGGTGTTCCCAGTCTGTCGAGGAACACCCAAACGAGCACTGCGACAACCACGCCGACCATGGCGATCGTGGTATACTGACGCTTGAGATAAGCCTGTGCGCCTTCCTGGATCGCGGCGGCGATCTCCTGCATCTTTTCGTTGCCGGCTGACGAGCCGAGCACCTGGCGGCTGGTGATGATGCCATAGAGCAGCGCGACGACGCCGCAGGCAATCGCAAGAAGAACCGGATTCATGAAGTGAAATTCCCCTAGTTGACCCTAATCGCGGATGCCCGGGAATCCGAGTGCCGCCAGAAAACGGTGGGAAGGTGTAACGGGGAATATGGCGGAGGCAACCCGCCTAATTCAGCAAGATTTTAATTAGTTGAGCAGCAGCGCGGTCGCCATGCCCGAGGCAAGGCCGACCAGGGCGATGATCCACTGACGAGCGCGCGGTTCAAATATTCTGGGCGCGATGTTCATAACCAAGCTGCTCCGGCAACGGCACTTCTCCGGCGGCGTCGAAGAGCTTCAGTCCCTCGCCTGCCGTCAGAGTGCCGATGCGGGCAAGGATGGTCCGCGTTGGTAAAGAAAGGCTTAAGGGATCGAAGCCGGGCGGCAGGGCGGCGAGCAGCGCATAGTCATCGCCGCCGGTCGCCGCAGCCAGTCTGGCGCGCCGATCGCTGCCGAGCTCGGCGATGAAGGCTCGCGACAGGGGCAGAACATCGACATCGATTTCGACGCCGCATTTGCTCGCGGCGGCCAATCGGCTGGCGTCAAGCAGCAGCCCGTCGGAGAGGTCCATCATGGCGGTGGCATGGGCGGCCAGTTGGCGTCCGGCGGCAAGTTGCGGAACCGGGCGCCGATAGGCCTCGACCAGCGGGCCTTCCGCTTCGTCGTCGTTGCGCAGCGCCGCCAATCCCAACGCCGCGTCCCCCAGCGTTCCGACCACCCACAGCGCGTCGCCCGGCGAACCGCCCGATCGCGCTGGGATGGTCGTGCCGCCCCGTCCAACGGCGGTCAGGCTGAGCACGCGCGGTGCCTCAGGGGGCAGGGCAATCGTGTCGCCACCGACCAGCGCCAACCCATAAGCCTCGCAGGCTGCCGCCACGCCGGTCAGGAAGCGTTCGTCCCATTCACTGTCCGTGCCCAACGTCATGCCCATCAGCGCGGCGAGCGGTTCGGCGCCTTTACCGGCAAGGTCGCTCAAATTGACCGCGACCAGCTTCCAGCCGACCGAAGCTGGCGGGTCGGTGGGGAGGAAGTGAACGCCTTCGGCGATCATGTCGTGGGTCAGCACGAGGTCGCCGAGCACCGCCACATCGTCTTGGAGCCCGCGCGCGGCCGGATCCGTGGCGAGTAGCCGCAACCGGTCGATAAAGGCGAACTCACTGCTGCTCATGGGTCGCTTATAGACCCGCCTTGGGCGGCCGTGGGAAGCCCTAAGCGGCGGGCCGCGCAGCCTTGGCGATGGCGTCGAGCAGGCCGTTGACGAAGCCTTTTTCCCGTTGGTCGTAGAAGGCGTCGGCGACATCGACATATTCGCTGATCACGCTCGCCATCGGCACGTCGGGCCGGGCGATGAGCTCATAGGCGCCGACCCGCAGGATCGCCTTCATCGGCTTGTCGAGCCGTTCGAGGCTCCAGCCTTCGGCCAGCCGCTCGGTAATCAGCTGGTCGATCTCGTCGCGGCGCGCCAGCGCGCCCTCGACCAGATCGTCGAAAAAGCTGATCTCGGCATCGGCATAGGTTTCGCCCTCGATCGTCGCGCCGAGCCGGTGATCGTGAAATTCGTGGAGCAGGCGCGCGGTCGGCGTACCCTCCATTTCCTGCTGGTAGAGCGCCTGCACGGCGGCAAGCCGGGCGGCGGAGCGCGAAAGCGAGCGAGTCATGTTGGGGCGGGCCTGTAGCGGGTCAGGCCGGCAACAGGAAGGGGCGGAGCGCGTCGGTCACGCGAACGGGCGCTTCCCAGGG